>NZ_JAFCXL010000006.1:0-67069 GCF_049898325.1 Massilia sp. DWR3-1-1 | reverse complement strand
CGGAGCGGACGGGACTCGCCTACATGCTGTAGGCTGCCGATTCGCTTGTAAGCGAATCGCTTCGAGTCCCAAGCCGGACTTCCCGCAGGGGAAGTCCTCTGACCACGATAATCTTCCGCACAAAGAAAAAGCCCCGACAAGCGGGGCTTTTTCTTTGATGCTGGCGGAGCGGACGGGACTCGAACCCGCGACCTCCGACGTGACAGGCCGGCATTCTAACCAACTGAACTACCACTCCGTATTACTTGATCTAGCCTGCGGATCATGATGCAGTCCTTGGTGGGCGCTGAGAGGCTCGAACTCCCGACCTAAGCCTTGTAAGGGCTCCGCTCTACCAACTGAGCTAAGCGCCCGCACACTTCATTTCAACTGCATCCGACGTTTGTCACCACGTCTGAAGAGGCCCGAATCATATCCAAAGAATTCGTGACGCGCAAGGATTTTTTTAAAATGGGGACAAAGGCCGGGTGTAAAGATCGGGCAATTTTGTTGTAGTGGACATACGTCGGCGAAACTGAGGCTTGCTTCTATTGCACACAATGAAAGAAAATGCCCGCTTGCTGTTGGGAAGGCGCGTGAAAGACATCCTCAGGATGCGGAACGCCCGGGCATGGTGGGGACAGACGTTGTAATTCTGATGCAGGCACATTCACCTTATTCCAGGAAATCCACATGATCAAGCTGTCCAAGATGCACCAGCGCGTGCTGCGCGCCCACGGCGCCGCGCTGGCGATTGCCACGCTGCTGCCAGCCGGTGCCGCGTTCGCGCAATCCACCACCGCCGCCCCCGAGTTGCAATCGGTGACCGTCACGGCGCAGCGCCGTACGGAAAACATCAAGGAAGTACCGGTCTCCGTGACCGCCCTCAAGGGCGAGCGCCTCGACACCATCGTCTCGGGCGGCGAAGACATCCGCGTGCTGGCCGCCAAGGTGCCCAGCCTGAACGTCGAATCGTCCAACGGCCGTACCTTCCCCCGCTTTTATATCCGCGGCTACGGCAATACCGACTTCAATACCTTCGCCTCGCAACCGGTCTCGTTGATCTACGACGATGTCGTCCAGGAAAACCCGATCCTGAAGGGCTACCCGATTTTCGACGTCGCCAGCGTCGAAGTGCTGCGCGGCCCCCAAGGCACCCTGTTCGGCCGCAATACCCCGGCCGGCGTCGTCAAGCTGGAATCGGAAAAGCCGAACAGCAAGAAGGTCGAGGGCTACTACAACGCCAGCGTCGCGTCGCACAAAACCATCAATGTTGACGGCGCCGTCAACGTGCCGCTGTCGCCGGAATGGGCCATGCGCTTCTCGGCCCTGCGCCAGCACCGCGACAACTACGTCAACAATTACGCGGACACGGCCTTCACCACCAAGACCGGTGAACTCGACGGCTACAACGAGCACGCCGAACGCCTGCAGTTCCTGTACACGCCCTCGAGCACCTTCAACGCCCTGTTCAACGTGCACCAGCGTATGACCACCGGCAGCGCGCGCCTGTTCCGCGCCAACCTGATCACCAAGGGCAGCAACGACATCGCCGCCGGCCTCGATCTGGACAAGATCGTCTCGAACGCGCAAAACTTCCAGAACCTCAAGACCAGCGGCGCCAACGTGCGCCTGTCGTGGGACCTGGGCGCCGTCAAGCTGTACTCGGTGACGGGCTTCGAACAGGTCAACCGCTACCTCAGCCGCGGCGATATCGACGGCGGCACCCCTGCCGGCCCCGGCTTCATCCCCTTCCAGGTCGAAACCGCTGGCGGCATCACCGGCGTCAAGCAATACACCCAGGAACTGCGCATCGAGTCGAAAGACGCCGGCCCGCTCAACTACCAGGCCGGCCTGTACTACTTCAACGAAGATGCCAACGGCTACAGCGACAACTTCAACAGCACCACCGGCGCCCAGACCTCGCACCTGGCCAGCCACCAGAAGAACACCGCCTGGGCCGCCTTCGGTTCGGTCAACTACGCGCTGTCGGAGCTGTGGACCGTGCGTGGCGGCTTGCGCTACACCAATGACGAAAAAGACTTCAATACGGTCTCGGCCGTCAACGTCGTGCAGATCGGCCCATCGTCGGTCAACGAGAGCAAGCACAAGGTCAACTGGGACCTGAGCACGAGCTACAAATTGAACAAGGACGTCAACGTCTACGCCCGCGCCGCCACGGGCTTCCGCGCCCCGAGTATCGCCGCCGCCTCGGCATCGGTGCCCATCACCGTGGCCGACGCCGAAACCATCACCTCGTTCGAAGCGGGCATCAAGGCCGATCTGTTCGAGCGTCGTGGCCGCGTTGCCTTGAGCGTGTATGACTTCGAGGTGAAAAACCAGCAGCTGACCGTGGTCGGTGGCAATTCGAACGTCAACCGCCTGATCAACGCCGCCAAGACCACCGGTCGCGGCGCCGAAGTCGATTTCGAAGCGTTTATTACCAGCGACTTCAAGGTCACCGCCGGCGGCAGCTACAACTTCACCGAGATCAAGGACGCGTCCCTGTCGGTGAACAAGTGCGCCCAGTGCACCATCACCGATCCGATCAACGCCGCCGGCCGCGTCGTCATCGATGGCAACCCGCTGCCGCAAGCACCGAAGTTGACCTTGAACGCCTCGGCGCGCTACCAGTGGAACCTGGCCGACGGCCAGCTCTACACCCTGGTCGACGTGTCGCACCGCAGCAAGGTCAACTTCTTCCTGTACGAAGCGGTGGAATTTACCGGCAAGGCACTGACCGAAACGGGCCTGCGCGTCGGTTACATCTTCAGCAACGGCAAGTATGAAGTGGCTGCCTTCGGCCGCAACATCGGCGACACCCGCCGTGTCACCGGCGGCATCGATTTCAATAACCTGACGGGCTTTACCAATGAGCCGCGGGTGGTTGGTGTGCAGTTCAAGGGCAACTTCTAACAGTTTGCCGCTTCTCCCCAGAAAGCCACGGTTTGCACCGTGGCTTTTTTTATTTTTCGGCGGCAGCAACCGTTAGCGCCGGGGTGCTGGCACGGCTGCCGCAGCCATCGGCGACGAAGCGGCGGTAGGCCGCCACCGCGTCCGCGTGGGTCGCAGCGAATCGCCCCAGGATCGACTCCGTTGCAAGCCAGGGCGGCGCAAGGGCTGGATCGCAGGTCATCGCATAGCTGCTCCACGGCCATCCACCGGGGGTTGCCACCAAACCCGCCCGCACGGGCTCAAGCACGACATGGCGCGCCAGTTCCAGCACCTGCGCGGGGTCGTGCAGGCACTGCCCCTGCAAGCGCACCTGCCAGCGCTGACCGGGCGAACGATGGCGTGCGTTGAAGCGCTGCGAGTACACCTTGTTCAGCTCGTGTATGCCCCCGCGCCAGGACGCTGCCAACGGCGCCGCCACCAGCTGGTAGTGATTGCCCATTTGACAGAAGGCGTAGACGCGCCACCGGTGTCGCAGGCAGACATGGGCGAGCACGCCCAGCCAGTTGCGGCGATCGGTGTCGTCGTGAAAAATCGCTGCGCGACGATCGCCGTGACAGCCAATCAGATAAACGGTCGCTGCAAGGTCGCCAAGGGCGTTGATGGACATGCTGGGATCCGATGCGAAAACGTGAGGTGGCAAGGTGTGGGGCAAGCAGTGCGCCGCTTGCCGTCGTCCTGGTTGGATCGCGCGCCGCCTGCCCAGTTCATTCGACGCTTTGCCTTGCCGCAAAGGCCGCTCTGATATACTGTATGCATTTACAGTGGTTTATTTCCCAGCGTGAACGCCCCGGCCCGAAAAATCATCCATTGCGATTGCGACTGCTTTTACGCTTCCGTCGAGATGCGCGACAACCCCGCCTTGCGCGAGGTCCCGCTGGCCGTCGGTGGGCGGGCCGATCAGCGCGGGGTCGTCGCCACCTGCAACTATGAGGCGCGCCGCTACGGCATTCACTCGGCGATGGCCACCGCCCAGGCCCTCAAGCTGTGCCCGGCGCTGGTGGTGGTGCGGCCGAACATGGAAAAATACCGGGTCGCCTCGCGCCAGATCCTGGCCATTTACGGCCACTACACGGATCTGGTCGAACCGCTGTCGCTTGACGAGGCCTACCTGGACGTGTCCGGCTCGCCCCATTGCAAGGGCAGCGCCACCCTGATCGCCCAGGAAATCCGCCAGCGCATCGTCGACACCGTCGGCATCACCGCCTCGGCCGGGGTGGGGCCGAATAAATTCGTGGCGAAAATCGCCAGCGACTGGAACAAGCCCGACGGCCTGTTCCTGGTGCGGCCCGACCAGGTCGACGCCTTCGTCGCTGCCTTGCCCGTCAAGAAGCTGCACGGCGTCGGCAAGGTGACGGCGGCCAAATTGCACGGCCTGGGCGTGCAAACCTGCGCCGACCTGCGCGGCTGCAGCATGCAGGAGCTGCAACACCATTTCGGCAGCTTTGGCGGGCGCCTGCACGATCTGTGCCGTGGCATCGACGAGCGCGAGGTGTCGAGCGAGCGCGAACGCAAATCGGTCAGTTGCGAAGAAACCTACACGGTCGACCTGCCCGATCTGCCCGCCTGTCAGCAGGCCCTGCCGGCATTGTTCGACAGTTTATTGGGTCGCATCGCGCGGGCCGACGCGGGCCGCCATATTCACAAGTTGTTTGCCAAGATCAAGTTCAGCGATTTTCAGCAAACCACCGTGGAATGCCTGGGCACCACGCCCGACATCGTCCAGTTCGCCCACCTGCTGGAAACCGGTTTTCTGCGAAAAAACCGGCCCGTGCGCCTGCTCGGTGTGGGCGTGCGCCTGGGCGAAGAAGCCAGCCGGGAGCAACTGTCGCTGTTCGCGGGCATAAATGTTTGATCTCTTTCACCGCGCCATTTGCCGCCCCATCGAGCGTGTAGAATGGCGTTCCTCCTGTCGTAACGTCACCATCCTGAATCAACCGGACATCAATTATGTGGTTTAAGAATCTCCAGATTTACCGCCTGCCAGCCCCGTGGAATTTCACCCCGGAACAACTCGAAAAAGCCCTCGAACCGGGCAGTTTTGTGCCCGCCACCAGCAATGAATTGCTGCGCCAGGGCTGGGATTCGCCGCGCGGCAATGGTCAGCTGGTGCATACCGTCAACAAGCAAATGCTGATCCAGCTGGGCACGGAAAAGAAACTGCTGCCCAGTTCCGTCATCAACCAGGTCGCCAAGGCCAAGGCCGCCGAGCTGGAAGAAGCGCAGGGCTTTGCGCCGGGCAAGAAGGCCATGAAAGAACTGAAAGAACGCGTGGCCGACGAACTGCTGCCGCGCGCTTTCAGTATCCGCAGCAATGTGTTTACCTGGATCGATCCCGTCAACGGCTGGCTGGTGGTCGATGCCGCCAGCCCGGCCAAGGCCGACGACGTCATCAAGCTGTTGTTGAAGGCGATCGACAAGATGCCGCTGGAAAGCCTGCGCGTGCAGCGCTCGCCCGTCGCCGTCATGACGGCCTGGCTGGAAACGGATGAAGCGCCAGTGGGCTTCACCATCGACCAGGACACGGAATTGCGCGCCACCGGCGAGAGCAAGGCCGCCGTGCGCTACGTCAAGCACGCGCTCGAAGCGGACGATATCCGCCGCCACATCGCCGCCGGCAAGCAGTGCACGCGCCTGGCCATGACCTGGGACGACAAGGTCTCGTTCGTGTTGACCGAATCGCTGGCCATCAAGGGCATCAAAGCGCTCGACGTAATCACCGAGAAAGATACCTCGACCCGCAACGACGAAGAGCGTTTCGATAACGATATGATGCTGATGACGGGTGAATTGGCGAAGATGATGGCCGATATCGTCGAAGCACTGGGCGGCGAAGCGAAGGCGTAAGCGCGCCGCGGCGTGGCCCCTACAAGGGCTGAAACACCCCGGCTGCGCGGTTCTTGGTGACATTGTCCCAAGCAAACACCTGGCCGTTCATGCCCACGTAGACGCCGGCCGGCAAGGTTTGCGCCACGCCGGCGGCAAAGCCCAAGTTGAACAGGGCGTCCGAATTGGCGATCTCGTAGGGGATCATGGCGCCCGTGAGCACGATGGTCTTGCCCAGCGCGGCCGCGCCCAGCACGGCGGCCGTCTCCTTCATGGTGTCGGTGCCGTGCACGATCACGATGGCGCTTTGCGGCGCCGCCTGGCAGGCCGCCAGCACGCGCTGGCGGTCGGCGTCCTGCATGTCGAGCGAATCGAGCAGGGGCAATTGCTCGAGGACGGCTTCGATGGTCATGCGGCTGCGCGCCAGCGCGGCCGGCAGGTGGCTGTCGGCAAAGCCCAGGGTGCCCGTCAGTTCGTCGTAATGTTTGTCGAAGGTGCCGCCGGTGGCGATGATGCGCAAGCTCATGATATGGTTGAAGTCCCGTGAAATAACAGGCGTCATGATAGCGCCTGGCAAGGCCCCTGTCGAAAAAGCGCAAAGCGCTTGAATCTGACAGCGACTGCGCTAGAATCTTCGTCAGCGTTCCCCCACTGCTGCCCAACACCCTCACACGACTGATGAAAACGCTTGCTCCCGGCACCGTCATTTTCCATCGCCACCGCGGTTATGGGGTGATCGTCCACGTCAACCTGCTCACGGGCTGGATCAGCGCCCGCTTCGGCAGCGAGCAGCGCACGCTCGACCTGAACCTGTCCACCGACGACGTCCAGCACGCCGACGGCGAAGCGATCCTGTTCCGCCGCGCCCCGCCCGACCGCATGCCCCACGCGCGCCTGATGGCGATGGTGGCGGCGCTGCACGAGGCCGGTTATCAAAAACTGTATTTGTACTCCTGGCCCAAGCCGTCCGGCCTGCACTGGCGCTGGCATTTGTTTACGGGCAAGCGCGACTGGATGCAGCGGCCCTGGCGCGAAGGCTGGTATGGCTCGGGCGCCGACTACAACGTCAATCCCGTGATGGGATGGGGCGATTCGCCGGGCGCCAGCACGGACGAACTGATCACGGCGCTGGCCAGGTTCGATCCGCAGGGGCTGGCCCAGGCGCTGGGCCGCGACGAGGACCACACGGCCTGGTTCAAGGATGTCTGCGCGCAGTTGCTGCCCAGCTATATGTACAGCCTGGACATGGAAAAGGCCACCGCCGACGGCTTGAAGGACGTGCCGCCCGTGCCCGTGATCGGCGTGCGCGCAGGGTTGCCGCCGTATGCGGGCGCGCCGATTGCCTGGCCGCCCGGCTGGGCCGGCCTGTGGACGCGCGCCCACGTGATGCCGGCGCCGCGCACCATCGTGCTCGCGCCCGGTGTCGACCTGACGGCGGAAAAGTAGGGCCGCTTCAGAACTTGCCGCTATCGACATCCTTCAAAAAGCGGATCAGCCCCGTGAAATACACCTGCTGGTCGTCGTACATGGCCAGGTGGCCGCCTTCCGGACACAGCAGGTAGCGGCCCCGCTTGAGGCGCGCCGCCACCATCTTCATGTGGGCCGGCTCCATGGTGTCGTGGGCGCCGGCGATGACCAGGGTGGGCACGCTAATTTTCGGCAAGTCGGCCACCCGGTCCCAGTGCTCGAGCTTGGAATCGTGCGAGCCCATCTCGCTGGGGCCCTGCAGCGGCACGTACACCTTCGGATTGATCTTGGCGAACGACCGCGTGACCGGTTCCGGCCACTGCGCTTGCGGCTTGCGCAGGATGTGGCTTTCGTAATACGGGCCCAGCAGTTCCATGTAGCGGGGATCGCTGGTCTGCTGGTCCTTTTCCATCTGCAGGATCGTCGCCAGGGCCTTCTGGTCCATCGCCGGCATCAGCACCTTGTCGGCGTAGGCGTTGTAGGCGGGAATGCTCATCATCATGTTCGAGATGATCATCCCTTTCAGGTTCTTGCCGTACTTGAGCGCGTACTCGGCGGCCAGGATGCCGCCCCACGAGTGACCGAGTACATAAAAATTGCTGCTGTTTAAACCCAGCGCGATTCTGACCTGCTCGACTTCCTCGACGAAGCGGGGCAGTTCCCACAGCGCCGGCTGGTCGGGCTGGTCGCTGTAGCTGGAACCGAGCTGATCGTAATAGTAGTACTCGATGCTGGCGCCGGGAAAATAACTGTCGAAGGCCTCGAAGTACTCGTGGGTGGCGCCGGGGCCGCCGTGCAGCAGCAGCACCTTGATGGTGGGATTGTTGCCGACGCGCTTGGTCCAGACCTTGAAGGTGCCGCTGGGCGTGGTGATGGGTATCATCCGCACGCCGCCCGCGAGCACGTCGCTGCGGCCCTTGTTGTTGAAATAATTGCTGCCCTGGTCGGCCTGGCCCGCTGGCGAGACCAGTCCCATCAGTATTGCCGTGCACAGCGCGACGAAACGTTTCATGTTTTTCCCGGTGAATGTGGTGATCAGGCAGCCATGTGGAACATGGCACAACTGCAAGATCGCCGTTTCACGGGGCGCTGTCAAGGCCTGGCAGTGTTCAAATCGTCAAGGCGGCCGGATTGAGGATATTGCTGGGCGTGCCCGCGGCAAACTGCTGCACATTGCGCAAGGCCGCCTCGAAATACAGGGCATAGCTGTCTTGCTCGACATAACCGAGGTGGGGCGTGGCCAGCACCGTGGGCATGCGCAGCAGGGGCGCATCCGGCGCCAGCGGCTCGCTGGCAAACACGTCGATGGCGGCCTGACCGGGCCGGCCCTGGCGCAAGGCCGTCTCCAGCGCGTCCGTTTCCACCAGTTCGGCCCGGCTGGTATTGACGAACAGCGCCGACGGTTTCATGCGCGCCAGGTCCTCGCCCGTGACGATGGCGCGGGTGGCCTCGACCAACCGCAGGTGCACTGTCAGCACGTCTGCCTCGGCAAACAGGGCCGCCTTCGACGGCGCCACCTGGTACCCGTCGGCGGCCGCCGCCGCCAGGCTGTCGGGCCGCCCCCACACCAGCACGCGCATGCCGAAGGCCTTGCCGTAGCCGGCGATGAGCTTGCCAATCTTGCCGTAACCCCAGATCGCCAGCGTGCGTCCCCTGAGCACCACGCCCAGCGTGTTGAGCGCCGGATTGATCGAGGCGGTCTGCCACAGGCCGTCTTTCAGGTTATTGGCATATGGCACGATCTTGCGGCTGGCCGCCATGATCAGCGCCCACGTCAGTTCGGCCGGCGCCACGGGCGAGCCGACCCCCTCGGCGATGGCGATGCCGGCCGCGGTCGCCGCCGCCACGTCGATGTGGCCAGCCACCTTGCCCGTCTGCGAAATCAGTTTCAGGTTCGGCAGTTTTTCCAGCAGGGCCCGCGGCAGCGCCGTGCGCTCGCGGATCAGCACCAGCGCATCGAACGGCGCCAGCCGGATCGCCAGCTGGCCGATGCCGCGGGTGCTGTTGGTGAACACTTTGACCTCGTGCCCGTCGAGCAAATTAAAGCACGCCAGGTGACGCACCGCATCCTGGTAGTCGTCGAGAACAGCTATTTTCATATGCATTGCCACAATGGTAAGAAAACTTCGTAGGGAAATAACAGGGTTCACGCCCGGGTGAAATAGCCTACTACATCAGTCAACTATTATTACTACATTTTTGTCGGTTTGACGATTTTTGCACCGTTTTGGGGGGTACAATCGCCCGCATCCGGACGCGCTGCCCCGCCTTTTGCAGCCCGTCGCAGGGGCGCGGCCGGCATCGATGGCAGCGCCCCGCGCGAGCGCGTCGACCAGCATTCTTTATTGCACTGGAGGTAAAATGAACCAACCTGTCCTGCAAGGCGTCGCCGCCTTGAACGTTCCAGCTTATATCAAACACCAGGCTCTCATCAATTGGGTGGCCGAAATCGCCGCGCTGACCAAGCCCGACAGCATCTACTGGTGCGATGGCTCCGACGAGGAATACGACCGCCTGTGTGCCGAGATGGTCGCGTCCGGCACCATGAAAAAGCTCAATCCCGCCAAGCGGCCGAACTCCTTTCTGGCCCTGTCCGATCCGTCCGACGTGGCCCGCGTGGAAGACCGCACCTATATTTGCAGCGCAACGAAAGAGCAGGCCGGTCCCACCAACAACTGGATCGCTCCGGCCGCCATGCGCGAGACCTTGCACGGCCTGTTCGACGGCTGCATGCGCGGGCGCACCATGTACGTGGTGCCGTTCTCGATGGGGCCGCTCGGTTCGCCCATTGCCCACATCGGCGTCGAGCTGTCCGACACGCCGTATGTCGCCGTCAACATGCGCATCATGACGCGCATGGGCAAGGCGGTCTACGACGTGCTGGGCAGCGACGGCGCCTTCGTGCCAGCCGTGCACAGTGTCGGCGCGCCGCTGGCGGACGGCCAGCAGGACGTCGCCTGGCCGTGCAACGCCACCAAGTACATCGTGCACTTTCCGGAAAGCCGCGAGATCTGGTCGTATGGCTCCGGTTACGGCGGCAACGCCTTGCTGGGCAAAAAATGCTTCGCCCTGCGCATCGCCTCCAACATGGGCAAGCAGGAAGCCGAAGCGGGCGGCAGCGGCTGGCTGGCCGAGCACATGCTCATCCTGGGCGTCGAGTCGCCCGAAGGCAAGAAGCACTATGTGGCCGCCGCCTTCCCCTCCGCCTGCGGCAAGACCAATTTCGCCATGATGATTCCGCCAGCCGCCTTCGCAGGCTGGAAAGTGACGACCATCGGTGACGACATCGCCTGGATCAAGCCGGGTGCCGACGGCCGCCTGTACGCCATCAACCCGGAAGCGGGCTATTTCGGCGTGGCCCCCGGCACCAACGAGCAGACCAACGCCAATTGCATGGCGTCGATGAAGGACAACACGATTTTTACCAATGTCGCCCTGACCGACGACGGCGACGTCTGGTGGGAAGGTTTGACGAAGGAGGCGCCCGCCCACCTGATCGACTGGCAGGGCCAGGACTGGACCCCCGCCTCCGGCACCAAGGCGGCGCACCCGAATTCGCGCTTCACGGTGGCGGCCACGCAAAACCCCGTGCTCGACCCGTCGTGGGACGACCCGGCCGGCGTGCCCCTGTCCGCCTTTATTTTCGGCGGACGCCGCTCCACCACGGTGCCGCTGGTGACCGAGGCGCGCAACTGGATCGAAGGGGTGTACATGGCCGCCACGATGGGCTCGGAAACGACCGCCGCCGCCGCCGCCAAGGTGGGCGTGGTGCGCCGCGATCCCTTCGCCATGCTGCCTTTCATCGGCTACAACATGAGCGACTACTTCCAGCACTGGCTGGACCTGGGCGCGAAAAACCCGGACACGATGCCCGCTATCTTCTGCGTCAACTGGTTCCGCACCGACGACGCGGGACGCTTTGTCTGGCCCGGCTTCGGCGACAATATGCGCGTGCTCAAGTGGATGCTGGACCGGATCGAAGGCAAGGCCGGCGGCGTCGAGCACCTGTTCGGCATCACGCCCACGTTCGAGGACATGAACTGGGACGGCCTGGCGTTTACCCGCGAGCAGTTCGAGAACATCACCTCGATCGATGCGGCCGCCTGGCAGGAGGAAGTCAAGCTGCACGACGAGTTGTTCGACAAGCTGGCGTACCACCTGCCGCAGGAGCTGATCGAGACGAGAAAAACGCTGCAAAGGCGCATGGCGTCATAAGGGAAGGGCGCATGGCAGCGCGGGGTGCCTGCGCCACGCAGGACCAGACGCAGCATGAAAAAAGCCGGGCGCTGTGCGTCCCGGCTTTTTTTTATGGTGCGTCGCTGGCCCTGATGCTTACTGCAGCAGCGGCGCCAGGTACTTGCCCGTCACGCTCTCCGGATTGACCGCCACCTGCTCCGGCGTGCCGAAGGCGACGATGCGACCGCCGCCGGCGCCGCCTTCCGGCCCCAGGTCGACAATCCAGTCGGCTGTCTTGATGACGTCGAGATTGTGCTCGATGACCACCAGCGTGTTGCCCTGGTCGCGCAGGCGGTGCATCACTTTTAACAGCAGGTCGATGTCCTTGAAGTGCAGGCCGGTGGTGGGCTCGTCGAGAATGTACAGGGTGCGCCCCGTGTCGCGCTTGGACAATTCGAGCGACAGCTTGACGCGCTGCGCCTCGCCGCCCGACAGCGTCGTCGCGCTTTGCCCCAGCTTGATGTAGCCGAGGCCCACGTCGAGCAGGGTCGCCAGCTTGCGGGCGATCACCGGCACGGGCTTGAAGAACTCGTGGGCATCTTCCACCGTCAGGTCGAGCACTTCGGTGATGCTCTTGCCCTTGTACTGCACCTCGAGCGTTTCGCGGTTGTAGCGCTTGCCGTGGCAGACGTCGCACGGCACGTACACGTCGGGCAGGAAGTGCATTTCCACCTTGATCACGCCATCGCCCTGGCAGGCTTCGCAGCGGCCGCCCTTGACGTTGAAGGAAAAACGCCCGGCGCTGTAACCGCGCTCCTTGGCCGACGGCACGGTGGCGAACAGGTCGCGGATGGGTGTGAACAAGCCCGTGTAGGTGGCCGGATTGGAGCGCGGCGTGCGGCCGATGGGCGCCTGGTCGACCGAAATGACCTTGTCGAAGTGCTCGAGGCCGCTAATCGCATCGTGCGGCGCCGGTTCCGTCTGCGAGCCGTACAAGTGGCGCGACAGCGCCGGATACAGGGTGTCGTTGACCAGGGTCGATTTGCCGGAGCCGGACACCCCCGTCACGCAGGTCATCAGGCCGACCGGCAGGTTCAGCGACACCTTTTTCAGGTTGTTGCCCGTCGCATTCGTGATCACCAGCTGGCGGTTCGGATCGGCGATGTGGCGTTGCTTCGGCACCTCGATTTTCAGCGTGCCATTGAGATACTTCGCCGTCAGCGACTTCTTGTTTTTGAGGATCTGCGCCAGCGTCCCCTCGGCGATGACTTCGCCGCCGTGCACGCCGGCGCCCGGGCCCATGTCGACGATGTAATCGGCGGTGCGGATGGCGTCTTCGTCGTGCTCGACGACGAGCACGCTGTTGCCGATGTCGCGCAGGTGCTTGAGCGTTTCGATCAGGCGGTCGTTGTCGCGCTGGTGCAGGCCGATCGACGGTTCATCGAGCACGTACATCACGCCCGTCAGGCCGGAGCCGATTTGCGAGGCCAGGCGGATGCGCTGGGCTTCGCCGCCCGACAGGGTATCGGCGCTGCGGTCGAGCGAGAGGTAATCGAGCCCCACGTTATTGAGAAACTTCAGGCGCGAGATGATTTCTTTGACGACGCGGTCGGCGATCTCTTTTTTCGCCCCTTTCAAGGTCAGCTTCTCGAAATAATCGAGGCAGGCGCGCAGCGGCTTGTTGGCGATCTCGTAGATGGCACGCTGCTGCTTGCCGGTGCCCAGCTTGACGTAGCGCGCTTCCACCCGCAGGCGGGCGCCGTCGCAGGCGGGGCACTGCTTCTCGTTGATGAACTTGGCCAGTTCCTCTTTGACGGCCATCGAATCGGTTTCCCGGTAGCGCCGCTGCAAATTGGTGACCACGCCCTCGAAGGTATGCTCGCGCACCACCGTGCGGCCTCGCTCGTTGACGTAGGTGAACGGGATGCTGGTCTTGCCGGAGCCATTGAGCACGGCCAGGCGCGCCGCTTCTGGCAGCTTCTCGAACGGCATGTCGATGTCGAATTCGTAGAACGCCGCCAGGTTCGACAGCATCTGGTAATAGAACTGGTTGCGCCGGTCCCAGCCCTTGATGGCGCCCGAGGCCAGCGACAGGTTGGGAAAGGCGACGATCCGCTTGGGATCGAAAAACTCGATATGGCCGAGGCCATCGCATTCGGGGCAGGCGCCCATCGGGTTATTGAACGAGAACAGGCGCGGTTCGAGTTCCTGCAGCGAATAGCCGCACTCGTTGCAGGCGAATTTGTTCGAAAACATGTGGCTGGCGCCGCTGTCCATTTCCAGCGCCATGGCGCGGCCATCGGCCAGCCGCAGGGCCGTCTCGAAACTCTCGGCCAGGCGCTGCTTGATGTCGCCCGTCACCTTGATGCGGTCGATCACCACGTCGATCGTGTGCTTCTCGGTTTTCTTCAGCTTCGGCATGTCGTCGATTTCGTACACGCGGCCCTCGGCCGTGCCGCTCTGGATGCGAAAGCGCACGAAGCCCTGCGCCTGCATCGAGGCGAACAGGTCGACGTGCTCGCCCTTGCGGTTGGCCACCACGGGCGCCAGGATCATCAGCTTGGTGCCTTCCGCCATTTCCAGCACGGCGTCGACCATCTGCGAGACGGTTTGCGCCGCCAGCGGATGTTCCGGGTGATTCGGGCAATACGGCGTGCCCACGCGCGCGTACAGCAGGCGCAGGTAATCGTGGATCTCGGTGACGGTGCCGACGGTCGAACGGGGATTGTGCGAGGTCGCTTTCTGCTCGATCGAAATGGCCGGCGACAGCCCCTCGATCAGGTCGACGTCGGGCTTTTCCATCAGTTGCAGGAACTGGCGCGCATACGCCGACAGCGATTCGACGTAGCGACGCTGCCCTTCCGCGTACAGGGTGTCGAAGGCCAGCGAGGATTTGCCCGAGCCGGACAGGCCGGTAATGACAATGAGCTTGTTGCGTGGCAGGTCGAGGTTAATGTTCTTCAGGTTGTGCGTGCGCGCACCACGAATACGAATTTCATCCATTTAAACGGGCTGGCTTTCAGGTAAAGGTGCGAGGCCGGCGCTCGACGTCTGACGCGACAGGCGGGCCAAAAAGAGAACGTATCACTATAGCGGTTTTTGTTGCGCGGCGTCATACCACCGACGCCGCCGAGGCCGCATGCCCCTGGCGTGGCCATGGGGACGGGCGCAACAGGGACAGCCTTGCCAGATGGGCGGAATTTGCAGATTTCCAATGGCAAAGCAGCTACAAAAGTAAAATAAATGACGGGTTTTTTTGTGCTCGCCCGTGCGTGCGCGCAAAGCCGAAGGGGCGCCCGCGAATCGCCGCCCGGTACAGGGGGGCGATGGCAATTTGACCATCGCGCACGATATGGCACACGATATAATAGCCACTGCCTTCGGGCGCCCACTCCCTGACGTTCGGACACATGCAGTGTCAGGGTTCACAAAAATCCATTGGAGTACCACATGGCCTCAGTCAACAAAGTCATCATCGTCGGCAATCTCGGCCGCGACCCGGAAATTCGCTACATGCCCAGCGGCGACGCCATCGCCAACATCGCCGTGGCCACCAGCTACAAGTCGAAAGACAAGAACACGGGCGAGCAAAAAGAGCTGACCGAATGGCACCGCATCTCGTTTTTCGGCCGCCTGGCCGAAATCGTCGGCCAGTACCTGAAAAAAGGCTCGTCGGTCTATGTCGAAGGCCGCCTGCAAACCCGTAAATACACGGACAAGGACGGCGTCGAAAAATACGCGACCGACATCGTCGCCGAGAACATGCAAATGCTGGGCGGCCGTCAAGGCATGGGCGGCGACAGCGGCATGGACGACGGCAGCGGCTACGACAGCGCCCCGCCAAGCCGTCCGCAAGCGCAGCAGCGCCAGGCGCCACCGGCCCCGGCCGCCCGCCCGCAGCCAAAACCGGCGCCGAATTTTTCGGACATGGACGACGATATCCCGTTCTAGACCGTAACAAGTTTAGGAATGTAAACAACACAAAGCCTCACCTTAATTGGTGCGGCTTTTTTATTATTATAATATTTCCAAAAGTTATCTCTGCTTCCTATAGTGTTCACCTATGGAAAGGGCAGCCTCTAAAACCAAGTGCAACACCCTTCGCTGAGCGACCTCGAGGCGCAACTGGCCTACCAGGACCGCATCGCCGCTTTTCATGAGACGGTGCGCAATTTCCATTATCCTTATATCTTTGGCGACCGCCCGCTCAGCGCCGCCGACGCCGCGCGCACGCCCCGCTTCGTACCGGCGAGCGCCGCCGGATCGTCGGTGCTGCCCGCGCTCGCCGTGCAGTGCCTGTCCGGCGCGCTGATGCTGGGGCTGGCCGCGCTGCTGCTGCGGCGCCGCCGCGACGGGCCTTGACGGCCGGGGTTTGCAAACGCAATAGGGAGCGGCATGGAAACACAACTGTTGCCGGTATCGGGGCTGGCGCTGATGCTGGTGCTGGGCTTGCGCCACGGGCTCGATCCGGACCACATCGCCATGATCGACAACATGGTGTACCGCACGCTCGACGCGCGGCCCGCCTCGCGCGTGGCGCCCTGGGCCGGCACCCTGTTCGCCCTGGGGCACGGCCTGACCGTCACCGCCATCGCCGTGCTGGTGGGAGAATTCACGGCCGGCATCAGCGTGCCTGCGGCGCTACGCCTGGTCATCGAGTGGCTGCCGGCGCTGCTGCTGATCGCGGTGGGCACGCTCAATGTGGTTGAGTTGCTCAATGGACAACGCAATGGCCAAAGCTACCAGCCGCGCGGCTGGAAACGCCAGCTGCTGCCGGCGCGCCTGCGCAACAGTTCGCACCCGCTGGCGATGGTCGGCACCGGCATCGTGTTCGCGCTGGTGTTCGAGACGGCCACCCAGGCCGTGTTCTGGGCCTACGCCACGGCTGCCGGCGGCGGCAGCGCGATGGCGCTGCTGGCTGGCCTGGTATTTACGGCTGGCATGGCCATCTCCGACACCGTCGACAGCCGCTTGATGGTGCGCCTGCTGCGCCAGGCCAGCGCCCGCGCCGGCGCGCTGCGTTATCGGCGCGCGGTCGGCTGGGTGGTGGTGGCCTTGTCGTACACCACGGCCCTGTACGCCATCGTCACGCGCGAGCACGGTGCGCTGGCGGCGAACCAGCTGGTGCTCACCAGCAGCGGCATCGCCCTCGTCGCGGGAGCGCTGCTGGGCTACCTGTGCCTGGCGCGCAAGCCTGCCGCTGCCGGCCGCGAGGCGCCGTGAGGGTGTCGCCTGAGGCTATTTTTCTATTGCTTGCCGCACAGGGGGCAGATTCCCTTGATCAGGAAATCGACTTCGTGTTTGGTGAAGCCGGCCGGCATCTTGGGCCGGCGCGGTACCGGCACATCGGTGAAACAGGTGACCGACTCGCAGCTGGTGCACTGAAAATGGGCGTGATCGTGGCCGGCATGGCCCGTTTGCCCCTTGGCGCTGAAACGCCAGACCTGGTCGGCGCCGAGGATGCGGTGCGCCAGCGCATTCTCGGTCAGCCATTCGAGCACCCGGTACAGGGTGACGGCGTCGAGCGCCTCGCCGGGCAGTTGCTGGTGAATTTGATGGTGGGTCAGGGGCGCTGGCTGTGTCAGCAAAAACGCCAGCGCACGGGTGCGCGGCCGCGTCAGGCGCGCGCCCGTATCGCGGATTAAAGTCTCAGCCTGCAATTCGATCGCAGGAGGCAGTTCGGTCGGTGTCATGTGGCCATATTTTCTCATGCGAGGGCCCGCCAAAATGCGCTACAGTCGCGCTAGAGAAATCACCAGACAAAGGGCATCCTTATGAAAAACATCATGCTGCTGGTCGCGGCCCTGGGCGTCCTGCCCGCTGGTTCCGCTTACGCCGATGGCGGCGTGCAGTTCGGCGTCACCTCGTTCAACGGCGCCTGGGCCGGCAGCGCCAGCGACTATCAATTGCACCACCAGGTGTGCACCGCCGTGTCGTGGTGCAACACGCGGCCCCAGCGCCGCCCCGGCGAAACGGTGGCGACGCCGGACAGCGTCAAGCTGGCGCAGCAATGCGAAGCCGATACCCGGGCGGCGACGGCGCGCCTGGCCCCCGGCGGCCTGATCGCGCCATGCTCGGCGTACTCGCGCCCCGGCACGGCGCCCGTCGAGACGGCGGCCGATTACCAGCGCAAGCTCGACGCCATGCGCAAGACCATCGGCGACCTGATCGCCACCGACGATGTCAAGGTGCTGGCGTTCCAGGAAATCCGCTCGGTCGCCGTGATCGAGGACATGCTGGGCAAGCATGCGGCGCGCTTTGCCACCTGCGTGGCGGCCCATGACGAGTTCCAGACGGTCGGCTTCGCCTGGGATCGCAGCCTGAGCAGCATGCCCGGCGTGTGCACCACCCATGCCGCCCTGGCCGTCAAGGAAGACCCGGCCGACCCCGCCTCGCACGCGGTACGCCCCGGCCTGGCCCTGCAGCTGCAGATTGCCGGCAAGCCGCTGACGTTCATGAACGTCCACCTCAAGGCCAGTTGCGCCAACCTGGTGTCCAGCGGACGCTATCCAGGCCGCAAGCTCAGCGACCCGGACCCGGCCTGCCGGGTGCTCAACCGCCAGGTGCCGATCCTGGAACAGTGGATCAAGACGGTGGCGCGCGCCAGCCCCGACTTCGTGCTGCTGGGCGACTTCAACCGCCGCATCGACGAGGAACTGCAGGCCAATGTGCCGGCCAACGAGGTGCGCACCGACCACAGCCTGCCGGCCTCGGACAACCTGCCCGACGCCGCCGGTTACGTGCGCACCAGCTATCTGTGGCAAGAAATCGCCGATGGCACGCCGGCGCTGCACCAGGTGCCGCTCAAGCAGCTCGATGCGGCGTGCAAGGGATTTACCGGGCTCGATCACATCGTCATGAGCGGCACCCTGCTGGCCCGGCAGAAGCAGGCGCCCACCTCGGTCAAGACCCCCGTGTTCACGTTCGAGCAGCAACGCATCGAAACGAGCGACCATTGCCCGCGCACCATGGTGCTGTCGCTTTAAGCTCTCGCCGCGCGGGCCGGCCCGTTTGCCTTATCATCGCGTTCTTGCGGCGCCGACGGTGCGGCCGCCTGAACCTGAAAGCAGTGATGGCAACGAACCACCTTCCCGAGCAAGAAGCGCCCGCCAGCCGCCTGCCGCCCCGGCAAGCGGTGCCGGCGACGCCCGCGCAGGCGCTGGCCGAGCAGCAGGCCCGCGCGCAGAAAGATGCGGCCATCCGCGCCGTCTCGTCGATCGACGCCATGCGCGAGGCCATCAAGCTGGCCGCCCGCTCGTTGCCGTCCATCACTGCGATTGAACGCCTGCAGCGGCTCGACGGGGCGGCCTTTCGCGCGCGCGCCGCGCAGGGCCTGCCTTTTATTATTACCGGCATCGTCGGGCGCTGGCCCTTGACGAGCCTGGCCCCGGCCGTGCTGCGCGAGCAATTTGCCGGCCTGCCCGTGCGGGCGCGGGTGGGCGACTACATCAACACCGCTTTCGCCGCCGACCGCGCCATGCAGGACATGTCGATGGGCGAGTATCTCGACCTGGTCGAGGCCGACGCGCCCGGCCTGCCGCCCTACCTGGGCAACCTGGCCTTGCGCGAACTGAACCGCCTGTGCCACTGGCCGGCGTATTTTGACAAGATGGGGCCGCCCCGGTTCTGGATCGGCCCGGCGCGCACCGTCACGCCCCTGCACTGCGATTTCGACGACAACATCTTTGCGCAGATCTGGGGCACCAAGCGCATCGTGCTGGCGCCGCCCCATCACGACGCCTTCCTGTACGTGCGCGAAGCCAATTCGCTGCTGTTCGGCTCGCCCGTCGATCCGGAAGCGCCCGATTTCGCGCAGTTTCCGCTGGCCCGCCAGGCCACGTTCATCGAGTGCATTGTCGAACCGGGCGACATGCTCTACGTGCCGGCCGGCTGGTATCACCAGGTGCGCGCGCTGAGCTTTTCCCTGTCGTCGAACCGCTGGGCGCGCGCGCTGCCGCTGGCCCTGACGGGCGAGGCGGCGCTGCGGCCGGGCGCCACTTTGTAACACCCCCGCTCGGCGGTCGCCACCGGCGGTGCGCCCTGCTATATTAGGCGGCATATTTTTTATGCTCTCGTCCGTTTCACCCCCTCAGGAGTTTTCATGACCTCGACTATCCGCCTGCGCGCTGCCCTGCTCACTGCCGTTTTCGCCGCCGCCGCCAGCGCGCCGCTGGCCCATGCCGACAGCGTCGCCTCGTCCGCCTCGAGCGCCGGCTCGGCCTCGAGCGGCAGCGTGTCCGATTCGCTGCAAGGATCGAGCAACAGTTCGACCAACAACAACAACAACCGCCGCGCCGATGGCACCTACCAGATCCTGGAAGTGACGCCCACCCCGGGTCGCGCCAACAGCGCCCGCCTGGCCATGCAACTGGGTGACGATGCGACCCGCCGCATCGTGCTCGACTTGCCGCAAACCATCGTCGAGCGCCAGGCCCTCGCCGGCGGCGCCCTGGTGCACGTGCAAAACCGCGCGTATGGCCTCGAATTCGCCCAGGGCGAGGGTGCCCGGCGCCAGGCTTTTTTCCTGGTGCTGGCCGACGAGGTCTATAACGAACTGGCCGCCCGCAAGGTCACTCTGTGAGGTGGCGGCGGCCGCTGGCGCTGGTGACGCTGCTGGCCAGCGGCGCCGCCAGTGCCCAGTCCGGCTCGCCCGCCTTCTGTGACCGCCTGCAGCCGCTCAGCGCGGACCAGCAGGACAAATTGTTGCGCTTTGCCGCCATCGTGCGCGCCGAGCTGGGCGGCGAGGCTGCGCCATCGGAGGGCGCCACGGACGGCGGCGTGCTGGTCAGCCGCTCCGGCCTGGACCTATCCCGTTTCAACATTCGCTATTCGCATACGGGGGTGGCGTGGCGCGCGGCCACCGGCGCCTGGTCGGCGCGCCAGCTGTATTACGCCTGCGACGAAGGGCGCCCCCGCATCTTCGATCAGGGCATGGCCGGTTTCGCCATGGGCATCGACAATCCCGCGCTCGGCTACGTGTCGATCGTGCGCCTGCCGCCCGCAGCGGCGGCCACCCTGCACGCGGCCACCCTCGACAGCGCGCGCGCCCTGCGCCTGCTGGCCAGTACCTACAGCGCCACCGCCTACCCGTTCAGCCTGCGCTACCAGAACTGCAACCAGTGGATTGCCGAGCTGATGGCGGCCGCCTGGGGCGACCTGGCCGACGGCGACGATTTACGGGAACGCGCGCAAGCCTGGCTGGCGGCGGCGCCGTACGCGCCCGCGCCCGTGCTGGTGCCCTCGCGCTACCTGATGTGGATCGCGCCGCTGGTGCCCTTCGTGCACCTGGACGACCACCCGCCGGCGGCGCGGCGTGCCCGGCAACTGGCGATCAGCCTGCCTGCCACGCTGGAAAGCTTCGCCCGTGCCCGCTGGCCCGACAGCGAGCGCATCGAGCTGTGCCACAACAGCCGCCAGGTGGTGGTGCACCGGGGCTGGACCCCGATCGCCGACGGCTGCGTGGCCGCCGACGGCGACCGCGTGATCGCGCTCGACGATACCTGAGCGGAGACTGGGTGGGCGTGGATGCCGCGTTCGCTTATAATTCGAGCAATATTTTTTCCGGAGCGTAGCCCATCATGAAACACCGCCTGTTGATTGCTGTTGCTGCGCTGTGCGCCGCCTTGTTGCTGGCCTGCGGCGGCGGCAACGGCGTGCCATTGACCAATTTTCCCGATTTGACGGCCACCGAAGGCGACGCCCCCCTGACCCTGACGGCGCCCACCTCGAAAAGCCCGGCCCCGTTCAGCTACAGCAGCAGCAATCCCCTGGTGGCCACCGTCGCCGGCAATGTCGTCACCTTCGTCAAGTCGGGCACCTCGAGCATCACCGCCAGCCAGCCGGAGCTCGGTAGCTACAATCCCACCAGCACCAGCGCGCTGCTCACCGTCAAGGTGCGCGTGTGCACGGCGCCGCAAGTGAACCAGGCGGGTAGCTGCGTCACGGCGCCTGCCTGCACGGCGCCGGCCACGCTGGTGGGCAACGTCTGCGTGGCCCCCGCCACCGCTGGCAGCGTCGTCGGCCGCGGCGTGCTGGCCTTCATGCCCGTCACCCGCATCGACAGCTGGACCAATGCCAACGCCTTCTGCAGCACCAGCACCATCAGCGGGCTGACCGGCTGGCGCCTGCCGCTGCAGGCCGAGTTGACGGAACTGGCGGCAGCGGGCGTGCTGGCAGGCCAGGGTTGGACGCTGGGCGCCACGTGGACGGGCTCGAGCGCGCTGGCCAATGCCCACAACACCGTCAACCTGGCCAGCGGCGCCGTGGTCGTGGGCGAAGCCGACAGCAACGGCGCCTACGTCAGCTGCGTGCGCTAAACGGCGCGAGCAGGCGGGCGGCGGCCATTCGCCGGGGGCGCTGCGGCGCGCATGGAAAGCCGGTATCATTGCCGCTCGCCACTTAAAATTTGCCACCATGCTCCAGACTCCAGCCACCTTCACGCCCTTGATGGCGCCGCGCGTCGATGCCGATGCGCTGACCTTTATTTTTCACGGCAACCAGGTGCTGGTGCGCGACGCCGACCTGGCGCTGCCGGACGCCGCCGCGCTGGCCCAGCTTGAACTGGGCCCCCACCAGCTGGTGCCGGTCGGCCTGCTGGGCGAACGCTATGTCCAGGCCGGCTGGGTCGAACGCGACACGGTGCCGGCCGGTGGCTATGGCTGGCGCGGCCTGCGTTCGCTGTTCGGCGAGCTGGACGACGACATCCTCGGCCTGGCCGGGCGCGCCGCGCAACTGGCCGAATGGGCCCGCACGCACCGCTTCTGCGGCGCGTGCAGCAACCCGATGGCACTGGCCACGGGCGAGCGCTGCTTCAAGTGCAGCCGCTGCGGCAACATGGCGTACCCGCGCATCTCGCCGGCCATGATGGTGCTGATCCGCAAGGGCGATGCCTTCCTGATGGCCAGCCACACCCGGGCCGCCACCACCCGCTACGTGCCGCTGGCCGGCTTCCTGGAAGCGGGCGAGTCGATCGAGGAAGCGGTGCACCGCGAGGTGTTCGAGGAAGTGGGCCTGACGGTCACCAATCTGCAATATTTTGCCAGCCAGTCGTGGCCGTTTCCCCATTCCCTGATGATCGCCTTCACCGCCGATTACGCGGGCGGCGAGATCCGCGTCGATGCCGATGAAATCGCCGAGGCGCGCTGGTTCGGCCCCAACGATGTGTGGCCGGAAAAAGTTCCCCACGTGTCAATCTCGAGCATCCTGGTCGACACCTACCGGCCGCCCTCGGCGTAGTCATTCCAGGTGCGCCGGACCCCGCGCGGCCCGCTCAGCGGGCGCTGCTCGTCCGGCTTGGCGCCCGTGCCGCGCAGCTGCATGATTTTCTGCAAGGTGGAAAACCAGAACGGCGCGCCGAACAGGCTGCTCGAGGTGGTGATGAGCCAGCCCGCCACCTGCAGCAGGAAGCTGCCGTCGAAGGCGGGCGGGAAGGTCTGCCAGCCAATCGGCAAGCTGAACATTAAATCGATGGTGGCGCGGTCGGCCGCCGTCGGCACCGCCGCGATCTGCGCCGCCAGCGCCGGGTGTTGCCACAGGACCTTGAACAAATGGATGCTGTCGATATTGAACAGCACCGTCAGCAGCAGCGACAGCAGCACGCTCACCAGCATCGAGCGGCGTTTGTATTCCCCCGACACGCGCGCCATGGCACTGTCGAACCAGGCGGCGACGCCATCCTCGAACTCGGTGAAGTTGCCGTTGGCGCGCAAATAAATGCCTTGCAGGGCGCGCCGCAACTGGGGATCGCGCAGGGTGTCGATGTCCTGGCCGAGCTTGTCGATATTGCCCGGTACCCGCCCGATCGTATCGATCAGGGCGATGGCGAAGTGCAAGGGCTCGATATACGAGGGCTTGTGCTTGAGGGCGTCCTGCTGGCCCGCTTGGCCGTCGTCGTGCGGGTTGATCAGGGCGTGGCTGTAGAGCGCCCGCGCCATGCCGTTAAAGCGCGGGTCGTTGAGCATGGTCTTGATGCCGTCGAGCAGGGTGTGGGCGCGCAGGTGCAGCGCCGACGCCAGCGCCTCCTGGACGGTGCTGACGATCAGGGCCAGGCTGGCGTAGCAAAAGCTGAGGCCGATCGCAACTTCCAGAACTGAACTATTCAACATGGGTCGCTCCCCCGTCGGCGTGGATGTCTTCACGCTAGCGCAGGCGCCGCATGGCCGGGTTCGGTTTGCGCAAACTTGCAGCGCGGCCACGACCAGACGGCCGAGGGGGGCGGCCAAGGGAAGTGTGAAATTTCTATATACTGTAGGCAAATCGAATTTTTGAAGGTATTCCGATGTCCGACCATGATGATTTTTCCGAACACGACTGGCGCCGCCTGTTACTGAGCCTGGGTGAAAATCCGGACCGTCCTGGCCTGGTCGAAACGCCGGCGCGCGTGGCCAAGGCGTGGAAACACTGGACGTCCGGCTACGGCCAGGACCCGGTGACGCTGTTGAAAGCGTTCGAGGATGGCGCCGAGGAATACAACGAGTTGATTGTCGTGCGCAACATCCCTGTCTACAGCCATTGCGAGCACCACCTGGCGCCGTTCTTCGGCAAGGCCACGATCGGTTATCTGCCAAAAGGCAAGATTGTCGGCCTGTCCAAGCTGACCCGCCTGGTCGACTGCTTCTCCAAGCGCCTGCAGGTACAGGAGCGCATGACGATCCAGATCGCCAATGCCTTGATGGAGGTACTCGAGCCGAAAGCGGTCGGTGTGGTCATCAAGTGCCGCCACCTGTGCATGGAAAGCCGCGGCATCCGCACCCCGGGCGAGGAAACCATCACCTCGGCCATGCTGGGCGCCTTGCAGCGCAACCTGGGACTGCGCACCGAGTTCCTGGCGCTGGCCAAGGACTGATCGCGCTGGCCCTGGCGGCCAGCAGGCGCGCACTTTTGTTTGGCGAGCGGGGAACCTGTTCCGCTTCCAGCCCTCCAACCCTGTTTGGGGGTGACGATGGCCAGGCCCAGCTACCCGAGCGATATTTCGCGCGACGATTTCGAACGCATCCGCACGCTGCTGGAAGCGGCGCGCCGTAAAACCCGGCCGCGCAAGCACGATCTGTACGATGTGTTCTGCGCCATTCTGTATTTTCTCGATACCGGGGTGCCGTGGCGCAGCATGCCGCCCACCTTCCCGCCGTGGCGCACCGTGCACGAATATTTTACCCAATGGACGCTGCAGCGCGGCGCCGAGCCGAGCCTGCTCGAGCGGGCGCTGGACGCGGTGGGCAAGCCGAGCGCGGCGGTCCAGTTGCGCCGCCGCGGGGGCGACGAATGAGGCGCCCGCGTGCTTAAGGTGCTGGCGATGCGGGCGTCGCGGTGCCGGCCGCTGCATCGGCCGCGGCCGGCACTGCGGCCTCGGGTGCCTTTTCGAACACCAGTTTCTTGTCGGCGTCGAGCCGGAAAGTGCCCAGCCGCTGGCCCAGTTCCTGCGGCGTCGGTTCGGTCAGCCGCGTGCAGGTCTGCAATTCCACCCGCATGACCTGGGCGCCGACCCGCATCGAATAGACCGACTCGCCGGCGCTGTAGAGCTCTACCTCGACGCTGCCCGTGCCCACGGTGGTCATGGGAAACTGGCGCTGGCACTCGGGCAAATTGGCCACCACCACCGTGAGGGCCACCGCGTCGTTCCAAAAATATTCCTGTTCGGCGCGCAGGGAAATGGCGTTGGCCGAGTCCTCGGCCATGTAGCTGGCCGAGCCCTGGATGCAGCCGGTGAGCAGCGAGCAGACGAGAACGGGGAAAAGGAGGGCGCGGCGCGTCATGATGGTCCTGTGAAATTCGATATCAGGCCCCAGTATAAGGCCTTGCCGGCCCGCTGCGGCGCAGGCGCGTTTGGCGGACTCATTCGGACTCATTCAGGCGCACTCACCCTCATTCGGGCCGTTCCGTGCCGACCGGCGCCCGCTTCTTGCCGAACTTGTCCATCAAGGGTTTCACGCTGACGCCGTGCACGATGATCGACAGCCCCACCACCACCACCGTGATCTGGATCAGATCGCGCGCCAGCGTCGTCGGCAGGCCGTGGTTGAGCGCGTACATCAGGTAATACAGCGAGCCGATGCCGCGCACGCCGAACCAGCTGATGATCAGCTTGATGCGCATCGACAAGCCCGTTCCAGCCAGCCCCAGCAGTACGCTAAAGGGACGCGCGATCACGAACAGGAACAGCGCCGTGCCCCAGGTGCGCCAGTTCCAGCTCGACAGGGTCAGCATGCCGCCCAGCAGCAGCACCAGGGTCAGTTCCGACAGGCGTTCCAGGTGTTCCTTGAACACCAGCGCTTCGGCGCTCACGGCCAGCGGCGTGGTGGCGCGGTCGGGCACCTCGTCGTTGGCGGGATCGGCTTTCGGGTCGTCCGGCACCAGCAAGCCCTGGCGGTTCTTGTGGGCGCCCGCCAGCACCAGTTCCGTATGGCGCAGCGCAAGGCCGGCAAAAAACACCGCCAGAAAACCCCAGGCATGGGCCAGTTCGCTGACCGCATAGACCACGGCGATCAGGCCCAGCCCCACCAGGTCGTCGAGCACCTCGTGCTTCGGTTCCTGGTTGCGCAGCGCCCAGCCCAGCCGCCCCAGCGCGGTGCCGCCGGCCAGGCCGATGACGATGGCGGCGGCGGTCGCCCACACCACGTCCACCAACGCCCACTTCCAGCCCCAGGCGCCGAGTTCGACGTCGCCCGCGCCCAGCAATGCCAGGCCCAGCATCACGAACGGAAAGCCGGAGCCGTCGTTCATGCCCGCTTCCGACGTCAGCGTGAAGCGCAGGGTGTCGTAGTCGCCCGCGTGGCGCACCTGCACGTCGGTGGCCAGCACCGGGTCGGTGGGCGCCAGGATCGCCCCCAGCAGCACGCCGGCGCCCAGCGGCAAGCCCAGCACGTAATAGGAAAACACCGTGACGACGCCCACCGTGATCGACATCGACAGCCATGCCAGCCGGATCGACGGCGACCAGCGCGTAAAAATGAACGGCACCGGCATCTTGACGCCGGCGGAAAACAGCGAAATGAGGACGGCAATCTCGGTCAGGGTTTCCAGCACCCTGGTGTTATTGACGGGATCGAAGCGAAACACATTCATCACCATCGGCCCCAGCACGACGCCCACCAGCAGGTACACCATGGCCGAGGTGACGGGCAGTCGCGCGATGGTGGTGGCGGCCAGGCCGCGCGCCAGCATCAGGCAGCCGATCAACAGGAACCAGTCGCTAGTGCGCATGCAAACTTTCGTGGGGGCGTTGACAGTGATTCTACAAGTGCCGGCGCGCATCGTCCGCGCGGTTGCCGTGGGGCAGTAAATTGCGGTCCGGAAGGATTCAATATGGGCTGTGGAAGGTCAATATTTAATGAGGGGATTTCCGTAGAGTAATCCATTGACCAAGAAGGAGAGTGCCATGTCAGATTTTTACAAGTACTTCAAAGAAAACATGAATGGACTAAATCTGGCGGCGCCTGAAGCGCTGTTTGGGACCCTGCAAATGGCGCTGGGTACGACGGCGTCGGTGTTGGGGCTTGTTGAAAAATTGGGCACCCGCGTGACCGTTCTGGATGTCATCGGTGCGGGAACCAGGATGGAAGCACTGGCTGTCGTCGGTGCCTGTTCCGCCACCTACTATGTGGGTGCGGTCATCGGTAGTCTCGCCGTCGCGACAGCTCGCTCTCTTGCTGGAGGTACCTCATTGGCGGACGTGATGTTTGTCGCAAGACTGCATAAATTCAACCCGCCTTGGCTGCTTGGCCAGCTTCAGCGCGATCCGCGGCTGTACAAAGGCAGCGCTGCAAAAACGGTCGCACTGCCCGTCGCACGATGAAAGATCAGCTGGCACTATTGATCGCCGGGATGGCATGTTCCCTCCTCGCGTGGACGTTCTGGCATTACCTTGGCGCTGACGCCGTGCATGTTCTGGGCATCGTCTTCATCCTTACCCTGGCGCTGGACAACCGGCGCTTGCGCGCCCGGTTGCGGCAGCAGGCAAGGGCCATCGACGCCAGTCCGGGCCGCTGAGGCGGGCATTGGTGGCCGCCCCGGCCAGTCCTGCCCCTTCTGCCCGCAAAAAAGTCCGTGGCGCCGGCCGTGCGCCCCCCGACAGCGCATAAAATAAGCTTTTCCACTGTCGCCGCCGCAAGGCCTGGCCACGCTTTTATGGCGCACATCCACCCCGCCGGCTGGCGCGAAATGTCCGTGACCGGTGCGGCCGCGCGCGAGATCGAAACCCTGGCCGCCCTCGATGCGAGCCTGGCCGATACACCCTACAGCATCTACCACGGTGTCCACTGGACCAATGCCGAACACGGCTTCTCGGCCTATGGCGAAGTTGATTTCATTATCCTCGCCCCCAGCGGGCGGCTGCTGCTGATCGAGCAGAAGGCCGGCTTCCTGACCGAAACGCCGGACGGCCTGGTCAAGAATTACCGGGGCAAGCCGCGCAATATCGAAGCGCACATCGTGCGCACCATCGATGCCATGTGCCGCCGCTTCGGCGACGCGACCCTGTCGATCGACTACCTGCTGTACTGCCCCGACTACCTCGTGCGCGACCCGCTGCTGGCCGGCATCGACCCCCGCCACATCATCGACGCCAGCAACAAGGCGCAGCTGGCCGACATGGTGCGCGAACTATTGCCGCTGACGGACCCCGCCGAATCGGTCGAGCACTTCGAAAAGGTCGCCCGCTTCCTGGGCGACACCCTGAGCCTGCACCCTGATCCCAGCGCCATGATCGGCTGCGCCACCCGCATGGTCACCCGCCTGTCGGGCGGGCTGTGCACGTGGGCGCGCCGGCTCGATTTTTCTCCCTACCGCCTGCGCGTGATCGGCACCGCCGGCAGCGGCAAGACCCAGCTGGCGCTGGCCGAATACGGCGCCGCCATCGACGCCGGCCTGCGTCCCCTGTACGTGTGTTTCAATCGTCCGCTGGCCGACCACATCGAGCGCCTGGTGCCGGCCGGCGGGCGCGTTGCCACCTTCCACATGCTGGGCGACGCCTTCCTGCGCGCGCGCGGCGAAACGCCCAATTACGGCTCGCCCGAGGTGTTTCGCGACATGGAAACGGCGCTGGCCGACGCCGATCTGCCGGAAACCTGGCAATTCGACGTCCTGATCGTCGACGAGGGCCAGGATTTCTCCATCGCCTGGCGCGACATCCTGCTGCGCATGCTCAAGGCGCCCGGCCGCGCCATCTGGCTGGAAGACCCCACCCAGAACCTGTACGACCGTGCGGCGGTGCCCTTGCCCGGCTGGGTCATCCTGCATGCCAACGCCAACTACCGCAGCCCGCGCCAGATCGTCGAGATGCTGGCCGCGCTCGCCCCTGACACGGCCAGCCGCGCGCCGGTGGAAGCGGCCAGCCCCTTCGATGGCGCCGACATCGACTACCTGGTCTACACGGACACGGCCAGCCTGCTGGCGCAGACCAAGCACGCCATCACCTTGTGCCTGGCGGCGGGGTTTGCGCGCCAGGACATCGCCATCGCCTCGTTTCGCGGCCGCGAAAAATCAGCCATTCTCCAACTGGAAACGCTGGGCGACGCCCACACCCTCAAATCGTTCACGGGCGCCTACGACATTTTCGGCCACCCCGTGTTCCGCGACGGCGGCCTGCTGGCCGAATCGGTGTACCGCTTCAAGGGCCAGTCGGCGCCGGCCGTCATTTTCACGGAACTCGATTTCGCCACCATCGACGAGCTGGTTTTCAGAAAACTGTTCGTCGGCATGACGCGGGCGCGCCTGAAGCTGGTGCTGGTCATGAGCGAGCGGGCGGCGCTGCAGATCGTCGAACGCATGTAGCTGGCCCGGCCCCGCCGCCGCTTGTTCGCCACACCGACGGCGCTGCCCTCCGGCGGCGTCTGACACTCCGCCTTGCTTGACAATCGTCCGGCGCCGCATATTCTGGTTTGAGCGCTAGCGCGCATCAGCACCCGCATTGTCCATCCTAAGCAGGCATCCATAAAAAATATAAGGAGACAGCATGGAAGCTCGCCTCGCCCCGGCCATGTCGGCCCTCTTCGCCTGTTTGCTCGCCTCCCACGCCTTCGGCGCCGTCGTCCTCCCCAAGTACAACGTCAGCGTCAACGAGGTTTCCGTCTCCGGCCTGTCGTCGGGCGCCTACATGGCCGCGCAGATGCACGTGGCGTATTCCAAAACCATCCGGAAGGGGGCGGGCATCGTGGCCGGCGGCCCCGTCTACTGCTCGCAAGGCAATCTGCTCGTCGCCACCGGCCCCTGCATGGCCGACACGGGCTCGCGCAATCTGCCCTACCTGGCGTCGGTGATCAGTATCTGGTCCAGTAATGGCTACATCGATTCGACCAGCAACCTGGCCTCGTCCAGGGTGTACCTGTTCTCCGGCACGCTCGACTCGACCGTCAGGCAGGCGGTGATGAACGACCTGAAAACCATGTATGGCAACTATATTCCCGCTGCCAACATCAGCTATAAAAACAACGTCGCCGCCGAGCACGCCATGCCCACCGATTATTTCGGCAACGCCTGCAGCGTGAAAGACACGCCTTACATCAACAACTGCAACTTCGACACGGCCGGCGCCATCCTCACGTGGCTGTACGGCGCGCTGGTGGCCAAGAACGTGGGCACGCTGGGCGGCACCTTCATCAATTTTGACCAGTCTGCGTTCTGGGGCAATTTCAATCCCACCACGCACGGCATGGCCAGCACCGGCTACGCCTACGTGCCGGCCGCCTGCACGGCGGGCCAGGCCTGCAAGCTGCACGTGGCGCTTCACGGTTGCAAGCAGAACGTCGCCACCGTCGGCACCGCCTTCTATCAACACGCCGGCTACAACCGCTGGGCCGACACGAATAAAATCGTCGTCCTGTATCCGCAGGCAACGACGACGCTGGCCAACCCGAACGGCTGCTGGGACTGGTGGGGCTACGACGACGTCAATTTCCCCGCCAAGAGCGGCGGCCAGATGGTGGCCATCAAGACCATGATCGACCGCATCACCAGCGGCAACAGCGCCGCCCCGTTCACCTGCAACCACTGGTATGACAGCAATTACTGGCACGTCTATTTTGGCCGCGCTTACATTGGCAGCGACGGCCAGGTCTATGCCGTCAACTCAAACCAGTACCTGGGCTTTTACTCGGTCGCCGCGTACACCGACGTGCGGCGCACCTCGAGCGGCTACTATGCCTACGGCAGCTGCCCGTGAATCGAACAGGCATGCCGCAGGGAAGGGCGTCCGTAAGGTTTCAGGCGCTACAAGAGATATTCCGCCTTCCCTGGCTGGTATGTGATAATTTTGATGCTTTGACGCCATACCCAGCTTGGCAAGGACGCCAGGGCCGCGCCCGCGCCGCAGAATCCGACCAGGAGCTTTATCGATGCAAGCAGCAAACGAACAACTTTCACCAGAAGATCAAGCGCTGAACGAAGCCGCTGCCGCCGTCGAGGCGGGCAATGGCGCTCGCGCACTGGAAATCTGCAAGGCGCTGGCCGAGCAGGGCAATGCCACCGCGCAGTACAACCTGGGTGTGCTGTATGAACGCGCCGCCGGTGTCACCCCCGACCTGCGCCAGGCGGTCCGCTGGTACCAGCTGGCCGCCGACCAGGGCAATCCCATGGCCCAGTACAACCTGGGGGTGATGTACGACCTTGGTCGCGGCGTCCCGCAAGACAACGAACAAGCCATGCTGTGGCTGGGCCGCGCCGCCTCGAGTGGCAATGCCTCGGCGCAGACCAATCTGGGCGTGATGTACGACAACGGCCAGGGCGTTGAACGAAACGTTGAAAAGGCTGCCCAGTTGTTCCAACTGGCTGCCGTGCAAGGCAACCCCGTCGCCCAGTGCAACCTGGCGTCGATGTATTTTTATGGGGTGGGCGTCGAGCAGAATTTCGAGCAGGCGCTGACCTTGTATGTGCAGGCGGCCGAGCAGGGCAATGAAGCGGCCATCGCCAAGGTGGCCGAGATTGTCGCGGCGATCGATGCCGACGCGGAGCAGGCGCCGCAAGTACCGGCTTGAGCACAGTGCTTGCGCCCATAAAAAAACCCGCGTGTTGCGGGTTTTTTTTCATCGGCGCGGCATCGCCGATCAGGCAGACTCGTCGATTGCCTGGGTGGTCGATGTTTCCGCGACACCACCGGTGGTGCTGATGGCCTTGTACTCTTCCACCTGCGTCTGCGCCTTCAATTCCGCCGCTTTCGTTTCCGCCGACTTCAGTTCCGCCGCTGCCTGCGCCTTTTTGTAGGCGGCTTGTTCGGTGTCAGTGACCGTGCCGTCATTGTCCGTATCGGCCGCGGCAACGTACTTCACCGTCGATTCGGTGCTGCTGCTGCTGGTGCTGGCGGTACTGGCTTTGCTGGCGGTGCTGGCGGTGCTGGTGCTGGTGGTCGTCGAGCCGCTGTCACTGCTGGTGTCGCTATCGCCGCCACCACTTGGCGGCGGCCCACCTGGGCCACCGGCGGGCGGCGGGCCGCCCGCTGCGCCAGTGGTATCGGCGGTAGCGGCCGTGCCGGCCGTCACGCGCGACTGATCTCTCTGCGCATTCAATTCGTCGCCCACTTTTTCCAGCGCCACCGACAATTCGCTCTTGGTGACCTTGCCATCGCTGTCCTTGTCGAGCGCCTTGAATACCTCGGCGGTCTTGGTGTCATCGCTGGCCGTGCCGGAAGCGGTTTGCAGGTCAGCCTGCTCGATATACCCCTTTTTTTTCGTGTCGAGCTTGTCAAACAAGGCCGTTGCGAGGGTGGAAGTGCTGGTGCCGCTGATTGTCGAGCTCATGGGGTGCCTTTCATAGAGATAGCTATTTAACGGGAAAACGGCCCTTTCCTGAAGGCTTTGGCTTGTAAAGTTATGTAAAGAGGCAATTTTTTTGAGAAAACGTAAACACGGGATGTGGCCGTGGTAGGGGCGGGAAGGCAGCTCCGCCGGAGAAACAGCAAATCCTACGCGTTCGGCGCCTGCGCTCTGCGCGGCAGCGTTGCCTGGTCCGAAGCGTTCAATTGCGTTACAGCAAAAGTTGAGTCACCTGAAGCGTTGAAACTTGGGAGTCGCCCGTTCGGGCAATTTCAGGGAGAACGCGATGCCGTACGTGTACAAGGACGCAATGAGCCTCGCAAAGCAGCCAAAAGTGGGCGATGGTGAATGTGTCGCCTTGGTGCGCGAGTTTTCGGGTGCGCCGGCGGCGGTGAATTGGCGTGAAGGGACGCAAGTGATGGGCGACCGTTCGCTGCACCTGGGTACCGCGATTGCAACCTTCCAAAAAGGCAAATGGCCGGGAAAATCAAAGGGGAACCATGCTGCGTTTTACTTGGGCCAAACGTCAGACGGCATGCGCATCATGGACCAGTGGAATGCTGCCGAAAAAACAGTAATATCGTCGCGTTTCATCCCCAGGCGCGGCAAGAACAAGGATGGCAGTTTTGTGCGCCCAAGTGATAACGCGGACGCATTCTCGGTGATCGAATAATCATGCGCAAACTTTGTCAGTCACTGTTTCTCGTCGCCCTGGCAACGTGTGGCGGGGCGCCCGCTGCACGGCCATCCGTGCAGCACATCGTCTGCCCGGCCGAGCTGCCGGAGAGCGCCCTACGAGCGGGCATTGCTTTTGACGGATGGATCCCTCACGTGAATGGGCCGTTCAGGCTTTCGTTCGCCGCGCCAACGGGCGGCCCGCCGGAACAGGACGCCGAGTTGGCCTTTTATACGACGACCCGCAGCAACACCGCGCGGACGAATACCTATGATCTTCGTCCGCCGAACCCGGGTGGGATCTGGATAAAGTGCGCGTACGGCGAGTTGGGCGACCTCAGTTTGCACAGGCGGCTCGATGACAGGATCGAGCAGTGCAGCGTCACGGTATCGAATGCGTTGCCACGCAAGATCGATATTGAATGCCAATGAATCGCGGTACTTGCCTGTCTTTGACATACGAATTTATCGGATATCAGGTGCCCTGTACGAGGTGGATGAATCTCTGATGTTATCCAACGCGGGTTTTGGCCTGGTCCTGGTTATGAACGAGAGGAGGCAGTCTATGTTGTTTATCGTCGCTAAACGGATGTGCGCAGCCACCCTGGTCCTGGCCACGGCCGCCGTCGGGCAAGTCTGTGCGGCGGCGCCGCGCGACAGGCTCGTACCCGTCGCATCGATGTATCGCAACTTTGCCTGGGAGGCGCTCTCGAGTGATTCTGATGTGTTCGGTGAAGGTCTCGCCCATCAGCCGGTTTCGACGCTGTCGCAATTTTTCGACAAAAGGCTGGCAAAGATGATCGTGGAAGAAAGCGCCTGCCAGCAGCGTACGCAGGCGATTTGCACTCTGGATTTCGATCTTTTATTCAATTCCCAGGATCCGCGAGTCGTCGATTTGCGCATCGCCCTTACATCCCCGAACACCGTGGACGTGACGTTCAAAGATCCTGTGACCGACAAAGCAACATTGATTACCTACACGGTGGCGCGTCAGGCGGACGGTTGGCGTATCAGTGACGTTCTCTACCGGGAAGAAGGGCCGCGCTCGCTACGTACGCTACTCGCCGGGACATCAAAACGTGGCGTGCCGACGAAGTCGAAATAGGGTAATGCGCTGACGCGCAAGCGATGTAATGGCGCCTCATTGAAGGCGGATCGCCATGTCGAAGATCCACGTGCGGCGAATCTCTACGACGTCATACTGGCGTGCCAATGCGGGCGGGAAGGCACCATAAGGTGCTTGGCTGGCGACAACTTTACGCACCGCCTCATCAATCGCCGCCACGCCGCTGGACACGACGAACGTCACCTTCTCCACGGAACCATCGGCGCGGATCGCCACCGTGACGACCGGTTGCACGTGCGGCTGCTTCACAATCTCGCGCACCGTGTCGAAGGTCATATTCGTTTCGATCTTCTTGCCCATGTTTTGCGCGTATTGCACCAGCTCGGCATTGGGATCGGACCGCCCCAGCAGATAGCCGCGGCGCAGGCTGCTGATGCCTGGCAGTAGCGAGCGCGACGGCTGGTTGGCGGCGGCGTCGCGCTGGGCCGCTTCCGCGTTGAGTTGCTTGCCGATGGCGCGCAGGCGCTCCTCGCGCTGCGCTTCCTGCTCGGCGCGCTGGCGCTGGACCTGGTCCAGGCGGGTCCGCTCTTGCTGGGCCGCAGCCTGCTTTGCAGCGTCTTGCTGGGCCGCCGCTTGCCGTGCCGCGTCTTGCTGGGCCGCCTGCTGGGCCGCCTGCTGCGCTGCCTGTTGGGCCGCCTGTTGCCGCTGTGCTTCGCGCGCGGCCTCCTGGCGTGCCCCCTCCTGCTGCAGAGCGGCTTGCCGCGCCGCTTCCTGTTTCACACTTTCCTGGCGCGCGGCCTCTTTCTTGATGGCGTCTTGCCGCGCGGCGTCCTGTTGTGCCTGCTGTGCCTGCTGCGCCTGGCGTGCCGCTGCTTCAAGCTGGGCTTGCCTTGCCTGCTCCTGTCGTACCACTTCCTGTCGTGCGAGGTCCTGCCGCGTCGCCTCGGCGCGCTGCTGTTCCTGGCGCGCTTTCTCGTCTGCCCTGGCGCGCTCTCGCCCTCGCACTTGCTCTCGCACTTGCTCCTGTTCTTGCTGCTGTGCCTCGCGGCGCTGGCTTTCCTGCCGCGCCAGCGCCTGGCGCTCCCCGTCCAGGCGGGCTGCCTCGCGCAGGGCCGCTTGCTCGGCGATGGCCGCATCCTGGCGCGCCGCCGCCCGTTGCGCTTGCGCCTTCGCTTCGGCCTGTTGCAGCTTTTCCGCACTGAGCCTGTCGCGCTCGCGCCCTTGCTCGTCCAGCGCGCGCTCCCGGGCCGCCTGTTCGCGCTGCCGGCTCTCCGCTTCGGCCGCTTCGCTGGCGGCGTCGCTGCCCTCGCGCGCAACGATGTTCGGGGCGGCGCGCACGGGCGGCGCATTCGGCGCCAGCGGCAGGTTCACATCGGGCCGCATCGCGGTCGCCATGACGGCAGGTGAGGGGGACGGCGGCAGCGGCGGTGGGGGTGCCGGTGGCATCACCACCGCGCTCATGTCGCCGCGCTGCGATGGGGCAGGGGCGGCGGGCAGGGGCGGCGCAGGGAGCGCCGGCGTGACGGGCGCAGCCGGCAGCGGCGGCGCCGCCGCGGGCACCGGCGCGGGCGCCAGCGTGATCCGTAAATCACTGGCATCCAGGCGCGCTTGTTTCCACGGAAAATTCAAGCCGGGCAGGCCGAAGCTTTGGCCGCCCAACGCCATGCACAGCAGCAAGGCGTGCGCCACCAGCGACAGCACCACCGCCGTGCTCAAGCGCCGCGGTGCGGCCTGCAGCGTCAACGCCGTCGTCACACGGACCACCGCGCGCGCAAACCCGCGCAGGGGGCGGCAAGATTCACGACAAAACCCAATGCGAACAAGGTGGCAGCCATCGAAGCCCTGATGTGGAAAGGCCCATGGAATGCCACGGGCCTTCGATTCTAACGTTGGTTGTCCAACAACAGAAGTTTAAACGTCGATATTTCCTGCGCGCAGTGCATTCGACTCGATAAACGCCCGCCGTGGCTCCACATCGTCGCCCATCAGGGTGGTGAAAATCTGGTCCGCCGCAATCGCGTCCTCGATCTGCACTTTTAACAGGCGGCGCACTTTCGGGTCCATCGTGGTTTCCCACAACTGTTCCGGATTCATCTCGCCCAGCCCTTTGTAGCGCTGCTTGGTGACCGTGCGCTCGGCTTCGTCGCGCAGCCAGTTCATGGCGTGGTGGAAGTCGGTGACGGCCGATTCCTTCACCCGGTCCCCTTCGCCGCGGCGAATGAACGCCCCTTCGCCGATCAGGCCCTTGAAGGTGGCAGCGGCGGCGGCGAGCACGTTGTAGTCGGCGCTGTCGGTGAAGTCGGCATCGATCGAGGTCACTTTGATGTTGCCGTGGTGCATACGCTCGATGCGCAGGCTGTGCTTTTCCGTCAGGTCGTCGGAGCGCACGGTGACGGTGACGGCACGGTCGGCGATGACCTCCTGCATCGAGGCGGCCGAGGCGGTCGCGCCTTCCAGCGTCGTCATGTCGAGCGTGACGCCCGTCATGATGGCGGTCAGCGCGGCGCGGTCGATCACGCGCGTCAGGCGCATCATGATGGCGTTCGACAGGTTGAACTGGCGTACCAGTTCGGCCAGCGCGTCGCCCTTGATGGGCTCGGCGCCGTCACGGGGGGTGAGCGAGGCGGTGTTCAGCGCCACCGTCATCATGTAGCTCGCTTCTTCGACGTCATCTTTCAGATAACGCTCGTCGCGGCCCGCCTTGACCTTGTACAGGGGCGGCTGGGCAATGTAGACGTGGCCCCGTTCGACCAGTTGCGGCATCTGGCGATACAGCAACGTCAGCAGCAGGGTGCGGATGTGGGCGCCGTCGACGTCGGCGTCGGTCATGATGATGATGCGGTGATAACGCAGCTTGTCGATGTTGAACTCGTCGGGGCCGATCGAGGTGCCCAGCGTGGCGATCAGGGTGGTGATCTGCTCGGACGACAGCATTTTCTCGAAGCGCGCCTTCTCGACGTTCAGCACCTTGCCGCGCAGGGGCAAGATGGCCTGGAACTTGCGGTCGCGCCCTTGCTTGGCCGAGCCGCCTGCGGAATCACCCTCGACCACGTACAGTTCGCACAGGGCGGGGTCGCGTTCCTGGCAGTCGGCCAGCTTCGAGGACAGGCCCATGCCGTCCATGACGCCCTTGCGGCGCGTCAAATCGCGGGCCTTGCGGGCCGCTTCGCGGGCGCGGGCGGCTTCGACGATCTTGCCGCAGATGATTTTCGCGTCGTTCGGCTTTTCCGCCAGGTAGTCCGACAAGGTCTTGGCGACAATTTCCTCGACGGGGCCGCGCACTTCCGAGGACACCAGTTTGTCCTTGGTCTGCGAGGAAAATTTTGGCTCCGGTACCTTCACGGAGAGCACGCAGGTCAGGCCTTCGCGCATGTCGTCGCCGCTGATTTCAACCTTGGCCTTCTTGGCGAAATCGTGTTCGTCGATGTATTTGTTGATCACCCGCGTCATCGCCGCGCGCAAACCGGTCAGGTGCGAGCCGCCGTCGCGCTGGGGGATGTTGTTGGTGAAGCACAGCACCTGTTCGTTGTAGGCGTCGTTCCACTGCATCGACACGTCCACGCTGATGTTGGTGTTCTGGTCCGACATGCGGTCGCCCGTGGCCTGGAACACGGTCGGGTGCAGCACGGTCTTGGTTTTGTTGATGTACTCGACGAAGCCGCGCGTGCCGCCCTCGAAGGCGAACAATTCTTCCTTGCCCGTGCGCTGGTCGGACAGCTTGATGCTCACGCCATTGTTCAGGAACGACAGTTCGCGGATACGCTTGGCCAGGATTTCGTAGTGAAATTCGACGTGATTAAAAATCGTTTCGTCGGCCCAGAAATGGACGTCGGTGCCCCGTTTGTCCGTTTCGCCCACCACGCGGATGGGCGAGACGGCGATCCCGTTGCGCATCTCGACGTCGCGGTCCTGCGGCACGCCGCGCACAAAATCCATCTGGTGGACTTTGCCGTCGCGGCGGATGGTCAATTTTAAAAGTTTCGACAGCGCGTTGACGCAGGAAACGCCGACGCCGTGCAGGCCGCCCGACACCTTGTACGAGTTCTGGTCGAACTTGCCGCCAGCGTGCAATTCGGTCATGACGATTTCCGCCGCCGAGCGTTTTGGCTCGTGCTTGTCGTCCATTTTCAGGCCGGTCGGCACGCCGCGGCCGTTGTCGGTGACCGAGATCGAATTGTCGGAGTGGATGGTGACGTGAATCTCGGTGCAATGGCCGGCCAGCGATTCATCGATCGAATTGTCGAGCACCTCGAAGACCAGGTGGTGCAGGCCGGTGCCGTCGGAGGTATCGCCGATATACATGCCCGGCCGCTTGCGCACCGCTTCCAACCCTTCCAGGATTTGAATCTGTGCTGCGCCGTATTCGTCGGAATTGGGAACTGGTGCGGTGTTTTCGGACATGGACTGCTTTCTCTGGAGACGGTACTAAAGACTAAAACGTTACAGCGCGCAGGGCAGGGGCCGGACGGGCGCCCCTGCCCCGTGCGTTTAAATGCGCATGGGCATGACGACGTATTTGAAATCCGGATTGTCCGGAATCGAAATCAGGGCCGACGAGTTCGAATCGCCCAGGGCGATGTTGATCTGGTCGCATTTCAGGTTGTTCAACACGTCGAGCAGGTAAGTCACGTTGAAACCGATGTCGACCGCTTCGCCGCCGTAGTCGATCTCGAGTTCTTCGACCGCTTCTTCCTGGTCCGCATTGGTCGAGCTGATTTTCATGCTGCCCGGGGTGATGATGCAGCGCACGCCCTTGAACTTGTCGCTCGTCATGATGGCGGCGCGTTGGAGCGAGCGCAGCAGTTCATCGCGACCGATCGTGAAATCGTTCTTGTAACCCTTGGGGATCACCCGCGTGTAATCGGGAAATTTACCCTCGACCAGTTTCGACACCAGTTCGATGTCGGCAAAGGTCAGCTTGACCTGGCTGGCGGCGATGTCGAGCTGGACGGTCTCGTCGCTTTCTTCCAGCAGGCGCTGCAGTTCGATGATGGTTTTACGGGGAATGATCACTTCCTGGCGCGTAAATTCTTCTTCCGTCTCCACCTGGCAGAAGGCCAGGCGGTGGCCGTCGGTGGCCACGGCGATGACGTTTTTGCCATCGAGCACCAGCAGCAGGCCGTTCAGGTAGTAGCGGATGTCCTGTTGGGCCATGGAAAAATGGACCATCTGGAACAGGTGCTTGAGGGTTTTTTGTGGCAGGGTCACGCTGGCGTTGAAGGTGTCGGCGACGTTGACGGTCGGGAACTCTTCGGCGGCCAGAGTTTGCAGGGCGAAGCGCGACTTGCCGGTCTGCACCGTCAGGCGCTTGTTCAGCAAGGTCATGGTGACGTCGCCGGACTCGGGCAGGGCGCGCAGGATGTCGAGCAGCTTGCGGGCAGCGACGGTGGTGCCCGTCACATCCGCGCCGGAACCGATCTGGGCGTGCGTGGTGATTTGCACTTCGGTGTCGGTCGACAGGAAAGAGACGTTCTCGCCGTCCTTGCGGATGAGGATATTGGCCAGAATCGGCATGGTGTGCCGACGCTCGACAATACCGCTCACGATCTGCAGTGGCCGGAGAAGCGTATCTCGGGTGGTTTTGACCAATTGCATAATAATCCTCGGTAGGTTGATCGTATTAACGGGGTTTACTGGGTGTTGCTTGATTTGTAAATCTTGGGCAATTTGTATCACTGCTATTTTGCCAGAAATTGCTGGCTGGATAGCGGTTTTGGCGGCCCTGGGAGGAGGGGGCGACCTCCCCCCTCACCAAGCGGCTAGCCCTTCAGGGTTTGCTCGAGCACGTGCAGTTCGTGGTTGCATTCGGCGTTCTTGGTGCGGTCGAGCGCGATCTTGCGCACCGCGTGCAGCACGGTGGTGTGATCGCGCCCGCCAAACAGTTCGCCGATTTCGGGCAGGCTCTTTTGCGTCAGTTCCTTGGCCAGGTACATGGCGATCTGGCGCGGGCGGGCAATATTGGCCGGGCGCCGCTTCGAGTACATGTCGGCCACCTTGATATTGAAAAAATCGGCCACCGTCTTCTGGATGTTTTCCACCGAAATCTGGCGGTTCTGCACCGACAGCAAATCCTTCAGGGCTTCCTTGACGACGTCGATGGTGATGTCCTTGCCGTGAAAGCGCGAATAGGCGAGGATCTTGCGCAGCGCCCCTTCGAGCTCGCGCACGTTCGAGCGCAAGTGCTTGGCCACGAAGAAGGCGACATCGTCGGAGAAATTCACGCCTTCCGAATTGGCCTTTTTCAGCAGGATCGCCACCCGCATTTCCAGCTCGGGCGGCTCGATTGCCACCGTCAGGCCGGAATCGAACCGCGAGATCAGGCGATCGTCCATCCCCGTGATTTCCTTGGGATAGGTGTCGCTGGTGATGATGATCTGTTTTTTGGCGGCGATGAGCGCCTCGAACGCGTAGAAAAACTCTTCCTGGGTACGGCTTTTGCCGCCAAAGAATTGAATATCATCGATCAAGAGCATGTCGAGCGAATGGTAGTAATGCTTGAAGTCGTCGAAGCCCTTGCGCTGGTAGGCGGTGACGACGTCGCGCACGTACTGCTCGGCGTGAATGTAGCGGATGCGCGCGCCCGGCTGGTCGGCCATCACCTGGTTGCCGATGGCGTGGATCAGGTGGGTTTTACCGAGGCCGACGCCGCCGTAGAAAAACAGCGGGTTGTACGACACGCCGGGATTATTGGCCACCTGGATGGCGGCGGCGCGCGCGAGCTGGTTGGCCTTACCGGTGACGAAACTGTCGAACGTCAGGTCGGTGTTGATGCGGCTCTGCTCGCGCCGCGGCGAATTGGCGATGTTGTCCTGGGGCGGAAAACTCTGACCGGGACCCTGCTGCTGGCCGATCGGCGCGCCCGTGCGCATGTCGTTGCCCATGCTGTCGGGGGCGGGGGCGACCACCTGCGTCGCCGCTTTTTTCGGCATGGCGTTTTTCGGGTCGAGCACGAACTGCACCTCGATCGGCGCTTCCCAGTATTGCGCCGCCAGCGCGGTGATGCGGGTGGCGAATTGCGTCTTGACCCAATCGAGCTTGAAGCGATTGGGCGCGGCAATGCGCAGCCGGCCGTCCTCGAAATCGAGGGCGACCAGGGGCTTGATCCAGGCACTAAATTGCTGCGGGGTCAGCTCCAGTTCCAACTGCGCGGAACAGGTCTGCCAAAAATTTTCCATGAATCGTCTTGTCGTAACAGGGGTGTGAAAAGCTCACACGTAACACGCTATTCTACCTGTGAAGGCCGAAGTTATCCACAGGGGGACGTCGAATTTGTTGACGCCGCCTGGATCGGCAAGTCACGATATTTCCCGCTGCCGCGGTGCCGGCGGGCGCGGGCCAGTGTGGTGTGGCGGCAAGGGGGCGGCGGGCAAAAGTGACGCCAGCGTTGACAGCGGACAGTGATTTGGTGTCTAATTCAGGGTTCCCCGACCGGACTCTGTGTCAATCAGTCGAAGTTGACTGTATTTGGCCCGATGGTGCGACAGCGGGCGAAGAAGAAGTAGCTGTGGCGTGACGCTGGCTTAAACCTCTGCGAAATGTCATTTGCGCCCTACACTGACGGGACGTCAGATCCGATTTTGCACTTTATTTAGCTTTAAGCGAGACCACCATGAAACGTACTTACCAACCTTCCGTCGTCCGTCGCAAGCGCACGCACGGCTTCCGTGCACGCATGGCTACCCGTGGCGGTCGCGATGTCCTCAATGCGCGCCGCGCCAAGGGCCGCAAACGCCTGGCTGTATAAGTCTGGCATGACGGGCGAAGGTTCACACGACTTCGCGCGCGTTCGGCGTATCGTTAAAACGGATGAATTTTCATCCGTTTTTCGTTTGCGCCCGGCGCAAAAAACGGCGCATTTCGTTCTCTACACCCGCCCCACCGAGCTGCCTCACGCACGGCTCGGCGTCGTCGTGGCCAAACGGTTTGCGCCGCGCGCGGTCACCCGCAACACGATCAAGCGCGTCACCCGCGAGCTGTTTCGCCAGTGCGCGCTGCCGGCGCTCGACTGTATCGTGCGGCTGGCAAAACCGGTCAACGCGAAAAGCGGCCCGGCCACCAACGGCGCGCTCAAGCTGGCCGTGCGCACCGAAATCGCCCGCCTGTTCGCGCAGCAGGCGAAGGACTCGGCGCGCCTGGCCCGCCTGGCCGGGCAGCAGGTCGTTGACGCGGCCGCCGACGTGGACGTGGCTGCAAAGCCGGCGCCATGAACAAGCTGCTCGTGCTGCTGCTGCGCGCCTACCAGGTGCTGCTCTCGCCGATGCTGGGGCAGCGCTGCCGTTTTTATCCCAGCTGCTCGCACTACGCGATCGAGGCGATCCATACCCATGGCGCCGCGCGCGGCAGCTGGCTGGCCGCACGCCGGCTCGGCAAATGCCATCCGTGGCACGCGGGCGGCTTCGATCCGGTGCCGCCTAAGGCCGACACGACCTCAAGCGCCTGCGCTTGCCACCACTGAATTCATCTCCGATTCACCTGACTCTCACTGCTGACAGAAACCTCAATGGAAATCAATAAACGTACCATCATGTGGATCGTGTTCGCCGTCTCGCTGTTCGTTCTGTGGAACGACTGGACGGTGGCGAACGGCGGGCAGTCCTTCTTCGGACCGCGCACCACGCCGGCCAAGGTGGCGACGGCGCCTGCCGCAGCCGGCACCACCGCCGCTGGCGTGCCCACGCCAGCGGCGGGCGCCGGCGCAGTGCCCGGCGTCGTTGCAGCGCCCCAGCGCGAGATCGTCACCATCACCACCGACGTGCTCAAGGTCGACATCGACACCGCCGGCGGCGTCGTGCGTCGCCTCGAGCTGCTCAAGTACAAGCAGGCCGGTCACCCGGGCTGGTTCGGCGGCTGTTTTGGCCTGTTCCAGTGGTGTCAGCCACGCGTGGACAAGACCAAAAATGAAGTGTTGTTCGACGAAAGCAGCAACCACGCTTACCTGGCCCAGACCGGCCTGGTGGGCGCGGCCGATCTGCCGAACCACAACACCATTTTCACGGCCAAGCCGGGCGTGCGCGTCATCGATGGCGCCAGCGACGTGCAACTGGTGCTCGAATCGGCAGCGGGCGGCGTCAAGCTGACCAAGACCTTCACCTTCCACAAGGGCTCCTACGTCATCGACCTGCGTCACGACGTCGCCAACGTGGGCACGGCCACCGTGGCGCCGCAGCTGTACCTGCAGCTCATGCACGACGGTAACAAGCCCGAAGGCGACTCGTTCTTCAACAGCAGCTTCACCGGCCCGACCTTGTACACGCCGGAAGACAAGTACCAGAAGCTGGACTTCGCCAAGATCGAAAAGAACGGCAAGGCCGAGCACTCGGCCAAGGCCAGCAACGGCTGGATCGCCATTTCGCAGCACTTTTTTGTGTCGGCTATCGTGCCGCAGCCGAACACCGCGCGCGAGATCTACACCAAGAAGGTCGACACCAACCGTTACGCCATCGGTACCCTCAGCGCGCTGGGCACGATGGCGCCGGGCGCCGTCGTCAGCACCACGGCCCAGCTCTATTCGGGTCCGCAGGATGAAACGCTGCTCGAAAAAGTCTCGCCCGGTCTCGACCTGGTCAAGGACTATGGCTTCCTGACGATCATCGCCAAGCCGATTTTCTGGGTCATCAACCAGATCCACAACGTGCTCGGTAACTGGGGCTGGACCATCATCGCCTTCACGATCCTGATCAAGTTGCTGTTTTTCCCGCTGTCGGCGGCCGGCTACAAGAGCATGGCCAAGGTCAAGCTGGTGACGCCGAAGATGCAGGCGATCCGCGAGCGGTATAAAAGCGATCCCGCCAAGATGAACCAGGCGACGATGGAGCTGTACAAAACGGAGAAAATCAATCCGCTGGGCGGCTGCCTGCCGATCCTGGTGCAGATGCCGGTGTTCATCGCCCTGTACTGGGTGCTGCAAGCGTCGGTCGAGTTCCGCGGCGCGCCGTGGATCGGCTGGATCCAGGATCTGTCGCAACACGACCCGTACTGCATCCTGCCGGTGCTGTATGCGATCTCGATGTACATCACCACCAAGCTCAATCCGGCCCCGGCCGATCCGATGCAGGCGAAGATGATGTTGTTCATGCCACTGGCGTTCTCGGTCATGTTCTTCGTCTTCCCGTCCGGCCTGGTGCTGTACTGGGTGGTCAACAACATCCTGTCGATCGGCCAGCAATGGGTGATCACCAAGAAGTTCGCCGAGGCGAAGGCGGCGTAAGCCACCTGGCGCTGGCGATATCAAAGGACTGGTCTTCGGACTGGTCCTTTTTTTTCGTCCCGATAATCATAACTCCAGTCAATTTTGACCCTGCGCAAAGAACTGCTTCCCGTCAACTCTAGACTGGCAAGCGCCGGTGGCAAATCTGATGTGGGGCAAGCCCCGGCCTGCCACGGGGGATGCATGGAGCTGATATCGCTTGGGATCGGGTTTTTGCTGGGCTATCCGGTGCTGGTTGCGTTCTTGTTTTCGCGCACGAGAACCGGCGGCCATGACCCGGATACGATCGACACGATCACGCATCGTCAAGACGAGATGCACACGCAATTGGCGCTGCTGGTGGAGCGGCTGCGGCGGATCGAGGTGGCATCGCTGGCGACGCCCGCCGCCGATGCGGCGCAGCCGCCGGTGGTCCCGCCAGCGCCGGTGCCTGAGCCGGCGCCCGAGCCTGAGCCGGAACCCGAACGTAAGCCTGAGCCCGAGCCGGCGCCGGCGGTCGACGCTGCCGCACCGGTCGATGCCGTCACCGAGCCCGCCCTTGCCACCACTGCCGCCGAGCCCGTGCCACCCTCGCCGCCACCCGCCTGGCTGCTGGCAGCGAGGCGCTGGCTTTTCACGGGCAACCTGGTGGCCAAATTCGGCTTGCTGATCCTCTTTATCGGGGTCAGCTTCCTGCTCAAATATGCCGCTGAACAGGGCCTCATTCCCATCGAACTACGCTTGGCAGGGGTGGTGCTGGCCGACCTTGCGCTGCTCGGCTTTGGCTGGCGTGTGCGCCTGTCCCGGCGCGAAATCGCCTTGCCGGTGCAGGGCGCCGCGCTGGCCATCCTGATGCTGGTGGTGTTCGGCGCCTTCCAGCGCTACCAGCTGATCGCGGCCGGCTTCGCTTTTGCGCTGCTGTTTGCGCTCACCGCGTTCACCTGCATCCTGGCAGTGCTGCAGAACGCCGTCTGGCTGGCGGTGTTCGGCATCTGCGGCGGCTTCGCCGCGCCATTGATGGTCTCGACGGGGCAAGGCAGTCACATCGCGCTGTTTTCATACTACGCCGTACTCAATGGCGGCGTGCTGGCGATCGCCCTGAAACGCGCCTGGCGCATGCTCAACCTGCTCGGCTTCGGCTTCACCTTCCTGATCGGAACAGCCTGGGGCGTACTCAAATACAGCGCCGTCGACTACCCGTCCGCGCAGGGCTTCCTGCTCCTGTTTTTCCTGTTCTACGTCGCCGTCGCCATCGCTTACGCGTCGAAGCAGGCGCTCCATCTGAAGCACTACGTCGATGCGACGCTGGTGTTCGCCACGCCGGTGGTGGCGGTGGGCCTGCAATATGCGCTGGTGCGCGATCGCCACTACGGCATGGCGCTGTCGGCGCTGGCGCTGGGCCTGTTTTATACGGCACTGGCCTCGCTGCTGTGGCGCCGCCGCGGCCTGCAGTGGAAGATGCTGGTCGAATCGTTCCTGGCGCTGGGCGTGGTGTTCGCCACGCTGGCGTTGCCGTTCGCCGTCGATCAGCGCTGGACGTCGGGCGCCTGGGCGCTGGAAGGGGCCGGCATCGTCTGGATCGGCTTGCGGCAACGGCGCCCGCTCACCTGGGGCTTTGGCTTGCTGGTGCAGGCTGGCGCCTGGGTGGCGTTCGTCGCCGCCATGACGGGGCTGCACCGGGGCGGACCGGGCGTCGACAACGTCTGGCTGGGCTTCCTGCTGCTGGCCGGCGCCACCCTCGCCATGGCGGTGGCGTTCCGCCAGCGCGGTGGCGACGGCCGCTCCGGCGCATATACGGTGGGCGCCAACGCCTTGCTGGCGTTGGCCGCGTTGTGGCTACTGGGCGCCGCCTGGGGGCAGTTGTTCTTTCATGCTGCGCAGGTGCCGGTGGCGCTGGCGACCTTGCTGGTGGGCAGCGCGCTGGGCGTGGCCGTGCTGCTGGCGCTCTTTGCCCGGTTTGCCACTTGGCCGATGGCGCGCACCCTCGCGCTGGTGGCGCAGATACTGGCCGGCCTGGCCATGTTCGGCGTCACCATCGACGCGCCGCAGGACGGGGTGGCGGCGCTGCTGCCCGGCGCCATGATGGTGTTTTTCTCCACGCTGGTGAGCAGCAGGCTGCTCGATCAGGCCGACAGCGACGGCGGCACAGCACTGCTGGCCAACGTGCTGCTGGGCTGGGCCGCTTACTGGTGGTACAAGGTGGTGTTGTTCCTGCTGGCGGGCTGGGCGCTTGAGCACGCCACGCTGGCGGCCGCGATGCAGGACGACGCCATCGACGGCATCACCGATGTCGCGCGCATGCTGGCCATCGGGGTAGCCTTGTCGGCACTGGCCTTCGCCCATGCCGCCACCCGCCTGGGGTGGCCGACACTGCGGTTTCTGAGCACTTCTGCATGGCTGGTGCTGGCGCTGGCGACGGCCCAGTTGCTGCAACTGTCGTTCAGCGGCAAGGGCACGGCGGGCGCGCCCACCTGGCTGGCATTTGCCTGCCTGTGGCTGGCCGCCGAGTACCTGATGGGGTACTGGCAGCGCCATGGCTGGGCAGTGGCGCTGCCCTGGCTGCACGCGTTGCACGTGGTGCGCAGCGCCGGTCCGTGGCTGATGATCTGGCCGCTGGGCCATCGCCTGCTGGGACAGTGGCTGTACGTCGAGGACCCGCTGCGCAGCGCGCTGCTCGGCCGCGCAGGCTGGTTCGTCAACCCCAACTGGATCAGCTACATCAGCGCGTCGCTGATGATGGCGGTGCTGTACTGGCTACTGGGACGGGCGGGCGCCGCGCGCTGGCCGACCCGGCCCGTCAGCGCCTGGTACAAGCATCGCCTGCTGCCGGTCGGCGTGGTCCTGGCCGTGGCCCTGGCCGTGCAGGCGAACCTGACGCACGACGGCACGATGGCGCCGCTGCCTTATCTGCCCCTGCTCAATCCGCTCGACCTGGGCACCGCGTTTGCCTTCGTGCTGGCCATTGCGTGCTACCGCCAGCGTGTCGACAGCGCCGTCATGCTGGTGGCGTGGCTGCCGCGCGCGGGCAAGCTGGCCGCTTATTTGTGGCTCAACCTGATCCTGCTGCGCAGCGCTGCCCACCTGCTGCAGATCGACTACACCGTTGGCGCGCTGGCGCACTCGCAGACCGTGCAGGCGATGCTGTCGCTGACCTGGAGCCTGACGGCGCTGGTCGTCATGCGCCGCGCCGCCGCCGGCGCCGAGCGTGCCGCGCGCCTGCGCCGCTGGCTGAGCGGCGCGGCGCTGCTGGCGGTGGTGGTGGCCAAGCTGTTCATCGTCGATCTGGCCAGTGTCGGCAGCGTCGCGCGCATCGTGTCGTTTGTCGGCGTCGGCGTGCTGATGCTGGTGATCGGCTACCTGGCGCCGTTCCCGCCGGCGTCGCCGCCGCCGCCGCCGTCGCCCGAATCGGCGCCGTCCATGAATCCTGCCTGAACTGGAGAAGCGCATGACCCATCCCGTAAAAATCGCTGGCCTGGGCATCGTCCTGGCCTGCCTCGCGCCAGCGGCGGCGGCGGCGCCGGCCGACCATCCGGCCCTGTACGCGCACGTGACGCAGTTGCAGGTGTCGGGCAAGCAGGCGCTGGCGCAATTGCGCGTTCCCCAGCAGGTCTATCTGGCCTCGCGATCGGCCAGCCTTGCGGATTTGCGTATGTTTGATCGCAATGGCCAGCCGATCAGCTTCGCCGTGCGCACGCCGCCGGCCCGGCATGAGGAGCAGGTCAGCAGCACCGAGGCGACGATTTTTCCCGTGCACGCACAGCCCGGCGCTGCCGCTGCCACGTCGCTGCAGGTGAGTACCTCCGAGGACGGCAGGGTGATTGCCGTGAAAACGCGCAGCGGCGCCGACACCCGCCCGGGCGCCGTGCTGAGCGCGCTGGTGCTTGACCTGAGCGACGACGATGCCGCCGCGCCCGCCGTCCACGCCTTGCGCCTGACGCAGCCGGCCGGCATCGCCAACTACACGGCGCATCTCGCCGTCGAAGTGAGCACGGACCTCAATCACTGGACGGCGGCCGGCGATGGGCTGGTCAGCTGGCTGCAAAATGCCGATGCCAGGACGCTGGCAAACGACCGTATTGAGCTCGACACGGCAGGCAAATTTCGTTACGCGCGCCTGAGCTGGCGCGACGGCACGCCCGCTCAATTTCCCCGCATTCAGGCTGAGCGCCGGGCGGCCGCGCCGGCCCCGCGCCCCACCGAAAGCCTGCTCGTCGTTGGCAAGCCGGGGCGGTTTGCCAACGACATCGTCTACCCGGCGGCGCAGGCCCTGCCGGTGCAGTCGGTCAGCCTGCAGTTCGGCGAACGCAACGTGGTCGCGCCAGCGCTGCTGGGGCGTTACGTCGAGGTGCCCGTGCTGAAAAAAGGCGAGCAGCCGCGCCACGATTTCGAACCCTTGTGGAGCGCGACGTTTTACCGGCTGGCGCAGGACGGCAAGGTGCGCTCGTCGGGGCAATTGGGCCTCGACGATGCCCACCTCGACGAATGGGTGCTGCGTCCGGCCAGCGCGCTGATCCCGGCGCCGGCCTTGCTGCTCGCGTGGGAACCGGCCAGTATCGTGTTCCTTGCCAACGGCGCGGCGCCGTACACGCTCGCCGTCGGCCGCGCTGGCGTCACTGGCGTGGCGGTCAATGTGGCGCGCATCGCACCGGCTTTCACGGAAGCGGAACTGGCCAGGCTGGAGTCGGCGACGGTGGGGCCGATGCGCGCGCAAACCGTCGCCGCGCCCTCGGCCAGCGAGGCGCAACTGGCCGCAGTCGGGGCGCGCAGCCGCAACCTGATCTTGTGGGCGGTGCTGGCCATTGGCGTGCTGGCGGTGGCGCTGATGGCGCGCCAGCTGATGCGCCAGATACCGCAGCAGGAGCCGCCCCCGCCTTGAGTCGGCCGGCCTGGCGCGAACGGGGGTAAAATCCTCCCCCATGAAACTAGACTCTTCTCCTATCGCCGCCATCGCCACCGCGGCCGGGCGCGGCGGCATCGGCGTGGTGCGCGCCTCCGGCAAGGATTTGTCGGCGCTGGCCGCCGCGCTGTTCCCCGGCGTCGCCTTCAAACCACGCCACGCCACGTATATCGACTTCATGGCCGCCGATGGCAGCGTCATCGACCAGGGCCTGGCGCTGCTGTTCAAGGGCCCCCATTCGTACACGGGCGAAGACGTGCTCGAACTGCACGGCCACGGCGGGCCGGTGGTGCTGCAAATGCTGCTGGCGCGGGTGCTGCAGGCGGGCGCGGAGGCGGGCCTGCGGCTGGCCGAACCGGGCGAATTCACCCGCCGCGCCTACCTCAACGACAAACTCGACCTGGCGCAGGCCGAGGCGGTGGCCGATCTGATCGACGCCTCCACCGAGGCGGCGGCGAAGTCGGCGTCGCAGTCGCTGTCGGGGGCGTTTTCGAGCACCATCCACGCGCTCGTCGAGCGCACCATCAATTTGCGCATGCTGGTCGAGGCGACGCTCGATTTTCCGGAAGAGGAAATCGACTTCCTGGAAAAATCCGACGCCCGCGGCCAACTGGCGCTGATCGTCGATGCGCTCGACAAGGTATTCAAACAGGCGGCGCAGGGCGCGCTGCTGCGCGAAGGCTTGAACGTGGTGCTGGTCGGGCAGCCCAATGTGGGCAAGTCGTCCCTCCTGAATGCGCTGGCCGGCGCCGACATCGCCATCGTCACGCCGATCGCCGGCACCACCCGCGACAAGGTGCGCGAAACCATCCAGATCGAAGGCATCCCCCTGCACATCATCGACACCGCCGGCATCCGCGCGCTCGATGAAGAAGTCGACCAGGTCGAACGGATCGGCATCGAGCGCACCTGGGGCGAGGTGGTCAAGGCCGACGTGATCGTGCACCTGCTCGATGCCAGCTACGGCCCCACCGCCGCCGACGACACCATCGTCGCCGCCTTCCCGGCCGGCGTACCCGTGCTGCGCATCTGGAACAAGATCGATCTGTCCGGTCACCAGGCCGGCATCGACGTGGCGGCGGACGCCGTCAATGTCTACCTGTCGGCCCAGCAGAATGCGGGCATCGACCTGCTGCGCGAGGAACTGCTGCGCATCGCCGGCTGGCAGCAGACGGGCGAGTCGCTGTACCTGGCGCGCGAACGCCACCTGATCGCCCTGCGCGCCGCGCGCGAGCACCTGGCCATGGCGGCGGCGCACGCGGCCCAGACCGACCAGTTGCTCGACCTGTTCGCCGAGGAACTGCGGCTGGCGCAGGCGCAGCTGTCGAGCATCACCGGGGCGTTTTCATCGGACGACTTGCTGGGCGTGATTTTCGGCCGCTTCTGTATTGGCAAATAAGCTACAGCGCACCCCGTCTTTGCCCAGCTTTACAAAAATAGTCGGCAATTGACGGGGCCGGGCACTACAATCAGCTTGCCCCGCCTTTTTGCAAGCTAAAGTAGGGCAATCCGCTTGCCGCGCCGGCCGGCGGCGGTTTTTTTCGGACGAGCATAAGCATGTTGACCTCTTTATTTCGATACGGTTTTTCTCCTGGCAGGCGGAAAACTGTATCATTTGAGGGCGGGGCGGCGCCTGCCGCGCCCCAGCTTGGCCAGTCACGCATCTTGATCTGCCGCACCGATAATATCGGCGATGTCGTACTGACCTTGCCGCTGGCCGGCTATCTCAAGCAACGCTGGCCCGGCGTCACCGTCGATCTGTTGTGCCGCCGCTACGCCGCGCCCGTTGTCGAGCAATGCAGCAATGTCGATCACGTGATCGCCTTCGACAACGAGGACGATCCCGCCGCCGTGTTTGCGGGCAAGACCTACGACATCGTCATCTTCGCCTTTCCCAACCGGCGCCTGGCCAAGGCGGCCCTGCGCGCCGGCGTGCGCCAGCGGGTGGGCACCAGCCACCGCCTGTTCCACTGGCTCACCTGCAACCGGCTGGCCCATTTCAATCGCTCGCGCTCGACGCGGCACGAGGCGCAGCTGAATTTTGAATTGTTGCGCCCGCTCGGCATCGATTTCATGCCGCCGCTGGCCGACATCCCCGCCTTGTACGGCCTGCGCGCGCCCCAGTTGGCCGCTGCCGAGGCGTTGCGCGGGCAGGCCCCGTTCAATGTGATCCTCCATCCTAAATCGAACGGCAATGGCCGCGAGTGGCCGCTGGCCCACTACGAGGCGCTGGCGCGCCAGTTGCTGGCGCTGCCGGGGCTGGCGATCTGGGTCACCGGCAGCCCCGCCGAGGGCGCCGCCTTGCTGCGCGATGCGCCCGGTCTGTTCGCCTTGCCGCATGTGCACAATCTGTGCGGCGCTGGCGACCTCACGCGCCTGACCGCCACCATCGGCGTGGCCGACGGCCTGATCGCCAGCGGCACCGGGCCCCTGCACGTGGCCGCCGCGCTGGGCCGGCCGGCGCTGGGCCTGTTTCCGCCCATTCAACCGATCGACATCGCCCGCTGGGGCGCGCTGGGCGCGCAGGCGCAGTCGCTGACCGCGCCCGCGCGTTGCGCCAGCTGCACGGGCACCGCCAGTTGCACCTGCATGGCCGCGATCGGCGTCGATGCCGTCGCCGCGGTCGTGCGCGGCTGGCGCAGCCAGCCCTTGCGCGCCTGCGCCGAATCATGAAGCCTGCCGTCTTGCTCACCTTCGATTCGATGCGTCATGCCAATACCGGCTTGCACAGCTTCGGTCACCGACTGGGCAGCGAAATCGTGCGCCAGGCCCAGACCGACCTGAAGGTCAGCGCGTACACCTATCCGCCGCAGCAGGGCTTTTTGGGCGACGCCGCCAATTATGTGCGCCACCGCAAGTTTCACCGCTGGTTTTTCCCCCAGCGCGCGCAATTCGAGCTCGTCCATTTTGCCGACCAGTATTGCCGCTTCGGTCCCGCCCGCGTGCGGGGCCGCACCATCATGACGGTGCATGACCTCAACCAGCTGCACGAGCAGGGCATCGACAGCGCGCGCGTGCGCAAGCACATGGCGCGCATGCAGATCAAGGTGGCGGGGGCCGACCACATCGTCGCCATCTCGCATTTTGTGGCCGCCGATATCGTGCGCCATTTTCCTGAGGCCCGCGCCAAGCTGTCCGTGATCCACAACGGCGCCGACTGGAGTGCGCCGCCCGCGGGCCACCGCCCGGCAGTGGTACCGACGCAGCCGTTTCTGTTCGCCCTCGGCATGGTGTGCCCGAAGAAAAATTTTCACGTGCTGGTGCCGCTGTTGCGGGGCAACGGGCGCCAGTTGCTCATCGCCGGCGTGCTGCAGGAACCGTACAGGCAAAAAATCCTCGCCGAGGCCGCCGCCTGGGGCGTGGCGGACCGCGTCATCATCACCGGCGCCGTCAGTGCCGCCGACAAGAACTGGTACTACGCCAATTGCGAGGCGTTTGCCTTTCCGTCGCTGGCGGAAGGCTTCGGTTTGCCCGTCATCGAGGCGATGTACCATGGCAAGCCGGTGTTCCTGTCGACCTTGACGGCGCTGCCCGAAGTGGGCGGCGATGCTGCCTATTACTTTGAAAACTTCGACCCTGCGCACATGGCGCAGGTATTCGAGGCGGGTCTGGCCGATTTCAACGAACACGGCGGCGCCGAGCGGGTGCGCCTGCATGCGTCCCAGTTCACCTGGGAGCGGGCGGCGGCCGCGTATCTGGCCCTGTACCGGCGTTGCCTGGCCTGAGCCCGCTGACGGCGGTCAGGCCGTCGTTGCTACGCCTGAGCGAGGTGACGGGCGACATGCTAGGCTTGTGCTGTCGATCCGCTTTTGCCTGATTCCTTATGTCTTGCTTCCGTACCACCTGCCGCCGCCGTGTCCCCATGCTGGCCGCCGCCATGGTGCTGGGGGCCTGCGCCAACCTGGCCGGGCCGCGCGACGTCAGCGTTCCCCTGTCGAGCTTGCAGGCGGGCGTGGCCAAGCGCTTCCCGCTGAACAAGCGCATGATGGACCTGTTCGATGTCCGACTGAGCAACCCCACGCTTTCCTTGCAACCAGGCACCGAACGGGTCGGCCTGCACCTGGACGCGTCGGTGGCGCCGCCCTTTCTCAAGCAGGCATGGCGGGGCACCGTGTCGCTGTCGGGGCGGCTGTCGATCGACGTCGCCCGCGGCGCCGTGTTCCTCAATGATCCCCAGCTCGACCGCGTGACCGTCGACGGCGTCGATGGTGACCGTGAGCGGCAGTTCGGCGCGCTTGCCAATGCGCTGTTGAGCAAGTCGATGCGCGATGTGCCCGTCTACCACTTCCGCATGGACGACTTACGCTATGCCGGCGTGCAGTTTGTGCCCACCGCCATCCGCACGACGGCCGACGCCGTCATCATCCACGTTGAACCCCTGAAATAAACGCGCCGGGCCCGCGCAAACCGCCAGAATTTGGTGTGTTTGTAAAGTGAGGATTCGCCCATTTCTTATGCTGTTGGGATGCCGCGACAGCACGGCCTGGTGATTGCGGACCTCCCGCAATCGGCGTAACTTGTGCTGTGTCGTGTCGTCGCGGCTTCGGCGAATGGCCACCGGCCTTGCTTGCGGCACATCATGCCCGCGCTATTTCAGTGAAGTAATCTTGCCGTAGAAATTTGGCGGGCTGCCGCTCGAAGGGGGACATCGTGGGAACCGTGCAAGAGGGTGTGACGAATGGGGAACCCGGCGTGGCCGACGCCGCTGGCACGGCGGCGCCGAGGGCGGTGCGACCGCGCCAGAGCCTGCCGCCGAAAGGCTCGTGCTGGTATTGCGAAAAAGCGCTCGACAGCGTCAAGCGCTTCTGCAACAAGGAATGCGCCGACGGCTTCGACGACGAAGCGGCGTTTACGGGGTAAGCCCGGCGGCGGGCGGCGCGCGCCGCAACGATGCCAGCGCCCGTTCAAAATCAAAAGCGTTCACCGCCAGCATGACTTCACCGTAAGCCGCTTCTCCCAGCGCCTCCTGCAAAACCGGTCCCGCCTGCTCCAGTAAATCGAGGGCGGCGCCATCGCCCGCATCGAGCAGCGCTGCCAGCTGAAGCAGCGCCAGGGCGCTCTCTGGCGGTGGCGCAGGCAGCTGGCCCGGCGCGGTCCCGTCAGCGGCCGCATCGCCATCCAGCAATCCTTCCACCACCAGCAAAACGGCCCCCAGGGCGTGCTCAAGCCCTGCCAACGGTCCGCCCGCCCCGTGCGCGCCGTGGGTACGCAAGTGCTGTTCGAGCGCGTCGGCGCGCTGGTGCAACTGGTGGGCGCCGATCATGCCTGCGCTGCCCATCAGGGTGTGCGCCAGGCGCTGCGCCAGGGGCAGGTCGGCACTGGCGATGGCCGCGTGCAGCCCGTGCGCGCCGGGCGGGTAATCGTGCCTGAATCGCCGCAGCATGCGCAGGTACAGGGCGCCGTCGCCCAGCACGCGGGCCGTGGCCGCGCCCGTGTCGAGGAGGGCGGCGTCGGCCGCGCGCGGGTCGCCGCAATGGTCGTGCGGCATTGGGGGCGCCCGCCTAGCGGGTGGTAAACGACCAGCTCAGCGACACCGGCACGCCGTCCACCGTGCCGCTGAAGGCGACGTCGTAGACGGTGGCGGCGGCCAGTCGGGACAGCGGGATGATCGCCGCTGTCGAACGTTGGGTTTTCAGATCGGTCAGTGGCGACTTGTCGTCGAGCGTGCGCTGCAAGAGCTTGACGGTCAGATTGCCGCCGTTGCGGGGCCGCACCGTAAAGCTCGATACCAGCACGATGGCGCCGGCGTCGGCATGGACGCTGATCGGATAGCCGACCTCGTCGATACCAGCGACGGGATCGGGCTCTTCCTGGTCGCTGAAAAAATTCGGCACCACTGCGCTCTGGCCGTTGAACGGCCACACCGCCAGCTTGCCACGGCCCAGGCCGGGACCAAGGCCATTGCTGGCGACCAGGTCGGCGGTGAAATAGCTGTACTTGCTGGCGTTGGTGCTCAAGCCCGTGCCGATCTCCTTCAACACGGGCTCGAACATCACGAAGCGGTGATAAATCGCCGTCACCAGTTCTTCGGCCATGAAAAAGCCCGAGGTGTTGCTGGTGGCGGAAATGATTTCGCCATAGACGAAACCGGTGCGGCTGAGCTGGTAGCCGGCGCTGGCCAGCCGCGCATCGAGGCCCACGCCGGTAAAGCCCGCCTTGCCGCTCTCTTCGTCGTGGGTGACGGTGTTGTTGAGGCGCTGGTAGTCCGAATGGTTCTGCGCCGCCTGGTTGACCTGGGCATTTTGCAGCAAGGCGGCAACGCCGAGCTGGCTGCGGCGGTAGTTGATCCAGTTGCGCCCGTCAGCGGCCACATTGCCCACGCTGGCGGGCGCCGCAGGGTAGGCACTCGTATCGAAACTGCCCGTGGTCGTCGTGCTGGTGGTCGCCGCCGGGGCGCTGCCCGTGCTGCCGCCGCCGCCGCAGGCGCTCAGCAGGGCAAGGACCAGCAAGGGCAGAACGAGATGGCAGCGGGCAGTCAATGGCATAGAAGGACAATATCGGGAAAAGGGGCGGCGAAGGCGGGCAAATCTCAATCTTTTGGGCAACAATAGACGGGAGGTCATACCAATTTTAGGCCATTCTATCGTTTGTGGGAGGTTTGCTTCGCGCCGTACCGGGCCGCCTGTTGCGGCAACGCCCTGTAAAATGAACAATTCTTCGTCAATCCGAGCCCCCATGTCGAAATCTACCCGCCAACAGCGCATGGCGCGCGCCAAGTTCGCCCTGCCCAGCATGGTCACCCTCTTGTCGATCGCCTGCGGCTTCGGCAGCATCGTCATCTCGGTCGACAATGCGCCCGTGGGCGACCCGTCCGCCTACCGCATGGCGGCGATCTTATTGGTGCTGGCCGGTATTTTCGACGCCCTCGACGGTTTCGTGGCGCGCGCCACCAACACCCAGTCCGACTTTGGCATGCAGCTCGATTCGATTGCCGACGTGATGAATTTCGGCTGCGCCCCAGGACTGTTGCTGTACTGCTACGGCTTTGCCCAGTTCGGCCAGGATCATCCCACCTTGCTGCGCGCCGGCGGCATTGCCTGCTTTATTTTTGTCGCCTGCGGCGCCTTGCGTCTGGCCCGCTTCAACGTCAGCGTGGGCCGCACCGATCCCCGTTATTTTGTCGGCATGCCGATCACCGCCGGTGCCGCCTGCGTGGCCGCCGTGGTGGTGGCCTGGCCGGCGCCGCTGACGACCATGTTGCAGGCGTGGCTGGTGATGCTGCTGATGGTGGGCGTGGGCACGCTGATGGTGTCGACGGTGCGTTTTCCCAGTTCGAAACAGCCGAAAAACAAGTGGCTGCTGCTGGTGCTGGCGGTCAACCTGGGCTTGCTGGCGTGGTTGCAGACGCGGTATTTTGTCTTGTTTTTCGTGGTCTATGTGAGCGCGACCTTGCTGCTCAATATCGCCTGGCTGCAGGGCTGGACCAGGATCCCGCCGCCCGAAGTGTTTACGGACTGACCCGCAGGCTTCAGGCAAACTTGTCGAGCATCGCCGCCAGCCTGGCGGCACTGGCCTGCGCGTCTTCCAGCGTGGCCGCATTGTTGCTCTGGTTGAGCATGCTGCTGGTGAGCAGTTGCACGAACGAGCGATCGAGCGCCTTGCGCGCCGCCGCCATCTGCTGGGCGACCCCGTCGCAGTCGCCCGGCACCGCCGCCAGGGCGATCAGCTTTTGCACCCCCCGCAACTGGCCCTCGATGCGCGCCAGCCGGTTCAATAGATCCTTCTTTTGCGCGCCGCTCAGGGCGCTGCCATCGACGATGTGGAGGGGGCTGTCGGCCATGGCTGCGCTCAGGCGACCTCGTGCGCCCGCGCCGCCCGCAGGATGGCGAACCAGTGCGGCCGACTGAGGCGAATGTTGGCGCCCCGCACGGCCTGCTCGATGGCGGCGATGCGCCCGCTGCCCGTGAGTGGCACCGGCTGGCAGGGCAGGCGCATGATCCACGCAAAGACCACGCTGACGAACGGTTGCTCAAGCTCGTCGGCAATGCCCTGTATCACCGATCGCAAGTTTTGCGTGAGCGCATCGCTGCCGGTGAACAAGCGTCCACCCGCCAGCGGCGACCAGATCATGGGAGCAATGCCGTGGTCTTGCAGGCCATCGAAGACTTCGTCGAACAGGGGCGCCAGGTGCAAGGGGGAAAATTCCACCTGGTTGGTGGCCAGTGGCACGCGCCGGTGCAAGCTGTCGAACTGGTGCCGGCTGAAATTGGACACGCCCACATGGCGCACTTTGCCCGCCGCGATCAAGGTCGTAAACGCTTCGGCGATCTCGTCGAAGTCCATCAGGGGATCGGGGCGGTGGATCAGCAGCAGGTCGAGGTGGTCGGTGTGCAACTGGCGCAGCGAATGCTCGGCCGAGGCGATGATGTGCGCGGCGCTGGTGTCGTAATGCTGGATGGTGTGCGCGGGGCGTTGCGGCGCGACCAGCTTGATGCCGCACTTGCTGATGATCTGCATGCGCTGGCGCAAGTCCGGGCGCGCCCGCAGGGCCTCGCCGAACAGTGCCTCGACACCGTAGCCGCCGTAGATGTCGGCATGGTCGAAACTGGTCACGCCCAGCGCCAGGCACTGCTCGATGAAGCTGATCCTTTGCTCGACCGACATGTCCCATTCATCCATGCGCCACATGCCGGCGACGATGGGGGACAGGCGTAGCGCGTCCGTGGTGCTTGCCTGATGCTGTGTGTCAGCCATTGCGCGCCTTATTTGAACATCAAGCGCAGCGAATCCCAGGCGCGGCCGAAGATCGACGCCTGCGGCACTTCTTCCAGCGCCACCACGGGCAGTTCCAGGATCGCCTTGCCGTCGACCATCATTTTCAGCGTGCCCACCTTGCCGTTCAGGGGCAGCGGCGCGACCAGCGGATCCTTGCGCTCGAGCACAGGTTTCATTTTGCCGGCCACCCCTTTCGGCACCGTCACCAGCACGTCATTGGCAAAGCCGATTTTGACGGTCCCCTTGGAACCTTTCCATACTTCGGGCGTCTGGATGGCTTGCCCCTTGGCGTACAGCTTGACGGTGTCAAAATTCTGGAAGCCCCAGTTGAGCAGCTTCTGGCTTTCCTGCGTGCGCGCCGAATCGGACGTGGTGCCCAGCACCACCGAAATCAGGCGGCGTTCGCCCTGGGTGCCGTTGGGGCGGCGTGCCGAGGCAATCATGCAAAAGCCGGCGGCTTCCGTGTGGCCCGTCTTCATGCCGTCGACGGTGGGGTCGAGCCACAGCAGGCGGTTGCGGTTGGGCTGGGTGATCTTGTTATAAGTAAAACTCTTGACGGAGTCGATCTTGTAAAACTCGGGGAAATCGCGGATCACGCGGGCGGCCAGGATCGACAGGTCCTGGGCCGTCGAGTAATTGTCGGCGCTGGGCAAGCCATGCGGATTGGCGAAATGGGAGTCTTTCATGCCCATGCGCTGCGCTTCGCGGTTCATCAGTTCGACGAAGGCCGCTTCGTCGCCGGCGACCGCTTCGGCCAGGGCGACGGCGGCATCGTTACCGGACTGCACCATCAGGCCGTACAGCAAATCATTGATTTTGACGGGGGTGGCGGGGTCGATGAACATCTTGGAACTGCTGGCGTCGACTTTCCAGGCCCGCACCGACACATTGACCATCTGGTTGATGTCGATCTTTTTGTCGCGCAGCGCCTGGAACGTCACGTAGGCCGTCATGACCTTGGTCAGCGATGCCGGTTCGATGCGCGCATTCTGGTCTTGCGCGGCAATCACCTGGCCGCTGGTGGAGTCGAGCAGGATCCACGACTTCGCAGCAATGGTCGGGGGCGGCAAGGTTTGTGCAACAGCCGCGCTCATCAGCGCGAGACTGGCGGCCAGGGCCGCAAGTAATTTTTTCATGGGAATGACCAGGTATGAGGTGAACAATGCAGGCAATGTCGTTCAGACATTGCCGCTAAAAAAGAACGTCAATTATAGACGGTGACCGGGCTGGCGCACGGTTAATCACGCCGCCACATCTGGGTCACCAGGGTCTTGATATGACCGAGTTTGCGGTGGAAAAAGTGGTCGGCGCCAGGAATGACGATGACGGGAATGTCCTGCGGGCGCGCCCAGTCGAGCACGTCGGTGAGGGGAATGGTGTCATCCGTTTCACCGTGAATCAGGATGGTGTCGGCCGGCACGTCGGCCATCGCCCATTTGCCGGCGGCGGCGCCGACCAGCACCAGGCGCTCGGCCGGCGTGCCGGCGGCGATCAGGCGCTGCTGGAATTGCGATTGCACGAAGGTGCCGAAGGAAAAGCCCGCCAGCGCCACGGGCAGGCCGGGGAACTTTGCGGTGATGTGCGCGTACATCAATGCCATGTCGTCCGTTTCGCCGTGGCCATTGTCATGCACCCCTTCCGAGGCGCCCACGCCGCGGAAATTGAAACGCACGGCGAGGTAGCCGATGCCGACAAAGGTGCGCGCCAGGGCATGGGCCACCTTGTTGTCCATGGTGCCGCCGTACAGGGGGTGGGGATGGGCCACCAGGGCGATGCCACGCGGCACGGGGTACAGCTCGACGTCGGGATAGTCGATCACGCATTCCATGTTGCCGGCGTGGCCGGCGAGTGAGAATCGTTCGGTTTGTTTGCTCATGGGAGTGAAATGATGGTCAGATTTTGAGGCGTTCGACGACCACGCCACCGGCCAGATGGCTGTCGACGATGTCGTCGATGTCGCTGTTGTCGACATAGGTGTACCAGGTGCCCTCGGGATAAATCACCAGCACCGGGCCTTCTTCGCAGCGGTCGAGGCAGCCGGCCTGGTTGACGCGGATCTTGCCGTGGCCATTCAAGCCCAGTTGCTTGACGCGCGATTTGCAGTGCCTTTGGGCCGCGACGGCGCCCTGGTGGCCGCAGGACTGGCGGCCGTCTTCACGGGCATTGGTGCAGAAGAACACGTGTTTTTCAAAATACGGTTTTTCGCTCATGGTATCGCTCATATGATGGCTCTCTGTGATCGTTCGGCAAGCGGGAATGCGCTCATGATACCCGCTACTGCCGATTGAGTTGATGGGACGGCAGCAGCAAATACCATAGGGCAATAAACGGCCACAGCAGCGACAGAAACTGCGCCGCCCCATTAAAGTTGAGGAATTTTCCTTGCACCCAGCCTTGCAGGGTCGACACAAAATACGGGTTGGCGGGAATCGCGTTGACCACCACCAGGCTGAGCAGAATCGTCACGATGGCCAGCCGGCGCTGCGCCACCTGCGGCGCGAAGGCCAGGCCGGCCAGTAAAATCGCGCCGATCAGCAGGCCGCCCTGGGCGCCCGGGGTGATCCACACGTAGGCATTGTCGGGGGTAAACAGCAGCGAGCTGGCCAGGGTTTTTAGCACCAGCGCCGCCGCCAGCGTGAGCAGCATCAGCAGCATGCGTGGGGCGCCCGGGCGCAGCAGGCACATCATCATCAGCACGGCGCCGGCCATGCCGCAGGCGGTGATGATGGTTTCCGACAGCCAGTACTGCTCCACCGTCATGGCCGCACCGGGATGCAGCAGGGCCACCAGGTCGATATCGCGCTCGAGCCAGTCGGAGAGCCACTCGGACAGGATCGGCAGCACCTGGCCGTTGCCGAACAGGTAGTTTTGCGGGTACACCTGGGCCAGCGGCCACAGCGCCACCAGCACCAGGCCCTGGCTGGCGTGCTGGGCGAACCAGGCCTCGCGGATCTTGAGCATGCGGCTCTGGTTGAGGTACTTGCGGGCGCCGGCGGCGCCGATGAAGGCGCCGATGAAGCAGCCCAGCGAGTTGGTCAGGATGTCGAGGTTGGAAGGCACCCGGCTGGGCAGATAGGTCTGCACCGCTTCCATGGTGCCCGACACCAGCACGCCCAGCACGGCCGTGACGAGCACGGCCCACATGCCACGCAGGCGCGGGTTGAGCGACGGCACGATCAGCATGCCCAGCGGGATGTAGCCGACGATATTGACGCCCACGTCGAACGCCGTCCAGTAGCGCGGCGGCACCAGGGTCAGATAGGCGAATGGCGACAGCCCCGTGCTGCGCCAGCCGGTGAACGGAAACCAGCTGGCGTAGACGATCAGCAGCAGGTAGGCCAGCAGGGCGGCGCGGGCGATCGGCGAGCCCTTGCGGCGCTCGCGCGCCGACGGCGGCGCGGGCGCCGCTTCCAGCCCTTCAGCCCCATCGGCCTGGTCCATTGCAGGCGTCACTGCTTGCGCTGCTGCGCCGTCCCCAGCCAGCCGATCATGTCGGCTGCAACGGCGTCGGTCGCTTCGGCCAGCGCGCGCGCGCCGCCACCGGCGTCGGCCGTCAGGGCCGTCACCTTGCGCGTGAAGGTGCGCTGGTCGGTGAGGATGCGGCCATTGAACAGCGACGCGCGCAGCACCACCTCGCCGTAGCTGGCGCTGGTGCTGTCGAAGGTATGGGTAAAGTCATCGACGTCGATGCGCAGCAGCGGCACGCCGGTCGAGGCGTCGGTGGCCGACAGCACCTTGAGGCCCGCCTGGCCCACGCGCGATTTGAAGCGCTGGGTCAGCAGCTGCAGCGGGGTGGTCGACCAGCGGCTGTTGGCATACGGGCGTGCCTGCAAGGGATCGGCGTAGTTCAGGCGGTAGTACATGCGCTCACTGTCGAAGGCGGCGTTGCCGGTGACGTCGGTGACGACGATGGCCGGGATCGCGCCGGCTGCCGCGGAAGCGACGATGGGCCGCGCGGGAGAGCCGAAATCGTAGGTGACGATGTTGCTCGTCTTGGCGCCCGCGGCGCAGCCGGCCAGGATCAGGGCGAGGGCGGCGGCGCCGGCGAGGCGGTGGAAAACAGGGTTCATCGATGCTCCTTATTTGGTCGGGGCGACGAAACCGGCTTCGCCAGGTCCCGGGGTGGCCGGGGAATTGCCGAAGATGAGGCCCTGCGGGCGGTCCGACAGCGAATTGGCGGTGCGCTTGACGGCGCGCAGCGAGATGCGCGCTTCGTCCGTCATGGACACCACGTGCGGCAGCGTCTCGAGCGTGAGGTCGCTGGTGACGTCCTGCAGGTTGCCGCCAACCTTGTCGATGGTGTCGGTCAGCCGGGTGATGGGGCCGTCTGGCGCCTGCAGGGTGGTGGCCAGGCGGTCGATGTTTTTGCTCATGCGGGTGGCGCTGCCCGACAGTTCATTGAACGAAGCCAGGCTTTGTTCGGCCTTGGCGCTCAGTTCCGGCAGGCGTTTCAAGGTCGGCTCGAGCTGTTTCGGGATGGCCCCGTAGGCCTCGGCCGTCTTGCCGATCTTGTCGAAGGCGCCGATCATGATTTTCTGGTTGTCGTCGCTCATCAAGTTGTTGAGCTTGGTGGTGATCTGGTTGGTCTTGTCGAGAATGACCAGGCCGCGCTTTTCCAGCATGTCGAGCAGGCCGGGACGCAGCGGCAATGCCGCCAGGTGCCCCTTTTCGCTCTTGAGCAGGGGCGAGCCGGTCTTTTCGTCGTCGAGCTGGATGAAGGCGATGCCCGTCACGCCCTGGTAGCCCAGGGTGGCGAAGGTGGTGGTGGTGATGGGCGTCTCCTGGTCGACCGACAGCCGAATGACGATCTGGCCGGCCACCGCCGGATTGAAATTGATGTCGTCGACCCGGCCCACTTCGAGGCCGCGGTAACGCACCGCGGCCTGCGGATTCAGGCCGGGAATGGACTCGGTGGTGGCGATCACGTAAGGCACCCGTTCGGTGCGGTCGCGATTGAACCACAGCCCCGCCAGCACCGCTGCGATCAGCAGGGCGATGGTGAAGAAGCCGGTCATGAGGGCGTGCGATCTGTTTTCCATATTAATTCTCCGGTGCTTGGCTGGTCGGCGCAGGCGATTTCTGGGCGCTCTCGTCGAGCGTATTGTGCTCGTGCTGTTCCTGCCGCTCCTGCTGCTGCTGTTGGTGCGCCTGCTCCAGTTGTTCGTTCTCCTGCTCGTACTGCTTGAGTTCTTCGTCGTGCTCGTCGAGCACTTCGAGGGCGCGCTGGCCACGCGCGCCGAGGAAAAATTGTTTGATGAAGGGATGGTCGACGGCCAGCACGTCGCGCGTGGGGCCGATGGCGATCACGTGTTTTTCGGCGAGGACGGCGATGCGCGTCGACAGCGCGAACAGCGTGTCCAGATCGTGCGTGACCATCACCACCGTCAGTCCCAGTTCGCGGTGCAGCGACTGGATCAGGGTGACGAAGGCGTCCGACAGGTCGGGATCGAGGCCGGCGGTGGGCTCGTCGAGAAACAGCAGCTGCGGCTCGAGCGCCAGCGCGCGCGCCAGGGCGGCCCGCTTGATCATCCCGCCCGACAGGTCCGCCGGCATTTTAAAGGCGTGCTCGATGCCCAGCCCCACCATGGTCATTTTCAGCAGCACCGCGTCGTAGATGACGTCCTCGGGCAGCGCCCGCAGTTCGCGCATGGGCAGGGCGATATTGTCGAACACCGTCAGGGCCGAATACAGCGCGCCCTGCTGGAACAGCATGCCCCAGTGATTGCGCATGCGGCGCAGCTGGTCGGCGCCGGCCGCGCTGATGTCTTCACCGAACACCTTGACGGTGCCGCGCGCGGGTCGCTCCAGGCCCAGCATCTGCCGCAGCAGCACCGTCTTGCCGGTACCGGAGCCGCCCACGATCGACAGGATCTCGCCCGAGTAAATTTCCAGGTTGAGGTCCTGGTGCACGACGGTTTTGCCGAACTTGGTCCACAGGCCATCGATCTCCACCACGGGCGGGCCGACGTCCTGCACCGGCATCATGGTCAGCCGCGGCGGTGCGCGATCGGCTTTGCTGGGGTCGGCCATCAGAACCCCACGCCGTTGAAAATGATGGCAAACACGGCGTCGGCCAGGATCACCACGGTAATGGCGGTCACCACCGAGGTGGTGGTGCCCACGCCCAGGCTCTCCGTGTTCGGTTTGATGCGCAAGCCGAAATGGCAGGACACCAGCGCGATCAGGATGCCGAATACGCAGCCCTTTAACAGGCCGATGCTGTAGTTCGCCAGTGGCACGGCGTCGGGCAGCTTTTGAATGAAGTAGCGGGCCGACAGGCCCAGTTCGAGTTTGGCCGAGATCATGCCGCCGATCAGGGCCATCGAATCGGTCCACACCACCAGCAGGGGCATCGAGATGGCCAGGGCCAGCACTTTCGGCATGATCAGGCGGTAACCGTGCGAGATCCCCATCACCAGCATGGCATCGAGTTCCTCGGTGACCCGCATCACGCCCAGTTGCGCGGTGATCGACGAACCGGAACGGCCGGCCACCAGGATCGCCGCCAGCAAGGGGCCGAGCTCGCGGATCACGCTCATGCCGAGGATATTGACGAGGTACATATCGCCGCCGAACATGCGCAGCTGCTGGGCCGACAGGTAAGAGAGCACGATGCCGATCAGGAAGCCGACCAGGGCGGTGACGCCCAGCGCCTGGAAGCCCGCATGATAAATATTGGCGGAGATCTCGCGCCATGGGCCGCTGACGGGATGGCGGAGGAAGCGGCCGATGTCCTGCACCACCTGGCCGATCAGCTTGATGAAGCCTCGCATGTGCTCGAAGAAGCTCAGGATCAGCACACCGAGCTTCATCACGAAGTTGATGCGCTCGGCCTTGCGCGGCGCGGTGGCCTTGCTCGATTCTTCGACCCGCTTGAACAGCTCTTCCTGGCGCGGCGCCAGGATCAGGTCGGCGGGGCGCTTCTTGCCCCAGGCGTTCCAGAACAGCTGGGCGCCGATATGGTCGATGCTGGCCACCTGCGACAGGTCCCAGGTGCGCGGCGCGTCCTTGAGGTCGGCCACCTGCTTGCTGAGCGCCTTGATGGTGCGCCGATTGCCCAGCGCGTGCACTTGCCAGATACCGCCGGCGACGATGGCATCGGCTGCGCCGGCATCGCTTGCATGGGTGTCGAGGGTTGGCGCATTTTCAATTGGCATTACGCCAGTGTAAAAGACTTTGGCCGCATCTGCTACACCGATGTTCTGTCGTGTGCGGCGCGTGCTCGTCTCAGGCGGCCAGGTGGCGGGCCTGGCGCTGCGGTGCCGCCGCCTTGGCAGCGCCATCGAGCTTGCCGGCGTAGTCGCGCGCGACCAGCGCCACCGCCGCTGCCGGCGCCATGCCCTGCACCTGCAGCCAGCGCGTCACCAGCGCGGCCAGGCGATCGAGGGCGATGCGGTGGGTGGCATCGGTCTGTCCATACATCCAGTCGCTAAAGGCCATGAAGTTCTCGAACGGGGCGTCGCCCAGCATGGTGCCGATGGTGTGGCCAAAGCGGCCCGAGTTGGCCACCAGGTCCCAGTAGCGGGCAAAGCGCACCAGCCGCAGCATGGTGCCGAAATCGATCTTGTCGGTGGCCAGGATGGTGTAAGGCGGGTAGGGATCGAACACCATGCCGAACGTTTCGGTGTGGCGGATGATGGGCGTGCCACGCAGGCGCTTGAGGATACCGAACTGGATTTCGTGCGGTTGCAAGGCCACCAGCTGATTGAAGCCGCGGGCGAAGCTGGCCACGTCCTCGCCTGGCAGGCCGGCGATCAGGTCGACGTGCAGGTGGGCGTGCGAATGCTCGCACAGCCAGCGGATATTCTCGGCCGCCTTGGCGTTGTCCTGGCGGCGGCTCACCAAGGCCTGCACGGTCGGATTAAAACTCTGGATGCCGATTTCAAATTGCAGCGCGCCCGGCGGGAATTTGGCAATGCCCTCCTTGAGCGCGTCGGGCAGGTGGTCCGGCACCAGTTCGAAGTGGGCGTAGACGGGATCATCGGGGTTCGCTGCCAGCTTATCGAGAAAGAACTGCATGATCTTCAAGCTGGTCTTGATGTTCAGATTGAAGGTGCGGTCGACGAACTTGAACAGCCGCGCCCCGCGTGCGTGCAGCGCTTCCATCTCCGCGAGGAAGGTGTCGAGCGCGAACGGCCATGCGGTCTTGTCCAGCGCCGACAGGCAGAACTCGCACTTGAACGGGCAGCCGCGCGAGGCCTCCACATACAAGGTGCGGTGGGCGATGTCATGGTCGGAATAGAGCGCGTAGGGCAGCTGCAGTTCGGCCAGTGGCGGCTGCACCCCCGCATGGACCTTCATCAAAGGCTGCGGGCCGTCGAGGATCTGGCGGCACAGGGCAGTGAAGGTCACTTCTCCCCATCCCGTCACCACGTAGTCGGCCAGCCTGACGATCTCCTGCAGCGCCGTTTCATGGGAGACCTCGGGGCCGCCCAGCACCACCGTTACCTGCGGCGCCACCCGCTTGAGCATGGCCACGACGCGCGTGGTTTCCTCGACGTTCCATATATAGACACCAAAACCGATGATGCGCGGTTGTTTGGCCAGCAGGCGCTCGACGATTTCAGTGGTCTTGGCGCCGATGACGAATTCCTGGATCTGGGTCTGCCCCGTCAACTCCGCCATGTTCGCCAATAGATAACGCAAGCCGAGGGAGGCGTGGGTGTAGCGGGCGTTGAGGGTAGAGAGGGTAATGGTCATGGGGGCAGAAGAGATGGGGCGGAGGCTGCCATTCTACCTGTCCGCCACAACTTGTTTCGGATTGTGGACGGCGGCCCTTGCGGGGGCCGGCGGTCTTTGCTATAGTTCGCCTCCCGGTTAAAAAGCTGCAACAAATCAACATGTTGCGACCGATTCATCGGGGACTGCCTCAACAGCAGTTGCGTGAAAAGAGCTTGACAGTGCAGGACTTATCCTACATAATCTCATCTCTCTGCTGCAACGAACACAACGCTTCGTACCGCGCAGTAAGCAACACCGAATAAAGTTCTTTAACAATTAACAGTCGATAAGTGTGGGCGTTTGATGAAAGTGCCAAGGACTTCGGTCCTTGAATACTTAAATTATCAAATGTTCACAAAAAAGAAATATAGGCGCTTCGCAAGAAGTGGCCTGTCAGTATTTTGAGTGAGCGAATTCGGACCAATGGGACGAATTCGGGCCGAAAGGTCCGACAAACAGAGATTGAACTGAAGAGTTTGATCCTGGCTCAGATTGAACGCTGGCGGCATGCCTTACACATGCAAGTCGAACGGCAGCACGGGGCAACCTGGTGGCGAGTGGCGAACGGGTGAGTAATATATCGGAACGTACCCTGGAGTGGGGGATAACGTAGCGAAAGTTACGCTAATACCGCATACGATCTAAGGATGAAAGTGGGGGATTCGCAAGAA
>NZ_JAFCXL010000005.1:0-266072 GCF_049898325.1 Massilia sp. DWR3-1-1 | reverse complement strand
TGATGGTCAAGGCCTTGGGGGCAATCGTCGCTGCCGCCGTCTGGCCGCTGGCCAGACTGTAGTTGCTGGCCAGGCCGCCGTTGCTGCCGTCGGCCAGCGCGGTGCTGTTGACGGTCACCCGATTGGCGTTCAGTACATCCTTGCTGTTGAACGTGGCAGAGCCGGTGGCGCTCACCGTTTCAGTGCCCGCCAGGTCGCCCGTAATACCCAGAATCGCAGCGGCGGTGGTGGTGCCATCGTAGGTTTTGTTCGACGCGCCAGCCGTCGCCGTCAGGGCCTTGGCGGCAATTGTCGCAGCTGCCGTCTGGCCGCTGGCCAGGCTGTAGTTGCTGGCCAGGCCGCCGTTGCTGCCGTCGGCCAGCGCGGTGCTGTTGACGGTCACCAGCTTGGCACTCAGTACGTCCTTGCTGTTGAACGTCGAGCCGCCGGTGGCGGTGACTGTTTCATTGGCTACCAGGCCGCCCGTGATACCAAGGATCGCTGCGGCGGTCGTGGTGCCATCGTAGGATTTGTTCGACGCGCCAGCCGTCGCCGTCAGGGCCTTGGCGGCAATTGTCGCTGCTGCCGTCTGACCGCTGGCCAGGCTGTAGTTGCTGGCCAGGCCGCCGTTGCTGCCGTCGGCCAGCGCGGTGCTGTTGACGGTCACCAGCTTGGCACTCAGTACATCCTTGCTGTTGAACGTCGCGCCGCCGGTGGCGGTGACTGTTTCATTGGCTACCAGGCCGCCCGTGATGCCCAGAATCGCTGCGGCGGTCGTGGTGCCATCGTAGGTTTTGTTCGACGCGCCAGCCGTCGCCGTCAGGGCCTTGGCGGCAATTGTCGCTGCTGCCGTCTGGCCGCTGGCCAGGCTGTAGTTGCTGGCCAGGCCGCCGTTGCTGCCGTCGGCCAGCGCGGTGCTGTTGACGGTCACCAGCTTGGCACTCAGTACGTCCTTGCTGTTGAACGTCGCGCCGCCGGTGGCGGTGACTGTTTCATTGGCTACCAGGCCGCCCGTGATACCAAGGATCGCTGCGGCGGTCGTGGTGCCATCGTAGGATTTGTTCGACGCGCCAGCCGTCGCCGTCAGGGCCTTGGCGGCAATTGTCGCTGCTGCCGTCTGACCGCTGGCCAGGCTGTAGTTGCTGGCCAGGCCGCCGTTGCTGCCGTCGGCCAGGGCGGTGCTGTTCACGGTCACTTGCGTCGCGTCCAAGACATCCTTGCTGTTGAAAGTAGCCGCACCGGTAGCACTCACCGTCTCAGTGCCCACCAGGCCGCCCGTGATGCCCAGAATCGCTGCGGCGGTCGTGGTGCCATCGTAGGTTTTGTTCGACGCGCCAGCGGTCGCCGTCAGGGCCTTGGCGGAAATCGTCGCCGCCGCCGTCTGACCGCTGGCCAGGCTGTAGTTGCTGGCCAGGCCGCCGTTGCTGCCGTCGGCCAGCGCGGTGCCGTTGACAGTCACCAGATTGGCGTTCAGTACGTCCTTGCTGTTGAACGTCGCGCCGCCGGTGGCGGTGACTGTTTCATTGGCTACCAGGCCGCCCGTGATGCCCAGAATCGCTGCGGCGGTCGTGGTGCCATCGTAGGTTTTGTTCGACGCGCCAGCCGTCGCCGTCAGGGCCTTGGCGGCAATTGTCGCTGCTGCCGTCTGGCCGCTGGCCAGGCTGTAGTTGCTGGCCAGGCCGCCGTTGCTGCCGTCGGCCAGCGCGGTGCTGTTGACGGTCACTTGCGTCGCACTCAAGACATCCTTGCTGTTGAAAGTAGCCGCGCCGGCAGCACTCACCGTTTCAGTGCCCACCAGGCCACCCGTGATCCCAAGAATCGCTGCGGCGGTCGTGGTGCCATCGTAGGTCTTGTTCGATGCGCCAGCCGTCGCCGTCAGGGCTTTGGCGGCAATCGTCGCTGCCGCCGTCTGGCCGCTGGCCAGACTGTAGTTGCTGGCCAGGCCGCCGTTACTGCCGTCGGCCAGCGCAGTGCTGTTGACGGTCACCAGCTTAGCACTCAGTACGTCCTTGCTGTTGAACGTCGCGCCGCCGGTGGCGGTGACTGTTTCATTGGCTACCAGGCCGCCCGTGATGCCCAGAATCGCTGCGGCGGTCGTGGTGCCATCGTAGGTTTTGTTCGACGCGCCAGCCGTCGCCGTCAGGGCCTTGGCGGCAATTGTCGCTGCTGCCGTCTGACCGCTGGCCAGACTGTAGTTGCTGGCCAGGCCGCCGTTGCTGCCGTCGGCCAGCGCGGTACTGTTGACCGTGACTTGCGTCGCGCCCAAGACATCCTTGCTGTTGAAAGTAGCAGCGCCGGTAGCACTCACCGTCTCAGTGCCCACCAGGCCGCCCGTGATGCCCAGAATCGCTGCGGCGGTCGTGGTACCGTCGTAGGTCTTGTTCGATGCGCCCGCCGTTGCCGTCAAGGCTTTGGCGGCAATCGTTGCTGCCGCCGTCTGGCCGCTGGCCAGGCTGTAGTTACTGGCCAGGCCGCCGTTGCTGCCGTTCGACAGGACGGTGCCGTTGACAGTCACCCGATTGGCGTTCAGTACGTCCTTGCTGTTGAACGTCGCGTCGCCGGTAGCAGTGATGGTTTCCGTGCCCACCAGGCCGCCCGTGATGCCCAGAATCGCTGCGGCGGTCGTGGTGCCATCGTAGGTCTTGTTCGACGCGCCAGCTGTCGCCGTCAATGCTTTGGCGGCGATCGTCGCAGCTGCCGTCTGGCCGCTGGCCAGGCTGTAGTTGCTGGCCAGGCCGCCGTTGCTGCCGTTCGACAGGACAGTGCCGTTGACAGTCACCCGATTGGCGTTCAGTACGTCCTTGCTGTTGAACGTGGCAGCGCCGGTGGCGGTGACTGTTTCGGTACCGACCAGGCCACTGGCAACCGTCAGTCCGGCGATAGCAATTGCATTGCCATCGTAGGTTTTGTTAGACGCGATTGCTGTCGCCGTCAGCGCTTTGGCGGCAATCGTCGCTGCCGCCGTCTGGCCGCTGGCCAGACTGTAGTTGCTGGCCAGGCCGCCGTTGCTGCCGTCGGCCAGCGCGGTACTGTTGACCGTGACTTGCGTCGCGCCCAAGACATCCTTGCTGTTGAAAGTAGCAGCGCCGGTAGCACTCACCGTCTCAGTGCCCACCAGGCCGCCCGTGATGCCCAGAATCGCTGCGGCGGTCGTGGTGCCATCGTAGGTTTTATTGGATGCGCCAGCCGTCGCCGTCAATGCTTTGGCGGCAATCGTCGCTGCCGCCGTCTGGCCGCTGGCCAGGCTGTAGTTACTGGCCAGGCCGCCGTTGCTGCCGTTCGACAGGACGGTGCCGTTGACAGTCACCCGATTGGCGTTCAGTACGTCCTTGCTGTTGAACGTCGCGTCGCCGGTAGCAGTGACGGTTTCCGTGCCCACCAGGCCACCCGTGATCCCAAGAATTGCTGCGGCGGTCGTGGTGCCATCGTAGGTCTTGGTCGACGCGCCAGCCGTTGCCGTCAAGGCTTTGGCGGCGATCGTCGCAGCTGCCGTCTGGCCGCTGGCCAGACTGTAGTTGCTGGCCAGGCCGCCGTTGCTGCCGTTAGCCAAAATGGTGCTGTTGACCGTGACTTGCGTCGCGCTCAAGACATCCTTGCTGTTGAAAGTAGCCGCGCCGGTAGCACTCACCGTCTCAGTGCCCACCAGGCCACCCGTGATCCCAAGAATCGCTGCGGCGGTCGTGGTGCCATCGTAGGTCTTGTTTGATGCGCCAGCCGTTGCCGCCAGGGCCTTGGCGGCGATCGTCGCGGCCGCCGTCTGGCCGCTGGCCAGGCTGTAGTTGCTGGCCAGGCCGCCGTTGCTGCCGTCAGCCAGGACGGTGCTGTTGATAGTCACCAAATTGGCGGTCAACACATCCTTGCTGTTGAACGTCGCGCCGCCGGTGGCGGTGACTGTTTCAGTGCCCACCAGGCCGCCCGTGATCCCGAGAATCGCGGCGGCGGTGGTGCTGCCATCGTAAGTCTTGTTCGATGCGCCAGCCGTTGCCGCCAGGGCCTTGGCGGCGATCGTCGCGGCCGCCGTCTGGCCGCTGGCCAGGCTGTAGTTGCTGGCCAGGCCGCCGTTGCTGCCGTCAGCCAGGACGGTGCTGTTGATAGTCACCAAATTGGCGGTCAACACATCCTTGCTGTTAAACGTCGCGCCGCCGGTGGCGGTGACTGTTTCCGTGCCCACCAGGCCGCCCGTGATCCCGAGAATCGCGGCGGCGGTGGTGCTGCCATCGTAAGTTCTATTCGATGCGCTGGCGCTGGCCGTCAAGACTGCTTTGGTGATGGTGCTGGTCGTGTTGGCTGCATACGTGACAGTGTAGTTGCCGCCGCTATTGCCGTCGCTGACGGTGACGGCGCTGGTGGAAACCGTCTTGTTGCCGGCACCGGCATTCTTGTCGGTGAAGCCGAAGCTGCCGCCGCTGAGGGTATCGCCGGCAAATAAGGTGCCGCCGGCGACGGCAGCCGTGCCCGCGGCGGTGGTGCCGCCGTCGTAGGTCTTGCTGACATTGCCAGTACCGAGCGTCAGGTCCGCCTTGCTCACGCTGACCGCACTGCCGCTGGTGCTCAGCGCCGTGTAGTTGCCCAACAGGGCGCCATTGTTGCCGGCGCCCAGCGTCAAGCCCGTTACGCTGGCCAGCGGGCTGGCCGTTTGCACATTTTTCGTGGCCAGGTTGCTGCTGTCGCCCGTGCCGACCATGGCGAAGCTTTCACCGGCCACGCCGGTGGCGCTCAGGACCGCGCCCGCGACCGCCGTGCCGCCGTCGTAGACGCGCGTGCCGCTCAGCGTCAGCGCGGCCTGATTGATGGTGCTGGTGGTGTTGTCGGCGTAGCTGACGTTGTAGTTGCCGCCGCCGTTGCCGTCGCTGACGGTGACGGCGCTGGTGGAAACCGTCTTGTTGCCGGCACCGGCGTTCTTGTCGGTGAAGGCGAAGCTGCCGCCGCTGAGGGTATCGCCGGCAAATAAAGTGCCGCTGGCGACGGCGGCCGTGCCCGCGGCGGTGGTGCCGCCGTCGTAGGTCTTGCTGACATTGCCAGTACCGAGCGCCAGGTCCGCCTTGCTCACGCTGACCGCACTGCCGCTGGTGCTCAGCGCCGTGTAGTTGCCTGACTGGGCGCCATTGTTGCTGGCGCCCAGCGTCAAGCCCGTTACGCTCGCCAGCGGGCTGGCCGTTTGCACATTTTTCGTGGCCAGGTTGCTGCTGTCGCCCGTGCCGACAATGGCGAAGCTTTCACCGGCCACGCCGGTGGCGCTCAGGACCGCGCCCGCGACCGCCGTGCCGCCGTCGTAGACCCGCGTGCCGCTCAGTGTCAGCGCGGCCTGATTGATGGTGCTGGTGGTGTTGTCGGCGTAGCTGACGTTGTAGTTGCCGCCGCTATTGCCGTCGCTGACGGTGACGGCGCTGGTGGAAACCGTCTTGTTGCCGGCACCGGCGTTCTTGTCGGTGAAGGCGAAGCTGCCGCCGATGAGGGTATCCCCAGCAAATAAAGTGCCGCCGGTGACGGCAGCCGTGCCCGCGGCGGTGGTGCCGCCGTCATAAATCTTGCTGACATTGCCAGTACCCAGCGCCAGGTCCGCCTTGCTCACGCTGACCGCACTGCCGCTGGTGCTCAGCGCCGTGTAGTTGCCCGACTGGGCGCCATTGTTGCTGGCGCCCAGCGTCAAGCCCGTTACGCTGGCCAGCGGGCTGGCCGTTTGCACATTTTTCGTGGCCAGGTTGCTGCTGTCGCCCGTGCCGACCATGGCGAAGCTCTCACCGGCCACGCCGGTGGCGCTCAGGACCGCGCCCGCGACCGCCGTGCCGCCGTCGTAGACGCGCGTGCCGCTCAGCGTCAGCGCGGCCTGATTGATGGTGCTGGTGGTGTTGTCGGTATAGGTGACGTTGTAGTTGCCGCCGCTATTGCCGTCGCTGACGGTGACGGCGCTGGTGGAAACCGTCTTGTTGCCGGCACCGGCGTTCTTGTCGGTGAAGGCGAAGCTGCCGCCGATGAGGGTATCCCCAGCAAATAAAGTGCCGCCGGTGACGGCAGCCGTGCCCGCGGCGGTGGTGCCGCCGTCGTAGGTCTTGCTGACATTGCCAGTACCGAGCGCCAGGTCCGCCTTGCTCACGCTGACCGCACTGCCGCTGGTGCTCAGCGCCGTGTAGTTGCCCGACTGGGCGCCATTGTTGCCGGCGCCCAGCGTCAAGCCCGTTACGCTCGCCAGCGGACTGGCCGTTTGCACATTTTTCGTGGCCAGGTTGCTGCTGTCGCCCGTGCCGACCATGGCGAAGCTTTCACCGGCCACGCCGGTGGCGCTCAGGACCGCGCCCGCGACCGCCGTGCCGCCGTCGTAGACGCGCGTGCCGCTCAGTGTCAGCGCGGCCTGATTGATGGTGCTGGTGGTGTTGTCGGCGTAGCTGACGTTGTAGTTGCCGCCGCTATTGCCGTCGCTGACGGTGACGGCGCTGGTGGAAACCGTCTTGTTGCCGGCACCGGCGTTCTTGTCGGTGAAGGCGAAGCTGCCGCCGACAAGCGTATCGCCAGCAAATAAGGTGCCGCCGGTGACGGCAGCCGTGCCCGCGGCGGTGGTGCCGCCGTCGTAGGTCTTGCTGACATTGCCAGTACCGAGCGTCAGGTCCGCCTTGCTCACGCTGACCGCACTGCCGCTGGTGCTCAGCGCCGTGTAGTTGCCCGACTGGGCGCCATTCTGGCCGGCGCCCAGCGTCAAGCCCGTTACGCTGGCCAGCGGGCTGGCCGTTTGCACATTTTTCGTGGCCAGGTTGCTGCTGTCGCCCGTGCCGACAATGGCGAAGCTTTCACCGGCCACGCCGGTGGCGCTCAGCACCGCGCCCGTCACTGCCGTGCCGCCGTCGTAGACGCGCGTGCCGCTCAGCGCCAGGTCGGCCTGGTTGATGGTGCCGATATTGGCACTGGCGACGGTGCTGGCGAGTTGATAGCCGTAGACCGTCACCGCGCCATTGGTCGCACTGTCCATACTCAGGCCGCTGGCCGTCACGATTTTTCCGCTGCCGGCATTCTTGTTGTCGAAAGCACCTGAAGCGGGATTGTTGAGTGTGACGGTATCGCCGTCGATGGCGCCATTGATGCTGTAGTTGTCCGCCGCCAGCGAGGCGGCATCGATGCCGTCATAGGTCTTGCTGACCGTGCCGGTCAGGCCCGGCGTGATGGTCGGTGCCAGCGAATACAGGAAACCTTTGCCGGCGCCCAGCACGGTGGTGCTGCCATAGCTGGCGTTGTACTGTTTGAAATCGGCCGCCAGGCCGCCGCGCGTGTCGGCCGCCGGGTCGCCCGACCAGATCAACCAGCCGCTTCCAGCACCGCTCGTCAAGGCGGTCGCGCCCGTGTTGTTGGTGAAGGTCTTGCCTGCCAAGACGATGCCAGCGCCGCTGGTGGCGCTGGCGCTCAGGGTGCCGTCGAGAACAATGCCGGAACCGGCGCTGGCGCCGCCATTGACGGCACTGATGGTGGCGGCGCTGATGTCGCGCAGGCCGATGTTGCCCGAGGTGCTGTTGGTAAGCCCGGCGCCATCGCGCAGGGTCAGCGCCACGCTGCCGGTGCCGGCATTGATGCTGGTGCCGGCGGCCATGGTGATGGCCGCCGCTCCCGCGCTGCGATTGGCATCGACCACGCCGTTGGCCACGCTATCGTTGCCGATCAGCGTCAGGTTGCCATTGTCGGTGCTGATGCTGGCATTGAGCACGATCGAGCGGCCCGCCTGCAGGGTCAGGTGGCCGCCGTCGCCGGCCACATTGTTGGCGATAATCGCATTGCTGACGGTAATGTCATTGTTGGCCTGCAAGGTGACGGCGGTACCCGTGTTCAGCAGCGCGGTCAGGTCGCGCACCTGCAAGGTACTGCCGGCAGCAGGGGTGGTGGCGAAGGTTTCCGAGATCGCCGCCGTGGAGGGGGCGGAAATGATATCGATCCGGCCCGCATTGGGCAGGCCCGGCGCGTCCCAATTGGTGGACTTGACCAGCAAGCGCCCATCGGACAGGACGCTAGAAGCGGCGCCGACACCGTCACCGGACGTGAGGCCGACCAGACTATTGAGCGACGACACCGCACCAGCGGACCCGCCGGCGCCGCTGACCCAGGTCGCGGCGCCGACACCGTGCCAGCCCGAGGACAGCACGGCATAGTCGCCGTTCGTCAGCGCAATGACGCCGCTCGAACCGACAAGGTCACTGCCGGCAGTGCCCACCAGGCTGTTGGCCGCCGACACCGCACCGACCGTCCCGCCAGTGCCATTGCCCCAGGTCACGGCCCCGGCGTTGCCGACACCATTATTGCTCCAATTGATGGTGCGCACCACGTAATTGCCATTACTCAGCGCAAAGATCCCGTTTCCACTACCAACCATATCATTGGTGGTGGAGCCGACCAGGCTGTTGCTGGCCGAGACCACCCCCACGGTGCCGGTGGCGCCATTGCCCCAGGTCACCGCACCCGTCTTTTGGACGCTCCCATTGTTCCAATTTATCGAATTGACGACATAATTGCCATTGGTGAGTACGGCGACGTTGCCATTGCCGACCCCGTCGCTGGTCGTGGAACCGACCAGGCTATTGCTCGCCGTCACCGCGCCGCTGATGCCCGTGAGGCCATTGCCCCAAGTCACAGCGCCGGCATTGACGACGTTGCCAGCATCCCAGGCGTTGCTGCGCACTACATAATTGCCATTGCTCAGTTCAGTTATACCGCCGTTGCCGACAGTATCGCTTGCCGTGGAACCGACCAGGCTATTGGCGACCGACACCGCGCCAGCGGTCCCGGTAGCGCCATTGCCCCAAGTCACCGCACCGGCATTGACGACGCTGCCATTGTCCCAGTTACCCGTTCGCACCACGTAGTTCCCATTGCTCAGTGCCGTGACGTTGCCGACAAAATCGTTTGCCGTCGAACCGACCAGGCTGTTGGCCGCTGACACAATGCCAATGCTGCCCGTGCTCCCATTTCCCCATGTCACCGCTCCGGCATCGACGACATTGCCGTTGTCCCACTGGCCAGAGGCAATGACATAGTTGCCATTGGCAAGCGCCACGTTCCCGGAATTTCCCAGTTGGTCAGACCCTTTGGTGCCGACCAGGCTGTTGGCGGCCGAGATGGTGCCGCTGATACCGGTGCTGCCATTGCCCCAGGTCGACGCTCCCACATATCTGATGCCAGCATTGCTCCAGCTGTGAGAGGCGACGACATAATTGCCATTGGTGAGCGACAGAATGCCACCACTGCCGACCTGGTCGCCAGAAGTGGAGCCGACCAGGCTGTTGGTCGCCGACACGTCCTCCTTGACGCCAGTATTGGCACTGCCCCACGTTACAGCCCCGGCATTGCCCAAGGTGCCATTGCTCCAGTTATAGGACACGACTAAATAATTTCCGTTTGACAACAAAATGACGCTCAAGCCAACTTTGTCGCCGGCGGTGGTGCCAACCAGACTGTTGGCGGCAGAAATTTCTCCACTGACACCGGTGGCGCCGTTGCCCCAGGTGGCAGCCCCGGCACCGAGGGCACCGTTGTTGCTCCATTTGCTGGACTTGACTACGTAATTTCCATTGGTCAGCGCTACAATACTGCCTGTGGCGCCAATATTTTCGGTGTCGCTGGAACCCACCAGGCTGTTGGCGGCTGATACGACGCCGCTCACACCGGCGCTGCCATCGCCCCAGGTCGCCGCACCCGCATTGGCGATGGCACCGTTGTCCCATAGACTCGAACCCACCACATAGTTGCCATTGGTCAGCGCCGTGATGCCACCAGAGCTGCCGCCAAGCTTGTCGAGGGCGGTACTGCCGACCAGGCTATTGGTGCTCGACACCGCGCCCACCGTCCCCGTGCTGCCATTGCCCCAGGTCACCGCGCCGGCGCTCGCAACAGCACCGTTATTCCAGGCCTCCGAAGCGACGACATAGTTGCCATTGGTGAGCGCGGCAAAAGTGCCGCTGCCGACACCGTCGTTGGTGCGAGAACCGACCAGGCTGTTGGCGGCCGAGACGACACCACTGACACCGGTGAGGCCATTGCCCCAGGTGACCGCGCCGGCATTGACGACGCTGCCATTGTCCCAAGTGCTCGAGCGCACCACGTAATTGCCGTTCGCCAGCAATGCAACGCCCTTATTGCCGACCGCGTCGTTGGCGGTGGAACCCGTCAGGGTCGAGAGCAAGGCGCCGTTCTGGCTGTTGTACAGGCGCACGGCGCCAGCGCCCGCCGCGCCAGCGCTGTCGGTCGTCGAGGTAATCACGATTCGATTGATGCCGACACCGTTGACAGTGAGTTCAAGCGGATTGCCGGTGCCGGAACCGTAAATTTCCAAAGCGGTCGGGGTCGGATCAATCAGGGACAGGACCGCGGTCCCGGAGAGCGCGCTGATAATCTCGATATCCTTCGGGTCAAGCAACAAACTGCCCTGCGTCCCATGTGCGGCTGACGCATCGACGCTGCCGCCAAAACCCAGCCGGCCATGGCTGGAAACTTCGACCTTGCCGCCGTCGCCGCCCACGGCGCCGCCGGTAGCCTTGATGGCGCCGCCAAACAGCGTCTCCTGCTCCGACCACACCACCGCCGTGCCGCCCTTGCCATTGGCTTTGGCGCTGACATCGAGAGCGGTGTCAACCAGCCGGGTGCGATCGGCATTGGCCAGGTCGGCGTCGCCCCCTTGCCAGCCGCCGCCGATGCGGATCACGCCGCCACCGGCCTGGCCACTGGCGTCGAGCCTGGCGCCGGAGACGATCAGGTCGGGCGCCGTGATGGCAATGGCGCCGCCCCGCATGCCGCTGGCCGAGGCATTGCCGGACAGCCAGGCGTCGTGGCCCGCTGCGATGCGGATGGCGCCGCCCAGGCCGCTGCCACCATCGGCTTTCAGGGTCGAGGCGACGGTTTGTTCAATATGATTGCCGGCCGCCAGCGTGATGCCCCCGCCCGCGGCCGTGCCGCTGGCGTCGTACTGTCCCGCCTCGATCAGGTTATGGGCGGCAACGCTGATCTGGCCCCCTTGCGCGCCGCTGGCGTCCACGCTGCCCGTGTTGATGGCTGCGTAGCCGGCCTCGATGCCGATGCGCCCGCCGGCGGACTGCGTGCCCGCGGCGCCGCTGGCGTCGAGCTTGCCGCTGTTGATGACGCTCTCGCCCAGCAGGCGGATGCCGCCCTGGTGTTCCTCGATGGTGTGCGCCTGGATCACGCCGCTGTTGTTGACGGCCGTGTGCAGCAAGTCGCCCGCCGCCTGCGCCGTCAGCAGCACCTGGCCGCCATCGGCCTGGACCAGGCCGCCATTCTCGACCAGCGCGTCGAGGGCGCCGCGCTCGACCGACACGTTAATCAGGCCATCGCCGGCCACGTCGAGCGTGATGGCCGTGCCGGCGGCCAGCGCCACCGTGCCCAGCCGGGCGTTGATGGTGCCCTGGTTCGACACGGCCGCGCCCAGCAGCGCCACGTAGCCGCCGTCGGCGTTGATGCTGCCCTCGTTGCGCACCGCGGCGCTGCTGGTGCCGGAAAATTTATAGCGCCCCGCCAGAAAATCGCTGTCGGACAGGTTCAGCGTCGACGCCACCAGCCCGCCCACGTTGACGGAGGCGCCGCGCCCGAACAGGATGCCGTTCGGGTTGACCAGGAACACCTTGCCGTTGGCGGACAGGCTGCCCAGGATGCTCGACGGGTCCGCGCCCAGCACCCGGTTGAGCGCCACGGCCTGGCTGTTGGGCTGCACGAAATTGACCGCCTCGCCCTTGGCGATATTAAAACTTTGCCAGTTCAGCGCCACGTTCTGGCTGCCCTGGGTGATCGTGGTGGTGCCCGCACCACTGCCGATGGTGGCGCTGCCGGCCACCACCACGCCACCGACGGGCCCGGCGAGCGCCTGCCCGCCGAAGGCCATCAGCAGCGACGCCGCCAGCGCTTTCAGGACAAAGCCCGCCCCCACCACCACGCCGCCACCACCGGTGGCGCTCTTGCCGCCGTTGTTGGTGTTTTCCGAAACGGCGACGAAGGTGCCGGTCTTTTCACTCCAGATCGAGCGGTAGATGTGGTTCATGGTGGTAGTCCTGGTAAATGGTGGGTGCGATGACGTCGGGGTGAGCGCTCACGGCCGCGATGGCGGCGGTGAGGATGGCGCGATCAGAAATACGTGACGGCTTGAACCCAGATACGGCGGCCCGTGTCGGGCGCCGAGGTGGCGGGCGAATTGCCCAGTTTGCTGGCGATGCTGGCGCTCAGGGCCAGCCGGCCGAACGCGGCCCAGGTCAGGCCCAGCCCGGCGCCGGACAGGCTGCGGCGGTTGTTGCCGCTCGTCCAAGGCTGCTTGTTGGCCATCACGCTGCCGTGATCGACAAAGCCGATCACGGTGAGGCGGCCCGGTACGCCCGCCACCACCGGCAGCAGCGCGCGCGCTTCCAGGTTGAGCACGTAGCCTTGATCGCCGTAGGCTTCGCCGGACGGGTAGGCGCGCACGCCGCCTGTGCCGCCCAGGCCCATTTTTTCGGCCGCGTCGAGGTTTTTCGAGGCCACCTGGCCGTTCACGGCCCCATACAATGCCACGCTGTCGCTCAGTTGTTGCAGGTGCGTCGCGCTCAGCGACAGCTTGTTGTAGCGGCCATCGGTGCGCACCGTCGCCGCGTCGGCCGCCCGCGCCGCCGCGCTGGCGATGTCGACGATGCCGCGGTTCCAGGAAAGCGTGTAGCTGGTCGCGCCGCCTTCATCGCGGGCCTCGCCGTTCAGACTGGCGATGGCCACGCGGGCATCCTTGTCCGTGCGCGTGCCTGCCGCGTCGGCGCGGTCGCGAAAGCGCTTGTCGTCCAGGTGCAACTGGGCCGTCAGATTGCTCGTGCGCGAGCGCAGCAAGGGGTAGCTGCCGTACAGGCTGGCAATGGTGGCCACGCCGCTCGCCTGCAAACTGGCGAAATCCTGGCCCAGCCGGTAGTCCATGCGCGAATAGGCCAGCCCTGCCGTGGCGCGCCCCAGTGGCCGCTGGTAGGCCAGGCGGCCGTAGTGCATGTCCGCCGCCGACGTCAGGGCGCGCACGCTGATCACGTCGCCAGCACCGCTGGGATTGTTGATCTGCAGCGAAGCGCCCAGGCGATTGGCGCCCGTGTAGCGGTTGCCCTGGTTGTCGGCATCGATGCTGCCCGACACCCGCGGGCCCGGCAGCAAGTCCACGATCAGGTCGGACGCCCCCACCGAGGCGCCCGGCACCAGCGTCGATTTGACGATCACGCCCGGCAGGTCGCCCAGCAGCAGCACCCGGCTCTCGAGCGGGCCGATGGCGACGGCGTCGCCGCGCGCCAGGCCGACCAGCAGCTTCTTCGCCACGTCATCGTCGACGGCGGACTGGTTGCGCAGGCTGACGTCGCCGTAGCGGCCCTCGAGCACGGCGAAGCTCACCACCCCGTCGCGGATATCCTGCGCCGGCAGATAGGCCTGGGCCAGGAAATAACCATTCTTGCGATAAAAGGCGGACATCGTCGAGGCCATCGCCCGCAGTTCGGCCAGGGTCAAGGCCGTTTCGCCCCGCCAGCCGGTCACGGCCAGCAATTGCGCTTCCGAAAACAGTTGCGCGCCCGTGATGCGGAGTGCCTTGACGACGATTTTTTGCCCGGCCGTGGCCGGCATGGCCGGCGCGCCCGCCTGCTCGACGCGGATGTCCGGCGCCACCCTGGCGGTGGCAAGGGGCCGCTCGCGTTCGATCTGCTGGGTCAGCGAGCCGGCGGTGGGCGCCGTCTGCGCCAGGGCGGCACCACACACGGCCATGCCGATTGGCAGCAGCGCGCCAGAAAATAGGGATTTCACAAATTGACTCTCAGTGGCAGTACATAAGCCGCCATCATAAAGCTTTCAATCAGGAAACAAACTGAGCAAGCCTGAGAATCCGCCTGTTTCATTGACAGTCAAGATGAAAACAACGGGACTTTCGCCAATTGCCTTATTTTAAATGTTAGTTTAACAACAAATACCAACAATTTTCTGCCACGCGGGCCATCTGGCCTTGCGGCAACGAAAAAATGCATACTCAGCTAAAATTGGCGCACCCTATTTCACTCACCAGAAAGTATTGCCATGTCCGAATTGATGCAAGCCTTGCATTGGCGCTATGCCACCAAAAAAATGAATCCTGCCAAGATCGTGCCGCAAGACAAGATCGAGCACATCCTGGAAGCCGTGCGCCTGACGGCCAGTTCGAGCGGCCTGCAGCAGTACGAACTGCTGCTCGTGACCAACCCCGCGCTGCGCGCACAGATCCAGGCCGTCGCCTGGAACCAGGCACAAGTGACCGAATGCTCGCACCTGCTGGTGTTTGCCGCATGGGACAACTACACGGCCGAGCGCATCAACGCCATGTTTGACCTGGTCAACGCCGAGCGTGGCCTGATCAATGCGGGCTGGGAAGCCTACCGCCAGCAGTTGCTCAATACCTACCCGCAGCGCGACGCCGAAACCAACTACCAGCACGCCGCCCGCCAGGCCTATATCGGCGTGGGCACCGCGCTGATCGCCGCCGCCGAACAGCACGTCGACTGCACGCCGATGGAAGGTTTCGACCCCGCCAAGGTGGACGAAATCCTGGGCCTGGGTGAACGCCACTTGCGCTCGGTGGTGATCCTGCCGCTCGGCTATCGCGCCGATGAAGGCGACTGGCTGGTCGACCTGAAAAAAGTGCGCCGCCCACGCGCGCAGTTCGTCACCGAACTGGCGTAAGCGGGCCGTGGTACTGGCGGGCGCCTGCGGACGCCCGCTTTTTTTTAGCCGCACAAGACGACTGGTCTATTTTCAGCTATACTTGTTTCCATGAGCACCGACCAGCACAGCGTACGCCAGCACATCCTCGACACCGGCAAGGCCATCATCGCCGGCAAGGGATACTCCGCCGTGGGCCTCAACGAGATCCTCGCCGCCGCTGGGGTGCCCAAGGGCTCGTTCTACCATTACTTCAAGTCGAAGGAACTGTTCGGCGAAGCCATGCTCGACGACTACGTCAACCGCTACCTGGCCGAACTCGACGCCGTGCTGGCCGATGACGGCAGCAGCGCCGCCGTGCGCCTGATGCGCTATTGGGATAGCTGGCTGGTGTTGTCGGACGACGCTTGCGCGGGCAGCAAGTGCCTGGTGGTCAAGCTGAGCGGCGAAGTGGCCGATATGTCCGAGGCGATGCGCTGCGCCCTGCTGCGCGGGACCAATCACATCGTGCAGCGCCTGGCGCACTGCATTGCCAGCGGCCACGCCGACGGCTCCATTCGCAGCGCGGTCTTGCCACAGGAAAGCGCGCTGGCCCTGTACGAAATGTGGCTGGGCGCCGCCCTGCTCACCAAGTTGCGGCGCGAGCCCAGCGCCCTGCACGGCGCCACCCGCGCCACCCGCACCTTGCTGGGCCTGGCCGAAGTCCCCGTGCAATAAGGGCACGGCCCTGCTTGCGATTTTTTTAATTTTAGTTATAGACGACCAGTCTAATATTGGAGTGCACATGCTGAATTTTGACTTTTATAATCCCACCCGTATCGTCTTTGGCACCGACACCATCGCCACCCTGGCCGAATTGGTGCCGCACGACGCGCGCGTGCTGATCCTGTTCGGCGGCGCCAGCGCGGAAAAAACCGGCACGCTGGCCGAAGTGCGCAAGGCGCTGGGGGCGCGCGTGGTGCACGAATTCGGCGGCATCGAACCGAACCCCAGCTTTGAGACGCTGATGGGGGCGGTGGCCCAGGTACGTGGCGAACAGCTCGACTTCCTGCTCGCCGTCGGCGGCGGCTCGGTCATCGACGGCGCCAAGTTCGTGGCGGCGGCGGCCCATCACGAGGGCGATCCGTGGAACATCCTGCAAACCGGTGGCGCCAGCGTCACCAGCGCCCTGCCCTTCGGCACCGTGCTGACCTTGCCCGCCACCGGTTCCGAAATGAACAATGGCTCGGTCATCACCCTCAAGGCGAGCCACACCAAGCTGCCGTTTCGCAGCCCCCACGTGTTCCCCCGATTTTCCGTGCTCGACCCCACCAAGACCTATTCGCTGCCGCAAAAACAGCTGGCCAATGGCCTGGTCGATGCCTTCGTCCATATCGTCGAGCAATATTTGACTTACCCCGTCCACGCGCTGGCGCAGGACCGTTTCGCCGAGGGCCTGCTGCAGACGCTGGTCGAGATCGCCCCGCAAGTGATGGGCGAGACGGCTGACTACACGAGCCGAAGCAACCTGATGTGGACTGCCACCCTGGCCCTGAACGGCCTGATCGGCGCCGGCGTGCCGCAGGACTGGGCCACCCACATGATCGGCCACGAACTGACGGCGCTGTACGACATCGACCATGCGCGCACGCTGGCGATTGTGTTGCCGGCATTGCTACATGTACAGCGCGACAAGAAACGCCAGAAGCTGCTTCAATATGGCGAGCGCGTGTGGGGAATTGCCAGCGGCAGCGAGGAACAGCGGATCGATGCCACCATCGAGGCCACCCGCAATTTCTTTGAAAGCGTCGGCATTCCCACCCGCCTGTCCGCCTACGACCTGGCGGCCCCGGCCGTCGCCGCCGTCCTTGCCCAGTTGGAATCGCATGGCATGACCGCCCTGGGCGAGCATGGCGACGTCGACCTCGCACTGAGCCGCACGATCCTCGAAACCGCCCTGTAAACCTGCAAGGAAACGCACCATGTCCCAGACCGCTACCCGCAATCGCAGCATCGTGCTACACCAGCGCCCCCATGGCGCGCCCGACGACAGCACCTTCAGCCTGCTCGAAGGGGCCGTGCCGGTGCCGCAAGAGGGCCAGGTGCTGCTGCGCACGCTCTACCTGTCGCTCGATCCGTACATGCGGGGGCGCCTGAGCGATGGGCCGTCCTACGCGGCCCCGGTGGCCATCGGCGCCGTCATGGTGGGGGCCACCGTCGCCCGTGTCGAAGCGTCGCGTCACCCGGACTTCGCGGTCGGCCAGCTGGTTCTCTCGTACAGCGGCTGGCAAGACTACGCGCTCTCCGACGGCACCGGCCTGAGTCGACTCGACGACGATGTCAGCCTGGCCCCGCGCGCGCTGGGGGTGCTGGGCATGCCCGGTTTCACGGCCTACATGGGTTTGCTCGACATCGGCCAGCCGGCCGCCGGCGAGACCGTGGTCGTGGCGGCCGCCAGCGGCGCCGTCGGCTCGCTGGTCGGCCAGATCGCCAGCCTGAAGGGCGCGCGCGCGGTCGGCATTGCCGGCGGCGCCGAGAAGTGCCGCTACGTCATCGACACGCTGGGCTTTGATGCCTGCATCGACCACCGCGCGGCCGATTTTGCCGAGCAACTGCGCGCGGCCTGCCCCGCCGGTATCGATGTGTATTTTGAAAACGTGGGCGGCGCCGTGTTCGACGCCGTGCTGCCGCTGCTTAACACCAAGGCCCGCGTTCCCGTGTGCGGCCTGATCGCGAACTACAACGCCACCGCCTTGCCGGACGGCCCGGATCGCCTGGGCCTGCTGACTCGCACCATCCTGACCAAGCGCCTGCGGATGCAGGGTTTTATTATTTTTGACGACTATGGCGCCCGCTTTGGCGAATTCCACGCCCAGATGAGCGCATGGCTCAGGGACGGCAAGATCAAGTTTCGAGAAGACATCGTCGACGGCCTCGAACACGCGCCCCGCGCGTTTGGTGGCCTGCTCGAAGGTAAGAATTTCGGCAAATTAATTATCCGCGTCGCCCAAGATTGAACACCCACCAGGAGATTGACATGAATGTATTGATGGTATTAACTTCGCACGACCAACTTGGTAACACTGGCAAGAAAACCGGCTTCTGGCTGGAAGAATTTGCCGCGCCGTATTACACCCTGAAAGACGCGGGCGCCACCCTCACCCTCGCCTCGCCGCTGGGCGGCCAGCCGCCGCTCGACCCGAAAAGCGACGAGCCCGATGCGCAGACCGATGCGACCACCCGCTTCAAGGGCGATGCCGCCGCCAAGGCGGCGCTGGCCTCGACCGTTAAGCTGGCCACCGTCAAGGCCGCCGATTTCGACGCCGTGTTCTACCCGGGCGGCCACGGCCCCCTGTGGGACCTGGCCGAAGACAAGGCGTCGATCGCCCTGATCGAAGCGATGATTGCCGCTGGCAAGCCCGTCGCCGCCGTCTGCCACGCACCGGGCGTGCTGCGTCACGTCAAGGCCGCCGACGGCACGCCGCTGGTCAAGGGCAAGCAGGTGACGGGTTTTACCAACACGGAAGAGGACGCCGTGGGACTGACCGACGTGGTGCCCTTCCTCGTTGAAGACATGCTCAAGGAAAACGGCGGCGTGTACTCGAAAGGCGCCGACTGGGCCTCGTATGTGCTCACAGACGGGCTGTTGATCACCGGCCAGAATCCGGCCTCGTCGGAAGCGGGCGCCAAGGCATTACTCAAGCTGTTGGCCTGATCACCGGCCGGCACGCCTGGTCTCGGCGACACACCGGACGATACGGGCTGGTCTCCCTGCAAATTTCCTCCGCTGCATTATGATAGGGGCCGCACGCCCTTGTTGGCGGAATGAAATCTGGAGCGCGACGGTTTGAAACAGCACGATACGGCGGCGCCGGCAGGCCTGCCGCCCGAGGGATACAAGGATTTGTTACTGGACGCGATTTGTGTCGTCGATGCCAACGGCAATGTCGTCAACATCAGTGGCGCCTGCGAACGGATTTTTGGCTACACCCCGGCCGAAATGATCGGCAAGAACATGCTCGACCTGGTCCATCCCGACGACCTCGAGCGCACCTTGCAATCGATCGCACGCGTGATGGACGGCTACCTGCAAAGCTATTTTGAAAACCGCTACGTGCGCAAGGATGGCGACACCGTGTCCATCAGCTGGTCGGCGGCCTGGTCAGAAGAGCACCAGGTGCGGGTCGCGGTGGCGCGCGACATCACCCAGCGCCACACGGACGACAACGCACTGGTGGTGCGCCAGTTGTTGCCATTAGCCCTGCCCTGCTGGCGCCTGTCGGCCTCGCCCCGCATGCTGTTCACGCCCGATGGCGTGCGCATTACGCTGTCTGCCCAGGACCATGCGGTACTGCTGGTAATCATGAGCACCGATGGCGTCATCACCCGCCGCGCCATTGTCGAAGCACTGGGCGAAGATTTCCTCGACTACGACCAGCGCCGCCTCGACACCCAGATACGGCGACTGCGCCGCAAGGTGCAGCAGGCCGGCGCCCAGCCACTGCCGATCAGCACCCTGCGCGCCGTCGGCTTTCGCTTCTACGAAAAAGCCACCATCTCCCGTTAGAACCTGTACCGGTTCGCGCTGGCCCCGCAACAACGCATCAGTTAAAGAATAAGTAGACGATCGCCAGCACGATGGCCGGTACGCCCAGTATCCAGGCCAGAAAATATTTACCCATGGTGTGTCTCCTTTTGTGCGTGTTGAAATATGTGTAGCAACAATGCCGGAAAACATGGCCGCGTTCCGTGCGCTACTGCACCGTTCCGGGGCGCCAGTATGTACAACATGTCGCCACTTCTTGCCATCGAATATATTTACCCGTGGTAATGAACCAACAAAAGAATCGGCCACCCCATGTTTTTAAAAAAGTAAGCATATTTTATTGCTAATTGTAAATGAAACTTGTATAAAGGCATTCCACACGACACGGCCCAGCCATGGGCAATAACAAGAGGAATACCGAGATGAATCTTCGCAGCACAGCAAAGTCGATCGCCATTGTCACCGCCGCAGCCCTCACCGCCGGACTGACCGGTTGCGCCTCGATTGTCAGCGGCACCAACCAGCTGATCTCGGTGGAAACGATGCATGCTGCCGCGCCGCTGGCCGGCGCCACCTGCAAGCTGGAAAATGACAAGGGGGTGTATTACGTCACCACGCCCGGTACCGTCACCATCCACCGCGCCTATGGCGACCTGAATATCAAGTGCGAAAAAACCGGCATCCCGGCAGGCCTGGCCACGGTCAAGTCCTCCACCAAGGGCATGATGGCCGGAAACATTCTATTTGGCGGGTTTATCGGTGCCGGTGTCGATGCCGCTTCCGGCGCCGCTTATGATTACCCGGCCTTGATGCAAATCGTGATGGGTGAAACGGCGATCGCGCCAGTGGCCGCGGCGGCCAGCGGTGCGGCAGCGACACGCTAACACCGCTGAGAAAACCCCCCAAAAAAAGCCGGCCAGGGAATCAACCTGGCCGGCTTTTTTTATGCAGCACACGCGTGCGGCAATTACCACATCAAATCACCACATCAAATCACCACATCAAATCACCACATCAAATCGTCGGGGATCTGGAAAGCCGCATACGGATCATCTTCGTCCACTTGCGCCGTCGGCTTGTTAACCCGCACCACCAGCGCCCCATCGCGCTCGGCGATTTTTTCAGCGATCACCCGCGGCACCAGTTCGACGACGCCATTGAGCACCACGATGACCAGGCGGCCGGCCGTCAAGTGGTCGCGCACGGCCGCCGACACGTAAATCCGCTCGATCTTGCTGCCGTGGGTGAAGTTGTAGGCGATGTCGCCATTGCCCTTGGACTGGCGGTTTTTGGCCAGCATCTGGGCGATCTGCGCCACGATGGCTTTCTGGTTGGCGGCCGCGTCGCGCGCGGCATTCGCTTCGCGCGCCTTGTCGGCGTTCTTGCGCTGCAGTTCGAGCGCGGCGGCGCGCGCCTCGTCGACGCTTTCCAGGCCGCTGCGACGCTCGACCTTTTTTTGCTGCTGCTGCTTGTGCGCGGCCTGCTTGACCTTGTTTTTATCCACCAGACCGGCTTTGAGTAACTGCTCGTGCAAGGACACCATGTTCTGCTCCAATAAGACGCCCCCGTGGGCAGCCGACAGCATAGCAAATCCGCCTGCCACGCGCCGGCTTTCTGCCGGTCCTTCTGCCTGTCCATGCAGCTGGCATGGCCATTTCGCCCCGCTTTGCCGGCGCCTTGGCGCACCGCGTGGGATATTCCCAACGGCCAGGGGGCGCCGGCCTCGCGACAGTCGCTAATACACGCTGTTTGCGCCATAATTGCCGCAACTTGCTTACCGATGCCTTCGATGCCGTATTTCCGCCTGCCTGACCCGATGCCTGTGACGCGCCCGATGTGCAGGGCGCCGTGAAGCCCACCTCGCGCCTGTCGCGCCTGTGCGAAGTGATGGACCTGATGCTCGATTCGGTGGGCGACCCGCTGGCGCTGGAAAGCCTGGCCGCCTCGGCCAGTTATTCCTCGTTCCATTTTGACCGCATCTTCCGCGAGCTGACGGGCTTTTCGGCCGTCGAGTACCAGCGCAAGCGCCGCCTGCGCCGCGCCGCCCACCTGCTGCGCCATGAGCCCGACGTGGCCGTCGTGCGCATCGCCCAGGATTGCGGCTTCCCCTCCAACGCCGCCTTCGCCAAGGCCTTCAAGCAGCAGTTCGCCATGTCGGCCAAGGCCTGGCGCGACGGCGACTGGCGTGCCTACATGGACCAGCAGGTGGGGCGCGAAAGCGACGTCAGTTTTTTTGTCGCCGAAGCGGACAATCTCGACGTCATCCTGGCGCCCTACTGCGCGCCGCCACCGGGCAGCGTGGCCGCCCGCATCCGCGTGCGCGCCCTGCCCGCCGTCAGGCTGCGCTACCAGCGTTTTTTCGGCCAGTCGGGCGCCGCCCTGTCGATCGCCTGCAACGTCTTCATCGGCGACCGCGCGAGCAGCGACGGCGCGCCCGCCGACACCGCCTTCTACGGCGTGTTCGACGAAGACCCGGGTTTTACGGGCGAGCGCGAATACTGTTACGACTTCGGCGTGGCCGGCATCGACGTGGCCGATCCCAACCTGGGCCTGCGCGTGCTGCCCGCCGGCGACTACGCGATCCTCGATTTTCACCGCGAGTGGCCGCGCTTTCGCTCGATCTACGAAGACTGGCTCGAACAGCAGGCCGTGTGGCGCCTCGACAGCACCCGCCCCCACATCCAGAAGGTCGAACGCGACAGCGCCGGCCAGTGGCAGGGCTGGCTGGCGCTGCCCGTCAAGAAGCGCTGATCGGGTATCGTAGCGTTTTACCCTCGAGGAGTCCGCATGCCCGGTCCCAGCCATTTCTATGAACCGCGCGCCGGCCACGGCCTGCCGCACGACCCGTTCAACGCCATCGTCGGGCCGCGCCCGATCGGCTGGATTTCCACCCGCAACGGCGCCGGCCAGCCGAACCTGGCGCCGTACAGCTTTTTCAACGTCTTTAACTACATCCCGCCCATCGTCGGTTTCGCCAGCATCGGCTACAAGGATTCGCTGCGCAATATCGAAGAGACGGGCGAATTCGCCTGGAACCTGGTGACCCGGCCGCTGGCCGAGCAGATGAACCTGACGTGCGCGGCGGTGCCGCCCGAGGTCAGCGAATTCGAGCTGGCCGGCCTGAGCATGGCCGAGGCGCGGCTGATCAAGGCGCCGTTGGTGGCCGACAGCCCCGTCGCGTTCGAGTGCCGCACCACCCAGATCGTGCAGCTGCAACGGGCCGATGGCGAAACCGTGCCGACCTGGCTGGTGCTGGGCGAAGTGGTGGGCGTGCACATCGACCGCGCGCTGCTCAAGGACGGCGTCTACGACACCGCCAGCGCCGGCCACGTGCTGCGCGGCGGCGGCCCGGCCGATTATTTTTCGATCGGCCCCGCGCAGCTATTTCGCATGGCCCGCCCCCGCTGACGGCGCCGGCGCGCCATCGAAGCACATGCGCCGCGACAGCACCAGCACGGGAATGGCGGCCACCATCACCCACACAAAAAAGTGGCGGTAGCCCAGCGCCTGCTGGATGTCGCCACTGATGAATTTGAACAGCACGAAGCCCAGTTGCATGAAGCCGGTGCCCAGCGCGTAGTGGGCGGTCTGGTATTTGCCGCTGGCGACGACCTGCATGATGAACAGGATCACGCCGACAAACCCAAAACCGTAGCCGAACATCTCCACGCCCAGCGCCGCCGCGACCAGCGCCAGCGAGCTCGGCTGCACCGCGCTCAGGTACCAGAACACCAGGTTGGGCAGGTTCATCGCCAGGATCAGCCACGGCATGGCGCGCCGCAGCCCCAGCCTGGCCGTGAAGTAGCCGCCGCCGATACTGCCGGCCAGAAACGCCAGCGTGCCGGCGGTGCCATAGACGGCCCCCACTTCGGCGGTCGACAAGCCCAGCCCGCCGAGCGCGCGGGCGTCGCGCAGGAACAGCGGACCGATGGTCTGGATCTGCCCTTCGCCGGCGCGAAACAGGATGATGAACAGGATCGCCAGCCAGATGCCCGGCTTGGCGAAGAAGGCGCGGATGACGTCGACCAGGGTGGCGGCGACGGCGCGCGCCGAGGGCGCGGCCAGCGCGCCGCCATGGGCCGTCCCCGGCAGCGCCCACAGGTGATAGGCGGCCAGCGCCGCCAGCGCCGCGCCCAGCAGGCCGAAAATGAGCGACCAGGCGGGCGCCACGCCGATGCGCGGCTCGAGCATGCCGGCCAGGATCACCAGGCCGCCGAGCGAGAGGAACTTGGCGCCATTGAAGAAGGCCCCCTGCCAGCCGGCGTAAGCGGCCTGCTGGCGCGCTGACAGGCTGGCGATGTACAAGCCATCGGCGGCGATGTCGTGGGTGCTAGAGGCCAGCGCCACCACCGCGAGCAGGGCCAGGCTGGCGGCGAACCAGCCGGGCAGTTGCAAGGCCAGCGCCACCCCCGCCAGCGCCACCCCGCCCGTCAACTGGAACAGCACGACGACCGCTTTCTTGCTGCGCGCCAGTTCCAGGAAGGGGCTCCACAAGGCCTTGAAGACCCACGCCAGTCCCAATACACCGGTCCAGTGGGCGATGGCGTCGTTGGCCACGCCCATGCTCTTGAACATCAGCCCGGCCACCAGCGCCACCGCGTAGAACGGCAGGCCCTGGGCCAGGTACAAGGTGGGCACCCAGGCCAGCGGGTGGCGCACGGCAGGCGCGGACAGCATCGGTTCAGGCTTGTTCATCAGCGGCAGCTTTCAGGTCGATGGTAACGAGGCGGCTGGCGCGGCCGCCCGTGTCGAAGGAGGCGATCGTAAGAATGGCGGCGGCGCCGGGCGCCAGCGCCAGTGCGCCGTCGTAGCGCGCGCTGGCGACGTTGGGCACGCTGCCGTCGACAGTGTAATGCAGCGCCAGCCCCGGCAAGGCGACGTTGGCGGCGACGCTGCACTGCCCGCCCGTGCGCTCGATGCGCACGCCCGGCGGCGGCAGGCGGTAGCCGAACGCAAGGGTGGCGTCGAGCCGCGGCAGCACGCGCTGGCCCAGCCGGTTGGCGAACTCGTTCCAGGCGCTGGCGACGGCGCGCGTCCGTTCGGCGGGCACATCGATCGACGACCAGCCGGGATCGGGCGCCCAGGCCCGTTCGGCCAGCGCGATCAGGCGCGGCGCGGCCAGGTATTCGATGCGCTGGCGGGAGTTGGCGTTCTCGCCCCATAACTGCCCCTGCAGCCCGGCGATGCGGGTGCGCCCGCCGGCATCGAGCGGCGCCATGGCGGCCAGCGTGGTGGCGGCGACCGCACCGCCCATCGGCGTGCTGCCCGCGCTGGCGCCGGCGTCGAGCGGACAAAAGGTGAAGGCGTCGCGGGTGTCGACAAAGCCGGCCCAGTAGTAACCGGGTTCCTCGCCATCCTTGGCGTACGCCAGGTCGAAATACAGGTTGGCGGCATTGGCCAGCACCACCTGGTAGCCGGCATTGGCCAGGCGGTAGGCGACATCTTCCTGGCCCCAGCCCCAGGCGTTGTTCCAGGCGTAGACCTGAAAGCCGGCGCCGGCGAAACGGCGGGCGGGCAGCGAGCGGCTGTGGCCATCGACCAACGCGTGCTCGAGCGCGCTCTCTTCCCAGCCGCCGTAGGTGATGCCGTGGCGGGCCAGGATGGCGTGGCAGCGGGCGGCAAAATCGCCGCGCAACTGCGCCAGCGTGGTCCAGCCGCGCTGGCGCATCAAGGCCTGGCACAGGGGCGAACCGGCCCAGGCGCCGGCCGGCACTTCGTCGCCGCCCGTGTGCACCGTGCGCAGCGGCACGCCGGCGGCCTCGAACAGCGCCACCAGCGCGGCGACGACGGTGTCGAAGAAGCGCTCGGCCGAGGGCAGCGCGATGCACACGACATTGTCATGCCACAGCTGCACCGACTCATACACGGAGGCATCGGCGCCGTCGTCGAGCAGATACCGTTCGGCGCCTTCGATGTCGCCGCCAGCGCGCAGGCGGTCGTGGCGCGCGCGCATGGCGACGATGGCGGCGCGCGCGTGGCCGGGCACATTGAACTCGGGGATCACTTCGATGTGAAGCGCATGGGCGTAGCGGACGATGGCGATGAGCTCGGCGGCGCTGTAGAAACCCGTGCCGGCCGACGCAGCGACATCGGCGCCCGAGCCGAACGACGGCGGCAGGCATGGCGCACCATCGGGCGCCACGCCGCGGCGGGCGCCCACCTCGGTCAGTTCCGGCAGCGCCGGCACGAAAAAGCGCCAGCCCTCGTCGTCGGTCAGGTGAAAGTGAAAGCGATTGAGTTTATACAGCGCCATGCAGTCGAGCAGGCGCAGCACCGTTGCCACGCTGGCGAAATGGCGGGCGACGTCGAGCATCATGCCGCGGTAGGCGAAGCGGGGGGCGTCCTGCACCTGCCCGGTCGGCACGCTGGCGCCGTCGAGCAGCTGGCGCAGGCTCTGGATGCCATTGAAGACGCCGTGGGCGCCACCGCCACGGATGCCGATGGCGTCGAGGGCGATGTCGAGGCGATAGGCTTCCTGCGGCGCCACTGCAGCGTGCTCGATATCGATGTCGATATCGAGCACGATGCGGACCACGCTCGCTGGCGCGGGACTGGCTGGCAAGGCGTCGAGGATGGCGCGCAGCAGCGCCGCCTCGCCGCGCAAGCCGTCCGAAAAAACGATCGAGGTGTGCCGGCTCAGGGTGGCGCGCTGCGCGCCGAAGCTGGCGGCGACCGGGGTCGGGGTCAGCCGCCCCACCTGCGCCGCAGGCAGCGTGACCAGGCTGGCGTTGTCGCGATAGCGGCCGGCGGCGTCGAGCGCCGGTGCCTGGTCGGCCACGCCCCGGTGGCGTTGCTGCGGCGTGGTGAAGGGGGCGATGGCGGGATCGCCCAGGTCGGCGACGGCGCCGTCGGCGGCGACGATGTAAAAGCCCAGCGGGGCGTCGGTGACGCTGATGGCCCAGAACTGCGCCTGGTAATCGACCGTCAGGGTGACGCCGGCCGGCCACGCCGCCGCGCCCGGCGCGCTCAGGCGAAACAGATCGCCGTTGACGTGGTCGATCGCATAGCCGCCCCCGACCGAGCCGGGGATGGCCTTGCGACAGGTGTTGAAACAGATCGACCAGCCGGGGGCGATCGGATACGCCGAACGGTTGCGCAGGGTCAGGCGCGCCGTGAAGGCATTGCTGCGGTCGAAGTTCGACAGGCAGGCCCAGGTCAGCGTAATCGGCGCGCTGGCGGGGACGGAAACGGGTGAAACAGGATGGGGCATGGTGATCCTTGGCGGGCGCGAGGCCGCGCGACGGCACGGGGTGCGATGGCGTGCCGGCAAAAAAATGGGCAAGGCCAGCTGCGGCCTTGCCCCAAGCACTACTGGAATACTTGACTGCTTAGCTGCCTGGCAGCCTTACAGCTTGGCGCGCAAGCCCACGTAGAAGGTGCGGCCGTTCGAGTAAAAGGCGCGCGGACGGTCCTTGTTCTCGGCGTACATCTTGATGGTTTCATTGGTCAGATTGAGCGCATCGAAGGTGAGCGTGAGCTGCTCGGTCAGCTTGACGTTGAACGACGCCGCCAGCGACGGCATGCTGTCGACGTGCTGGCTGGCGCCGCGGTCGACCCCGGCTTTATAGGCCGAGCGGTAGTTGTAGGCCAGGCGCGCGCTGAAGCGGGCGTTCTCGTAGTAACCGGTGAGGTTGTACGTGTCCTTCGACGAGTTCAGCAGTTCGCTGCCATCGTCGAGTTTGCCGTCGGCGTAGGTGTAGTTGACGAGGGCGCCGAAGTCGCCCGCGATGGGCTGCTGCCAGCTCAATTCCACGCCCTTGTTCTTGCCGGTGGTGTTGTAGGGCGAGGTGATCTGGTACACCGTGCGGGTGCCCCGCTTGTTGTTGTAATAGGTGCCGTTGGAGGTGCCCTGCGCCACGATCGAGCGCAGGTCCATGTAGAACAGGCCGGCCGAGAGCAATGCCTTGGGGGCGAAATACCATTCGGCGCCCACATCGAGATTGGTCGAGCGGACCGGCTCCAGGTTGACGTTGCCGCCGCTGCCGCTCAAGGCATCATCGTTGAGCGACACCGAGCCACCCAGCGCGCTGTAGTCGGGACGGGCGATGGTTTTCGCCAGCGCGCCGCGCAGCACCAGGCTTGGTGTCACGTCCAGCTTCAGGTTGGCGCTGGGCAGGTAGTCGCGGTAGCTGCGCTCGAACGTGGTCGGGGTGTAGGCGCCGAAGGCCGAACCGGTGATGGGCGCGGGCCCGCCGGCCAGGTTGACGATGGTGCTCTGGCGCGTTTCGATGGCGCGCAGGCCGACATTGCCGTGCCAGTTGTCGCCGCCGAAATCGGCCATGGCGTACAGCGCCGTGGTTTTTTCGCTGACCTTGAATTCGTCCGTCCAGTTGTGACGCACGGTGTAGTCGAGCAGGCGGTTGCCCGGCACCGCGCCCCACGCGGCCAGCGCGGCGCCGTCATATTTAAAATAGTTCGACGCCAGGTTGCCGCCCAGGTTGGAGGCAAAGTCGGACGGGTACATCTGGCCCGACCAGGCCGGGCCCGGGTTGCTGAAGCCGAGCGCGCCGGGACGGGTTTCCAGCGGGTGTTCGGCGCTGCGCTGGTGGTCGGTAAAGCGGGCGCCGAATTTGACGGCTTCGACGGGCCCCTCGTGCAGGCGCCACTCGCCATCGATCTGCGCGTACTTTTCCTGGTCAACCGACTGCGCTTCGCCACCGCCGGCCCAGGCCGTCGAACCGGGCGTGGTGGTGCTGCCGCCCGGGTAGCTCACCGAGGCGGGCGACAGGCCGTTCAGCGCGTAGCTCATGCCGCCGTTGACGTTGTTCTGGTAGTACACGTCGCTGCGGTCGTAGCCGACGCCGTGGGTCTTGCCGGCCTTGCCGGAGAAGCTCAGGTCGGCGTTGACACGGAATTTGCCGTTCACGTCGAGGTACCACGATTCGCCGCCCGCATCGGGACGGTAGATGTTGTCGACTTCGCCGCTGTTGACGGGAAAACTGGCCGCCACCAGGGTGTTGTTGCGCACCACCGCGTTGGCGGGAATCTGGTTGGCGCTGTTGATCGAATTGGCCGGCGCGGCGAGCCAGTTGGTGTTCTGGTGCGGCGCCTTCAGTTGCGAATAGAAGCCATTGAGGTCGAGCGACAGGTCACGCGAGGGACGCCAGTCGATGTCGAAGGCGCCGCCGCTGCGTTTCTTGGTTTGTTCGAACAGGCTCGCGCCAATAAAGGTCGGCACGGCCACCCCGGCCAGCGCGGGATTGGCGAGCGCCGCGGCGCTGGTGGCGCTGATGGTCGAATACCCGAGGATCTCCTGGCCGTCGCGGCGCACCGCTTGCTTTTCGGAGAAGCCCTGCACCAGCACGCCGAGCGTGTTGGCGGGATTTTTCCACGCCACCAGGCCGGCGAACTGGGGCTCGGTCTTGTTCGACAGGTCGTTGTAATTGGCTTGCACGGACCCTTCCACCGTGAGCGCCTGGCGCAGGTCGAGCGGACGGCGGGTGATGACGTTGATGGCGCCGGAGACGCCCCCTTCGACCAGGTCGGCGGTGGCGCTCTTCTGCACGACGACAGAGCTGACCAGTTCCGACGGCAGCAGGGAAAAGCTGCTCGAGCGGCCCACGTTGCCGCCGACCTGGTTGAGGACGAACCAGTCGCCGGTGCTGATGGCGTGACCGTTGAACAGGGTTTGCTGGAGGCTGGGGCTGGTGCCGCGCAAGCTGACGCGGTCATTCTCGCCAAAGCCGCCTTCGCCGCCGGCCGACGACTGGGTGTTCACGCCGGGCAGGCGCTGGATGGCGTCGGCGACGTTTTTATCGGGCATTTTGCCGATGTCTTCGGCGGTGACGACATCGACCACGGCGTCGGCGCCGCGCTTCTGGCGCAGCGATTGCTCAAGGGCGGCGCGCACCCCGCTGACGACCACCGCTTGCAGCGGCGCGTCCTGGTCGGCGCGCGCGCCGGCGTCTTGCGCCTGCGCTTGCGCTTGCGTCGCCAGCGCCATCATCATGAGCGTTACTGCCGCGGCGATCGCGGTGCGCTTGTGCTGCCGTGCCTTCATCTCGTTCATTACTCCCCCAAAACTGTGTGATGGTCAGCGCGGGCGTCAAGCCCGCGCCGGATCCGGTTCGATGTGTTGTGCATTCCAGTCTTGATTCGGCGGACGCTCGGGCGTCTCTCCAGTTGATGGTCCGATTGTGGTGCCAGCGCGGGGGCGGTGTTTGTCAAATCTTGCTAAGCGATGAACGGGTGTCGTATTTTTGGCATCTGTATAAATTAAACATGCGCCGGCCATTTTCACGAAAAAAAACACCAGCCGACCGCGCTGGTGTGTGTTGCCCGATCAGGGACGCGCCGCTGTGTGCGTGGTTCAACCGACCGCCACGCGCGCGCGCGCCATCATGCAGCCATGCCGGCGCCGACGGCATACTATGAACTTCTCACCCACCGAAAGCCGCCATGTCCCGCACCCTGATCGCCTGTGCCAGTACGCTCGTCACCCTGATCGCCATCGATGCACTGTGGCTGACGGTGCTGATGGGGTCGACCTACAAATCGTACCTGGGCGAGCTGATGCTGGCGCAACCCAAGCTGGTGCCGGCGGCGCTGTTCTATGTGCTCTACACGGTCGGCCTGGTGGTGTTCGCCGTCCTGCCGGCCCTGCGCGCGGACGACTGGCGCCAGGCGGCCGCACTGGGCGCCCTGCTGGGACTGGTCGCCTACGCCACCTACGACCTGAGCAACCTGGCCACCCTGCGCGGCTGGCCGCTGCCGCTCACCCTGATCGATATCGCCTGGGGCAGCGTGCTCTCCTGCGTCGTCGCCAGCGTCGGTTTTGCCGTCGCCAAGCGCTGGGGCTAGCAGCTAGCGGATCACCTGCAAGCGCACCTTCTTGCCCTTGCGGTAGGTGTAGAGGGTGAGCGCCGCGTTGTTCAGGTCGCCATACGCGTCGAAGGCGATCACGCCGGTGACGCCCTGGTACTTGAGCGCGCGCAGGGCCGGCAGGTAACGCACGGGATCGGACGACCGGGCCGCCTGCATGGCCGCGGCGAACGCCATCACCGCATCGTAGGCGTAGGGCGCGTACGTCTGCACGGGCAGCTTGAAGCGCTGCAGGTAGCGCTCGGTGAAGGCGGTGTAGACCGCCTCCTGGGCGCCGCTGACGCCACCGGCCACCGCGCAGGTGACGAGGTCGTCGGTCAGGGCGTCACCCGCCAGCAGGGGCAGCTTTTCCGAGCAGACCCCGTCGCCCGAGACGAATTTCGCGTGCATGCCCAACGCCTGCATCTGCTTGAGCATGGGGCCGGCGACGGCGTCCATGCCGCCGTAAAAAATCAGGTCGGGCTGGCGTGCGCGGATCTGCGTGAGGATGGCGCTGAAATCGGTGGCCTTGTCGGTGGTGAACTGGCGGCTGATGATGTGCGCGCCGCCGCCGCCCGCTTTCACGCCCTTGACGAACTGGTCGGCCAGGCCCTGGCCAAACGCCGTGCGGTCGTCGATCACGGCGATGTTCTTCGCCTTCAGGGTGGCGATCGCGTAGCGGGCCAGGCTGCGCCCCACCAGGTCGTCGTTGGCCACCACCCGGAACGCCGACGCAAACCCCTGGCGCGTGTAGAGGGGCGTGGTGGCGGCCGGCGAGATCTGGCCGATGCCGGCGCTGTGATAGATTTTCGAGGCCGGCACGGTGGTGCCCGAGTTGAGGTGGCCCACCACCGCCACCACGCCCGCATCGACCAGCTTTTGGGCCACCGCGGTGCCCTGCTTGGGGTCGCTGGCGTCGTCTTCGGCCAGCAGCACCCAGCGCACTTTTTCGCCGTCGATCAGCGCGCCGCGCGCATTGAGGTCCTCGATGGCAAGGCGGGCGCCGTTTTCCGTGTCCTTGCCCTGGTGGGCGGCCGGGCCGGACACCGGCGCGGCACTGCCGATGCGGATCTCGCGCTGGGCGTGGACAGCGGGACTCAAGCCCAGCATCAGGGCCAGGGCGGCGCAGAAGGGGGCGACAGGTGGGCAAGTGGGCATGGCGGGCTCGGGTGAACAATGGTGACAGATTGTAAAGCCTGCCTGGCGCAGGCGGCGCCACGTTCTTGCCCTGGAAATAAAATAGGCGCGTTGACAGCGGCCGGCGCCGGCGTCAGCTGCCCGCGCGCAGCAGCCGGCCCATGGCCTGCTCGAGCAAGGTGCGCGCGTGGCCGGCGACCGCTTCCAGATCGCGGTGCAGCGCGGCGTCGGCGGCCGCCGAGGCGGCGACGTTCTCGACGCAGGCAGCGCTGTAGCGCTCGAAACTGCCCACCGTGAGCAGCATTTCGGCGAGCGCGCGGGCGCAATCGCGGCGCACCGTGGCGGCCGCGTCGCCGGCACCGCCCGTCCCGGCCAGCACGCTGCCGGTGGCGCTGATGGCGGCCAGGGTGACGTCGTCAAAGCGGGGCGCGGCGGCCGCGTCGGCGGCGGCCCGCTGCGGCGCCTGGCGACGCTGCAGGGCGGCCTGGCACAGCAGCGGCAATTCGCCCATTTCGCCAGGAAAGCGCGCCACCATGAAACCTTCGGCGCGCAGCAGGCGCACCGTCGCGCTGGCGCAGAAACGGTAGAGCACCACCACGGCGGCGGCGCCGCTGCGCTGGCGCGCCGCCATCAAGCCGGCCAGCGCCGCGCCGTCCGGCTCGGCCAGTTCGACCAGCAGCACCAGCGGCGCCACCGGCTCGCCCGCCACGGGTCCACTGGCCGCCACCGCCGCGTCGTGCACACTGCGCAGGCGCAGCGGCAAACCGTCCTCGATGGCCGCCGCCAGCCGCCGCAGCAGGCCGGCGCCAATGGCGGCGACGTCGATGGCGCCGGCATCGGCGGCCGGCTGGCCACTGCCCGCCATCGCTTGCAGGCGCGCCATCGGCAGCGGCGCCAGGATGCCGATGGGATGGCCCTGGTCGACCAACTGCTTGAGCAAGCGCAAACGGTCTACCTGGGCGGACGTATAAAGTCGTTGGCCGCTGGCCGAGCGGGGCGCCGCCGTCAGTTGATAGCGCCGTTCCCAGACCCGCAAGGTGGCCGCGCCCAGACCCGCCAGGCGCGCCGCCACCCCGCTGCGGTAGCCGCTGGGCGCGGCCGGCTGGGCGCGTGTATCGTTATTATTTTCCATCAGTTTGACCCGTCATTGAACCGCCAAATGTCCTGCGTACCGGTGCACACTTTTGGACATGCATCAATTTACACTATAAATTGACTGCATACCGGTTCAACACTGGTTCGATTTGAGGATCATCCGATCTTCGTCGTCGATTTTCCACAGGAGTCGCACACCATGAAAAAATTCTTGACCGCAGCCGCCATGACCCTCGCTTTCGGTGCCGCCAGCGCCGCCGACATCGTCGACACCGCCAAGTCGGCCGGCACCTTCAAGACGCTCGTCGCCGCCGTCGAAGCGGCCGGCCTGGTCGATACCCTCAAGGGCCCCGGTCCCTTCACCGTGTTCGCGCCGACCGACGCCGCCTTCGCCAAGATCCCCAAAGCCAAGCTCGACGCGCTGTTGAAAGACAAGGCCGCGCTGACCAAGGTGCTGACGTACCACGTGGTGCCGGGCAAAGTGATGGCGGCCGATGTCAAGCCGGGCATGGTCAAGACCGTCGAAGGTGAATCGCTCACCGTCAAGGTCAACGCCGGCAAAGTCATGATCGACAAGGCCCATGTCAGCAAGACCGACATCGCCGCCGACAATGGCGTGATCCACGTCATCGACACGGTGCTGATGCCGAAGATGTAATCGGCCATCCGCACGGTTCGACCGCGCCGAGCCATCCCGCATCCGCGGGGTGGCTTTTTGTCCGTGCGCGCTACAATCGAACCATCGAACAATCGAACCATCAAACCACCCGCACTCCGGCAACCGCCGTGCCCCAGCTCACCTGATGCCCTCCGCTACCCGCCTGCTTGCCCTGTTCGCCATGCCCCTGGCCGCCGCTGCCGCCGCGCCCGCCCCCGATGGCGTCGCCGCGCTGGCTGGCCTGGTCAACGCCTTGCGCGCCCATCCGCCCGCCTGCGGCCGCCCCGCCGCGCCGCTCACGGCGCAGCCGGCCCTGTTCCAGGTGCGCCTGGCGCACGGCGTGCTGCTTGAAAATGCCATGCAAGAGGCCGGCTACCGCGCCGAGTACGCGGGCGCCGTGTCCGTCGGCGGCGCCCCTGACGCGCGCGCGGCGATGGCGGCGATGGCCGGGCCCTACTGCGCCCTGCTCACCAGCGAGCGCTTTCGCGACATCGGCGTGCTGCGCCGCGGCGACGAGTGGGTGGTGCTGCTGGCGGCGCCGTACCGACCGCCCGTGCTGGCCGACTGGCCCGATGCGGGCCGCACCATCCTGGCCGCCGTCAACGCCGCCCGCGCGGTGCCGCGCCGCTGTGGCGAGCGCGCCTTCGGGGCGGCGCCGCCACTGGCCTGGAACGACCTGCTGGGCAAGGCGGCGCTGGGCCACAGCCGCGACATGGCGCAGCGCGTGTATTTCGATCACATTGAAACCGACGGCAGCGACGTCGGCGAACGGGTGCAGCAGCTCGGCTACCGCTGGTCGCGGGTGGGCGAAAACATCGCCTCGGGCCTGGGCTCGCCGCAGGAAGCGGTGGCCGGCTGGATCGCCAGCGCGGGCCACTGCGCCAACCTGATGAATCCCCATTACACGCACATGGGCGCGGCCTACGCCATCAACGAGGCCAGCGACAACGCCACGCTGTACTGGACCCAGGTATTGGCCACACCCCGATGAAGATGCGTAAAAAGGCCGACCTGCCCAGCAAAACGTGCGTCGGCTGCGGCCTGCCGTTCAACTGGCGCAAGAAATGGCAGCGCGACTGGGAGCAGGTCAAATTCTGCTCGGAGCGCTGTCGCCGCGCCGGCACGCCGGCCGGGCGCTAGCGCCTATAAATCGTCGATGTCCGCGCGCAGGGCCGCCGCCTTGTCGGCCAGCGCCTGGCGCGCTTCGGCGCTCATCTTGCGCAGCTGCGGATACACCATGCCGATGCGGGCATTGCTGGCCAGGCGCGCTTCGTTGCGGGCGAAAAAATCCCAGTACAGCGCGTTGAACGGGCAGGCGCGCTCGCCGTTGCGGTCTTTCTTGTCGTAGTGGCAGCCCTTGCAGTAGTCGCTCATGCGGTCGATATAGGCCGCCGCCGACACGTAGGGCTTGGTGGCGAGCATGCCGTTGTCGGCGTACTGGCTCATGCCCAGCGTGTTGGGCAGCTCGACCCATTCGAAGGCGTCGATATACACCCCCAGGTACCAGTGGTGCACGGCCTTGGGCGCCAGCCCCGCCAGCAGGGCGAAATTACCGATCACCATCAGGCGGTGAATGTGGTGGGTGTGGGCGTGTTCGAGCGAGTGGCCGATCGCGTGCGCCATGCAGCGCATCCTGGTGTCGCCATCCCAGAACCAGCGCGGCAAGGCGCGCTCGTGTTCGAACACATTGTGCTCGGCGTAATGGGGCATCTTGGCCCAGTAGACGCCGCGCACGTATTCGCGCCAGCCGAGGATCTGGCGAATGAAGCCTTCGGCCGACGCCAGTGGCACGGCACCGGCGCGCCAGGCCGCCTCGACCCGCCCTACCACCTCGCGCGGCGCCAGCATCTTGACGTTAAGCGCGAACGAGATCAGCGAGTGAAACAGGCGCCAGGCGCGGCTGCTCATGGCGTCCTGGAACTGGCCGAAATGGGGCAGCGCTTCGACGATGAACGCGTCGAGCTGGGCCAGCGCCTCGGCGCGCTCGACGGGCCAGCGAAAATGGCCAGCCTGGGGCGCGCCGAAACTGGCCACGCCAGCGGCCTCGATGCTCGCCCACAGCGCCCGATGGTCATGGGTGGGGCGCAGCTCGGGCGGCGCCGACGGCAGGCCCGGCCACTTCTGGCGGTTGTCGTGATCGAAATTCCACTGGCCCCCTTCGGGTTGGCCGGCGGCGTCGATCAGCACCGCGTGGGCGGTGCGCATGTGGCGATAAAAATGCTCCATCAGCCAGCTGCGGCGGCCTTCGAACAGCCTGGCGGCGTCATCGCGGCGTGTATAGAAATGCTCGCTGTCGACCATCGTCGAGGCGAGAGCGGCCGGCGCGCTCGCCTGCGCCGCGCACCACTGGGCCAGTTGCTGGTCGAGCCGCCATTCGTCCGGCTGCTGGTATTCGAAGCGGGTGGCGCCGCAGCGTTCGATCAGCCGCTCGAGGTTGGCCGTGAGCGACTGGCGGTTGTCGGCGTCGTCGATGCGCAGGTAGGCCACGCGGTGGTCGGCCTGGCCCAGGCTGGCCGCCAGCGCGCGCATGGCGGCGAAGATGGCGATGATCTTTTGCGCGTGGTGCAGCACGTAGTCGGTTTCCTGGCGCACCTCCATGAACACCAGCAGCACGGCCGGATCGGCCACCTGGAACCAGCTGTGGAGCGCATTGAGCTGGTCCCCCAGCACCAGCCGCACGAGGCTGGCGGGCTGCGCCGCCATTGCAGACTCTGCCATGGCTAGCCCCGGCGACGGCCGCTCATACCCAGCCCTGGCGCCAGGTGGCGCCGTCGCACAGCTGGCGCCAGACGAGGTCGAACTGGCGGCCCGAATGGACCGCTTGCAGGGTGACGCTTTCGATCGGGGCGCCGGGCGCCGGCTCGACCAGCGCGGTGACCATGAAATGCTTTTCCTTGTTGGCCGGCGCGCAGGCGGTCCATTTGCTGCGCACCAGCTTGGCCGGGTTGAGCTGCAGGCGCGCCGGCGTGCTCCAGGGCGCGCTCATGCCGCACCGTCCGCCACCGGCAGCGCCAGGCCCTCGGCACGGGCCAGCCGCTCCAGCGCCGCTTCAAGCAGCATGCGCGCCTGGCCGGCAGCCACGCCAAGGTCGCGGTGCACGACGGCGTCGGCCGGGGTGCGGTTGGCGCACTCGCCGCTGTAGCGCTCGAAACTATTGAGCATCATCAGCAGCTCGGCCAGGTGGCGCGGGCACTCGCAGATGAGGTCGCTGGGCATGCTCGCCAGCGCCGCCAGGCTGGCGTCGTCGAAGCGGGGCGGCGCCAGTGCGATGGACGCGGCGTCGGCGAACTGCGGCGCGCCGGGACGGGCCGATTCGCACAGCAGCACCAGTTGCGACAGGTCGGCCGGGCCGTGGGCGACGATGCAGCCGTCGGCGCGCAGGCGCGCCAGGGTGGCGCTGGCGCCGAAGCGGTACAACACCACGGCGGCCGCGCCCAGTTGCGCGCGCAGCGCGGCGATCGGCGCCAGCGCGGCGTCGCTCAGTTCGGCCAGTTCGATCAGCAGCACTTCGGCGCCGCTCGTGCGCAGGCGGCCGGCCGCTTCCAGGCTGGCGCAGGCGCCGACGATATCGAGGGCAAACAGCTCGCGGCCGCCGCCGGCCAGGCGGCGCACCAGGGCGTCGCCAATCAGCGCCACCTTGACCGGCCGCGCGGGCGCGGGTGCGGCCGGCGTGGCGGCGGGCAGCAAGGTGCGCAGTTGTTCGTCTTCCAGCCTGGCCAGGCTGCCCACCGCGTGACCCTCGTCGACCAATTGCTTGATCAGGGACAGCCGGCGCACCTGGGCATCCGAATAGAGGCGCTGGCCCCGCGCCGAGCGGGCCGTTTCCGAAATATTGTAGCGGCGCTCCCAGACGCGCAAGGTTTCCACCGGCAAGCCAGCGAGCCTGGCCGCGGTGCCCGTACGATAATCGTTGCTGCTGGCGGCGCCGTGGTCGGTGGCGGCCAGCGCCGTGTCAGTGCCTGCTTGAAGAGTCATAATGAACCGTTATTGCGACGTATGGGGGCATTATAGCGCCCGCGATTGCCCGTCGATGGCGGTAAAAAGGCGCCAATCGCGCCGTTTAGCGAGTCAAGCCGGCACCATGAACCGCTTGCGGGCGTGGCCGCCGCACATTGGCGCACACCGCCTTTCCAGGCTGATGTTACCGTTACGACACATATGCACGAAAAATGTACTATCAGCAAGCTTTCTTCCGGGCTTGTCATGTTACTATTAAGAAAACCATAACATATTGCTTTGCGGAACGCGCCGCCGGGGCAGCGCGGCCGTGTTTTACTCGACGGAACTTACATGAAGACAGTGGGATCGCGCCTGATGCGCCGCTACATGGCGGCCGTTCACTGGTTTATTCCGGCCCGGCTGCAGCACACGCCGGCACTGCTCAGCCGTGCGCAAAATATCATCAACGCGGTCGTCATGGCGGCGCTGGCCGGGCCCTGCTTCGCCGCCCTGTACGACTATCTTGGCTACCCGGCCGGCGCCCGCATGATCGTGCTGGCCTGCGTGCCCATGGTGGCGACGCCGTTCGTGATGCGCTGGAGCGGCAGCATGCGCGCCGCCTGCGAAGTGTTCATCGGCACCGGCTTTTGCCTTTTTACGTGGCTCAGCGCGCACCTGGGCGGCGTCAGCGCGCCCACCGCGCCATGGCTGATCGTGCCGCCCGTCGTCGCCATGCTGATCGGCGGCATGCGCAGCGCGGTGGGCTGGACCAGCGCCGCCTGCCTGACCCTGGCCACGCTGTTCGCCCTGCCCCTGCTGGGCGTGCGCCTGCCGCTGCAGCATGTGCCGGACCTGGCGATGCTGCACCTGCTGTCGAACGTCGGCCTGATTGTGCTGGTGGTGGTGTTCGTGCTGCTGTTCGAGATGACTCGCACCCAGGGCTTCATCAAGCTCGAACGGGCGCTCAACTTCATCAATGAACTGGCGATCCGCGACGAACTGACGGGGGTGCACAACCGCCGCCACCTGCTGGCGCTGATCGACGCCGAACGGGCCCGCAGCGCGCGCGCGGCGCGGCCGTTTTGCCTGTGCCTGCTCGACATCGATTTTTTCAAGCGCATCAACGACACCTACGGCCACTCGGCCGGCGACGAGGTCCTGCGCGCCTTTGCCCACGCGGTGCAGCAACAGGTGCGCGACACCGATTCCTTCGGCCGTTACGGCGGCGAGGAGTTCCTGCTGATGCTGCCGGAGACGCCGATCGAGGCCGCTGCCGCCCTCGTCGAACGAATCCGCGCCGCCGTCGAGGCGCTGCGCTTTGCCGACATCGACGGCGCGCTGGCGATGACGGTATCGATCGGCGTGGCCCAGTTCCGCACGGGCGACACCATCGCGCAAAGCATTGCCCGCGCCGACGAGGCGCTGTACATGGCCAAGGCGCGCGGACGCAACCGGGTGGTGTTCCACGGCCAGGCCGCCCGCCTGGCGAGCGTGCCGCACAGCGACGTGCGCCATCCGCCGTCGAGCCTGGCGGGGGTGCGCCCGGCCATCGTCGACGCCGCCGGCCCGCAGCGCGACCAGCTGACCGGTTTGCCCAACCGAACGGCCCTGCGCGAACGCCTGGCCGGCGCCGTGGCGCAGATGCCGCGGGCGGGCCGCGGCGGTGCCCTGATGCTACTGAACGTCAATAAATTCCGCGAAGTCAATGACGCCCTCGGCTTCGACGCCGGCGACGCCGTGCTGGTGCAGATCGCCCACCGGGTGCGCGCCTGCCTGCATGACGCCGACACCATCGTGCGCTGGGGGGGCGACGAACTGGCGGTGGTACTGGAAAATCTGGCCATGGAAAGCGAGGCCCTGGTGGTGGCGGAAAAGATCCTGGCGCAGTTCGGCATGCCCTTGCTGCTGGAAGGGCGCGAATGGTTTGTCAGCCTGTCGATCGGCATCGCCGCGTTTCCGGGGGCCAGCGACGTCGATGTCCTCATTAAGCGCGCCGACAGCGCCCTGAAAACGGCCAAGACCTGGGGCGACAACAAGACCCAGCTCTACCCGAGCGAAACGGTGATGCCGCCAAACGAGCGTTTCGCCCTCAAAAACCAGCTGCGTTCGGCCCTGCAGAACGGCGAACTGTTCCTCGAGTACCAGCCGCAGATCGACCTGCTCAGCGAGCGCATGATCGGCGTCGAGGCGCTGGTGCGCTGGCGCCACCCGCTGCTGGGCCGCATCGAGCCGTCGCGCTTCATTTCGCTGGCCGAAGAGACCGGCCTGATCGTGCCGATCGGCGAATGGGTGATGCGCACGGCCTGCCTGCAGAACCGCGCCTGGGTCGATGCGGGCCTGCCGCCCCTGACCACGGCGGTGAACGTGTCGGCGCGCCAGCTGCGCCATCCGCAACTGGTCGAACGCATCTTGCACATCATCGCCGACACGGGCATCGCGGCCGGCTGCCTGGACCTGGAAATTACCGAGGGCATCCTGATCGACGATTTCGCCGCGCTGCAGCCGGGCCTGGCCATGCTGCGCCGGGCCGGCGTGAAAATTTCCATCGACGATTTCGGCACCGGTTACTCGAGCCTGGGGTATCTGGCCGAACTGCCGGCCGACATCCTCAAAATGGACCGTTCCTTTGTCAACCGCCTGGGAGAGAGCGCCGACGCGGCCGGCCGCGAGCGCTCCTACGCGCTGGCCCGTTCGATCGTCCAGCTGGCCCATGGCCTGAACCTGAAAGTGGTGGCCGAAGCGGTCGAGACGGCCGCCCAGTGCGCCGACCTGATGGCGATGGATTGCGACGTCGCCCAAGGCTACCTGTTCGACCGTCCCCTCCATCCGGACCAGGTGGGGCAGCTGTTGCGGGCGCAGGCGGACGGCGCAACGCATGCGGCGGCGCCCGCCATCGAGCAGGCGCTGCAGGTGGCCTAGCTGCCGGCCCCCCTTACAGGTCGATCATGGTCTCGAAGCCGCCGTAGATCATGCGCTTGCCGTCAAACGGCATGTTCTCGGCGCGCATGGCCTCGGTCAGGCGCGGGTCCTGCATGACTTTTTCGTTGATGCTGTCGCGCTCCGCGCGCGAGTTGTACTCGATCCAGGAAAATACCACCACTTCGTCGTCCTCCAGTTTGACGCTCTGGGGGAACGAGGTCCACTGGCCGGACTTGACGTCGTCGGCCACGCATTCGCGAAAACGCAGGGCGCCGTATTCGCGCCAGATGGCGCCAGCCAGGCGCGACAAGGCGCGGTAGGCATCGAGCTTGGCACGGGGCACGGGCACAACGAAACCATCGACGTAAGACATGAATCTCTCCTGGACTGGATTGGACAAGATACCAGATTAACAGGCGTGACAAAAAACACAAGCGAGGCCGGCGTGCGCCCCTGGCGTATTGTCCTTGAGCTTTTGGCGCTTTGGTTGCATCATGCCTTTCGGCATCTTGCCCATCACACCCGGGGAAATCACATGAAAAATTCGCTCACCGCCTCTCTCGCCTTCGCTTTGTCGGCCGTCGCTTTCGGCGTCCATGCCGCGCCGGCCGAACCGGCGGCCAAGACCGCACAGCAGAGCAAGATGAGCACTTGTAACGCCGATGCCGCTGGCAAAAAAGGCGACGAGCGCAAGGCCTTCATGAAAACCTGCCTGTCGGCCAAGGCGCCCGTGGTGTCGGTGGACAAGCCGATGACGGCGCAGCAGGAAAAAATGAAGACCTGTAACACCGATGCCGCCGGCAAAAAGGGCGACGATCGCAAAGCCTTCATGAAATCATGCCTGAGCGACCAGCCGATGGCGCCAGTGGCCATGACCCAGCAGCAGAAAATGAAGGCGTGCAATACCGACGCGACCGGCAAGAAGGGCGATGAGCGCAAGGCCTTCATGAAAACCTGCCTGAGCACCAAGTAAGGTCCCGCGCCGGCAGCTGATGATTTATTGCAACATCGTGAAGGGGTGTGTTAGATTTCTCGCACTTTTCCTTTCACAGCCCCTGCCATCCCGATGAAATCAGCGCTCATTGTTGCCGCCTGCCTTGCCCTGTCCGCCTGCGCCACCAGCCAGGCCCCCCTGACCGCCCGTACCGCCGCGTCGGGCGCCGAGCGGCCCGCCGAACAACTGGCGGTGCTGTTCGAGCATGCCGACCTGGGCCTGCGCATCGATCCCCGCAGCCGCACCATTGTCGGCGACGTCACGCTCACGTTCAAGGCGACGTCGGCGCTGGCGCGCATCGTGCTCGACCTGGACAGCCAGTTGCCGATCGACGCCATCGCCATCGACGGCCAGGCGCTGCCGTCCACCGCCTGGAGCAACCCCGATGGCCAGTTGACGATCAAGCTGCCGCAGGCGCTCGCGGCCGGCGAGCGCGTCAAGGTGCGCGTGCAGTACCACGGCGCGCCGCACGTGGCGAAAAAAGCGCCGTGGGACGGCGGCTTTGTCTGGTCGACGACGCCGGACGGCCAGCCGTGGGTGGCCAGCGCCGTGCAAGGCGAAGGCTGCGACCTGTTCTGGCCGTGCATCGACCATCCGCAGGGCAAGGCCTTGCTGGTCGATCAGCACATCAGCGTGCCGGCGCCACTGGTGGCCGCCGGCGCTGGCGTGGCGTTGGGCATGGACGAAAAAGATGGCTGGCGCACCTGGCACTGGCGCGCAAAGAACCCCAGCACCTACGGCATTTCCGTCAACGTGGGCCCGTATAAACTGCTGTCGGAAGCGTACCGCAGCCGTTTCGGCAACACCATTCCCCTGCGCTTCTGGTACCTGCCCAGCAGCGAGGCGAAAGCGAAGGAACTGCTCAAGGAATTCTCGCTGGTGCTCGATTTTTTTGAATCGACCATCGGCCCCTACCCGTTCGGCGACGAAAAAATGGGCGTCGTCGAAACCCCGCACAAGGGCATGGAGCACCAGACCATCAATGCCTATGGCAACGAGTACGCCAAGACCATGTACGGCTACGACGATTTGTTGCAGCACGAATTCGCCCACGAATATTTCGGCAACCAGGTCACCAACGCCAACTGGGACGACATGTGGATCCACGAGGGCCTGGGCAGCTACATGCAGCCCCTGTACATGCAATACCTGCGGGGCGACCAGGAATATTATGCGGCCCTGATGCGCATGCGCGCCGGCGTTGCCAACAAGGCGCCGCTGGTGTCGGGCAGCGCGCGCGCGGAAGAAGACGTGTATGACCAGAAACGGGGCGGCCCCGGCCAGGATATTTACGTCAAGGGCGCGCTCGTCATGCACACCTTGCGCAACCTGGTGGGCGACGCCGCCTTCTTCAAGGCGGTGCGCCAGGAAGTCTATGGCACCGATACCCCCCTGCCCGGCACGCTGGTGCCCCGTTACGGCAGCACCACCGAGTTCATCGCACTGGTCAATGCCGCCAGCGGGCGCGACCTGAAGTGGTTCTTCGACGTGTACATGTACCAGGCAGCGCTGCCCGAACTGGTCGTCACCCCCGTCGGCGCCAGCTTGACGCTGCGCTGGAAGACGGAGAAGAACACGCCGTTTCCCATGCCCGTGGAAGTGCGGGTTGGCGACAGGATCGAGACGCTGGCGATGGCCGATGGCAGCGGCAGCATCAGCGTGCCGGCCGGCAGCACCTACACCATCGACCCCCATTCGAAACTGCTGCGCCGCCTCGAACACATCGAAGCGTACCAGGCCTACGAAAAGAGCCGGCGCAAGAAGGACAATTAAACCATGCCGTGCACCTGCGCCGTGATCTCGTACGAGCGCAGGCGCGCCTGGTGGTCGAAGATTTGCGAGGTCACCATCAATTCGTCGGCCCCCGTGCGGTCGATGAAGGCCGCCATGGCCTGCTTGACGGTGGCAGGCGCGCCGATGGCCGAACACGACAGCACCGAATCGAGCATCGCCAGCGCCTCGCCCGGCAAGCGCTCGAGGTAGCCCGCTTCGGGCGGCTGCAATTTGCCGGGCCGTCCCGTGCGCAGGTTGACGAAGGCTTGTTGCATCGACGTCGCCAGCAGGCGCGCCTGCTCGTCGCTGTCGGCGGCGAACACATTAAACCCGAGCATTACGTAGGGCTTGTCGAGCTGCGCGGACGGCTTGAAGTTCGCGCGGTACAGCGCCACCGCCTCCATCATCTGCTGGGGTGCGAAGTGCGAGGCGAAGGCGTACGGCAAGCCCAGGTGCGCGGCCAGTTGGGCGCCGAAGGTGCTCGAGCCCAGTATCCACAGGGGCACCTTCAAGCCCGTGCCAGGGACGGCGCGCACGCGCTGGCGCGGCGCGTCGGACAGGTAATCTTGCAGCTCGAGCACGTCCTGGGGGAACTCGTCGGCATCGGCCGACAGGTTGCGGCGCAGCGCGCGCGCCGTTAATTGATCGGAACCGGGCGCGCGGCCCAGGCCCAGGTCGATGCGGCCCGGGTACAGCGAGGCCAGGGTGCCGAACTGTTCGGCGATGACCAGCGGCGAGTGGTTCGGCAGCATGATGCCGCCGGCGCCCACGCGGATGCGGCTGGTGCCGCCGGCCACGTGGCCGATCAGCACGGCCGTGGCGGCGCTGGCGATGCCGGGCATGCCGTGGTGTTCGGCCAGCCAGAAACGCTGGAAGTTCAGGCGCTCGGCGTGCTGGGCCAGGCTCAGGCTGTTTTTCAGGGCCTGGGCGGCATCGTCACCTTCGGCAATCGGCGCCAGATCGAGCACGGACAAGGGAATCATGGGGGCTCACAGTGTGATAAAAGATCAAACATTCTATGCCTGCCCGCCAAATCGCGTCGGCCGCCTCGCCGTTTGCGCACGCCGTCCCGCCACCGTTTGCACTCTCGCAACTTGTGCGCCCGTCGCCAAATCCCGGTATAGTCAACCTTTGCTGCAATCAGCCTGGAGGTTTTCAATGACCCAACGCCGCGATTTTTTCAAGCGTTCCGCTGTACTTGCCACCGCCCTGGGCGTGCCCATGCTGGGCCGTACTGCCAGCGCTGCCGCCGCGCCCCTGGCCGCCCGGCGCGACCGCACCTTGTCCATGTACAACACCCACACGGGGGAATCGATCAAGGCCACGTACTGGGCCGAAGGCCGCTTCGTGCCGGAGTCGCTCAGCGACATCAACAAGCTGCTGCGCGACCACCGTAACAACAAGGTCGCCCCCATCGACCCGGCCCTGCTGTTGCTGCTCGACCAGGTCAGCACCCAGGTCAAGCCGGGCGGCGTCGTGCACATCATCTCCGGTTACCGCTCGCCGGAAACGAACCAGTTGCTGGCCGACACCACCAACGGCGTCGCCCGCCACAGCATGCATCTCGACGGGCGCGCCATCGACGTGCGCATGCCCGGCACGGCCCTGACGAACCTGCGCGGGGCCGCCCTGCGCGCCGCTGGCGGCGGGGTGGGCTACTATGCCGACTCGCAATTTGTCCACCTCGATACGGGGCGCGTGCGCCACTGGTAAGCGTGCGCAAGGCAGCGCCGGTTCAGGGGTGCGTCGATCGGAAACCGATCGGTGTACCATGCAGCGATGTCAAATAGATCTTGTTTAGCAGCTTGCCTGCTTGCGCTGGCCGGCACGGCAGTTGCCCAAACCGCGCCACCGCCACCGCCCGGCGCTCCCATGCAGAGCGTCACCGTCGCCAGCACCCGCGATCCCGTCGACAAGTCGTACCGCCGCATGGTCAAGGGCATGGACCGCTTCGAGCGCGAACATGCGCTCGCGCCCCAGGCCACGCTGCGCTTTCGCCTGCTGCCGCGCGTGTCGACGGCAAAAATGACGGGCATCACCTTGCGCATTGCCGGCGACAGCGCCACGCTGCCAGTACCGGTTGACGAGGACAACAGCTTTGTCCTGCCCCGCAACGACCTCGCCCTGCGCGAAGACGCCGCCGTGCTGGCCAACCGCAAGACCAACAGCATGACCTGGCGCGCCTCGGTGCGCACGCCCGGCTTGCCCGACAATGTGCGCCGACTGGGCGACCTGCGCCTCGAATGCAAGGTCGGCATGGACGCGGGGCTCATTTCCAACAGCGCACCCATCTTCGGCTGGCTGTCGAACATGCTCACCGACACCGACAAGGTGTGCGCGAGCCCGGACGGCAATTATCTGTTCTTCGCCGAGCGGCCCATCTACGGCGTGACCTTGCACTACGGCGAACAACGGGCCGCCTTGCCGTTCAAATTGCTGTACGCGGCCGGCGACCAGACGGCCGAGACCTTGCCCTACTGCGACTGCCAGGTACTGCTCGAGCGCAGTTATTACGCCCCCATCTGGGACCCCCGCTGGCCGGACGATACCCTGGTCGAGTTCGACTTTATCGACGGCGGCGCATCATGAGCGCCTCCCGCGCCCTGCTGGCCGTCGTCGTCGCGCTGGCCCTGGCCGGCTGCGCCACCAGCGCCGCTGTTCCGCCTGGCACGGTAGTGACCGACAGCAAGACCGCGCAGGTGCAGCCCGGCATCACCACGCGGGCCGAACTGCTCGCCAGGCTCGGCCCCACCACGTCGATCCGTTTCGACAGCGGGACCGAAGTGTGGCGTTATCTGCTGCCCGCCGGCCCGGGCGCCACGGCCAGCCATGGTGAATACGTGGTGGTGCTCGACGCGCGCGGCATCGTTACCAAAACGCGCAGCGCGCCGCTGGTCTACCAGGTGCCCGTGCAAAAATAATCGGCGGACCGTGCGCAAACTGGCGCCCGTCCGGTCTACACTGGACCCTGTGAAGACCATGCGCCTGCGGGTCTCCGTCGAGGTTGTTCAGCCCTGCGTATGCTCGATCACACCGTGCAGTTTTACGAAAATGAGCGTTTTCTGGTCAAGGCCATGGTCGACTATGTCGGCACGGCGCTGGCCAATGGCGCCACTGCCGTGGCCCTGGCGACGGCTCCCCACCTGCGCGCCATGGAAGCGGCCTTGCGCCACCAGGGCCTGCTCGACGACAAGACCGCCGCCACCGTCGGTTGCTACCGGCCGCTCGACGCCCACGATGTCCTGTCGCAGTTCATGGTCGATGGCCTGCCCGATCCGCAGCGCTTCGAGCGCAGCCTGGGCGTCATCCTGCGCGACGCCCAGGCCCAGGCGCCAGGCCCGCTGGCGGTGCTGGCCGAAGTGGGCGCCCTGCTGCGCGCCGACCGCAGCAATCCCGGCACGGACAGCGCACCGCCGCTGCGCGACGGCGCCATCCTGGTCGAGGAAATGGTGGTGGCGCTGATGGAAGACATACCGTTCGACATGCTGTGCCTGTATCCGCTGGCGGCCTTTCCCGGCGCCGAAGACCAGGCCAGCTTCCACCAGACCTGCTGCCTGCACAGCGAAGTGCGGCCAGCGGAAAGTTTCGATGCGCTGGCCCGGCGCGACACCCTGCAACGCAGCGTGGCCGGGCTGCAGCAGCAAGCCCATGCGCTGCGCCGCGAGGTGCGCAACCGACAGCAGGTCGAGCAGGCGCTGCGCGAAGTGAACATCGACAAACTGACGGGCCTGGCCAACCGCAATGTGTTCCAGGACCGGCTCGACATCGACATCAAGAAGGCCCTGCGCAGCGGTCTGCCGCTGGCCCTGCTGTTCATCGACCTCGACCACTTCAAGGAAATCAACGACACCCGCGGTCACGAAGCGGGCGACCAGTTGCTCAAGGCGGTGGGCCGGCGCCTGCAAAGCCATGTGCGCGGCAGCGACACCGTGGCCCGGCTCGGCGGCGACGAATTTACCATCACCCTGGCCGAACTGCACGACCTCGGCTACGTCACGGACCTGGCACAAAAACTGTGCGACGACCTGGCGCGCCCCTTCATGATCGACGAAGAAATGGCGTATATCTCGGCCAGCATCGGCATCACCATTTTTCCGCGCGACGCCAGCACGGCCGGCGAACTGCTGCGCAATGCGGACCAGGCCATGTACCGCTCGAAAGAACGGGGCCGCAACCGCTTCGCCTACTTCAAGAGCAGCATGCAAGATGCCGCGCAAAACCGCATGACCATCAGCAACGAGCTGCGCCGCGCCGTCGATGAAGAACAGCTCGAGGTGTACTACCAGCCCATCGTCGACCTCGAAAGCGGGCGCATCCGCAAGGCCGAAGCCCTGCTGCGCTGGCAGCACCCGGAACGGGGCGAAATCAGCCCGCTCGAATTCATCCCCATTGCCGAGCATACGGGCTTGATCACCACCATCGGCGACTGGGTCTTCCAGCGCGCGCTGGCGCAGGCGCGCAACTGGCGCCAGTACGATCCGGAACTGACCATCAATGTCAATGTGTCGCCCCTGCAGTTTTATGACGGCGACGGCGGGCACTGCCGGCGCTGGCTGAGCGAGTCGGCAACGGTGCCGGAAATGGGGCTGGAAATCACGGAAGGCTTGTTGCTCTCCTCGGACATCGATGTGCTCAAGCAGTTGTTGGCGTTCCAACAGGCGGGCATCGCCATTTCACTCGACGACTTCGGCACCGGTTATTCGTCGCTGTCCTACCTGCGCCGCTTCGCCCTCGACTTCCTGAAAATCGACAAGTCCTTCGTCTACAACCTCGAGTTCGACGCCGCCAATGTCGCCCTGTGCGAAGCGATCATCGTGATGGCCCATAAGCTGGGCTTGCAGGTGGTGGCCGAAGGGGTGGAAACGCCGCAGCAGGCGGCGCTGCTCAAGGAAGCGGGCTGCGACTTCGCCCAGGGCTTCCTGTTCGGCCACGCCATGGCGGCGCCGCAATTCGAGTCGATGCTGCTGGCGAACTAAACCGCCGCCCTCAGCGCTTGGGGGCTGCCGCGAATTTCGCCTTGAACCAGTCGTCGACCATGCGCTTTTCGTAGCGCAGCGAATCGCCGTCGACATACCCGTTGATGCGATCGAGGTACGCCATGTCGTTGAGATGATCCTGTCCCGACGCCAGCACCGCGCCGTTGGCGGACAGGCTGTAGCGCAGCGTCATGTGCGGCCAGTCGGCGCCGCCGTTCAACACCCGCAGGTCCTGGCCGGCACGAAAATTCGGCACCATGCGGCCCGCCATGTCCAGGTCGAGCACCTCGATCTTCAGGTCCTGCCCGGGCGGCAGGCGTTTTTCCAGGCCGACGAAGAATTCCCCGAGCTCCTTGAGCACCCGCTCGCGGTCGCTGGGCGAGAACGGCAGATCGCGGAAGTTTTCAGCTTGCACAAAAGTGACCGTGACGGCCGCCATCGCAGCGCCCGGTACAGCGGCCGCGCCCAGCGCCAGCACGGCGAGCAAGGCAGCGGTGGCCTTGCTGGTTGACTTACTCGTGGTTTGCCTGCATTTCATGGAATTCCCCTCTGGGCGCGGGCGACACGCTTGCGCGCTCCGCTGGACGTAATCAATGAGCATGAATATACGCCCAATCGGCGCCGTTCGTGCGCGCGGGCAGCGCAATAGCCCATTTGGCCGATTGACCATGATGGCATTCCATGTTGCATACATGTCGCCTGATTTATTGTAATTATTGTTAATGGGCATTTCTCATACTACAATCAATTAACTTCCATCAGGCAATAATTTGTCCACGATTCACGTATTTCTACCGGAATTGTCCATGTCATTTCTATCGTCCGCCGCGCCCAAACCCGCTCCGTGGAAAGTACTGCTGGTTGATGATGAACCGGATATTCACGATGTGACCAAGCTGACGCTGTCGCGCTTTCGCCTCGATGAGCGTGCGCTCACTTTTTTGCACGCCTACAGCGGCGCGCAGGCCAAGGAAATCCTCGCGCGCGAAAGCGACATCGCGCTGGTGTTTCTCGACGTCGTGATGGAGCGCGAAGACAGCGGCCTGGAAGTGGCGCGCTGGATGCGCAAGGACCTCGACAACCAGTTCACCCGCATCGTCCTGCGCACCGGCCAGCCCGGCCAGGCGCCGGAAGAGCGCGTGATTGTCGACTACGACATCAACGACTACAAGGAAAAGACCGAGCTCGACCGCACCAAGTTGTTCACCACCACCTTCGCCGCCCTGCGCGCCTACCGCGACATCATGAAGGTGGAAGAGGCGCGCCGCGCCCAGACCACCTACCGCGAAGGGCTCGAACGGGTGATCGCGGCGTCAGCCCATATTTTCCAGCAGCGCAATCTGAAAGACTTTGCCAGCGGCCTGCTGCAACAAGTCGTCGCCCTGCTGCGCCTCGAGCAAAGCATGTTGCTGCGCCTGTCCGGCGCCAGCGTCATCACGGGCGAGGCCCAGTACGAGGTGCTGGCCCAGATCGGCGATCTCGACACCGACGTCATCTCGGCGGAACTGATCGCCCAGCTCGACGAAGTGCGCCACAACCGTATTTCTCGCCTGCACGGCAACACCTATGTCGGCTATTTTCCCAACGCCAGCGGCAAGGCTTCTCTGCTGGTGCTCAAAGGCGTGGAAGAAATTTCCGAGATCGATGCCCAGTTGCTCGAGGTCTTCTGTTCCGGCGTGGCGATCGCCTTCGACAATATCCTGCTCAACCAGGAAATCACGGACACCCAGGCCGAGCTGATCCTGCGGCTGGGCGACGTCGTCGAATCGCGCTCCCACGAGGCGGGCAACCACGTGCGCCGCATGGCACAGATCTGCCACTTGCTGGCCCAGGCGTCCGGTTTGCCCGACGATGAAACGGCGGTGCTGATGCACGCGGCGCCCATGCACGATATCGGCAAGATCGCCACCCCCGACGCGGTGCTGCTCAAACCGGGCAAGCTCACGCCGGAAGAGTGGGAAATCATGAAGCAGCACCCCACCGTGGGCCTGTCGATCCTCGATGGGTCGACCCGGCCGATTTTAAAGGCGGCCGCGGTGATTGCGCACCAGCACCATGAGAAATACGATGGCAGCGGCTACCCGCAAGGTTTGAAGGGGGACAACATCCACCGCTACGCCCGCATCGTCGCCGTCGCCGATGTGTTCGATGCCCTGTCGCACAGCCGTTGCTACAAGGATGCCTGGCCGATCGCCCGGGTCACCGAGCATTTGCGCGAAGTGGCGGGCCACCACCTCGATCCCCAGTATGTGGAACTGCTGATCGCCAACATCGACAAGGCCGTCGAGATCAACGAGCGCTGGCCCGACTAATCTGAGCTCAACCGACCGCACGCCGCTCGGGCCGTCGGCTGCGGGGAAAGCGCAGCGCGTATTTGAGTCCCCGTCCCGGGGCGCTCTCGACCTTGACGGTGCCGCCCAGCGGCCCCGTCACCAGGTTGAACAGGATGTGCGCGCCCAGCCCGCTGCCGCCGCTGCCGCGCCGGGTGGTGAAGAAAGGGTCAAACAGTTTATGGAGCGTCTCGGCATCCATGCCGGCGCCGTCGTCGGCATACGTCAGCACCACCGTGTCGCCGTCGAGCGCGGCGCTGATGACGATGGCGCCCGCCTGCTCGTACTCGAAGCCATGCACCAGTGAATTGACCAGCATATTCGTCAGGATCTGCGACACCGCGCCAGGAAAACTTTCCATCGTGATGTCCGGCTCGCACTGCACCGCCACCTTGACGGGCCGCCCCTTGAGCTTGGGCTGCAGCGACAACAGCACTTCGTGTATATAGTTATTCAGGTTAAAACTGCGGATATCGTCCGACGACTGGTCCACCGCCACCTGTTTAAAACTGCGCACCAGGGCCGCCGCGCGCTGGGTGTTGGTGGTCAAGATGCGCAGCGACTGATCGACGATGTCGAGAAACATCTCGAGGCTCTCGGCCGTCATGGTGTTGGCCGCCAGTTCCTCGCGCGTGAGCTTGAGTTCCTGCACCAGGTGGCTGGTGGCGGTGACGCAGATGCCCAGCGGCGTGTTGATTTCATGGGCGACGCCGGCCACCAGCCGTCCCAGCGAGGCCAGCTTTTCCTGGCGCACCAGCTCGGCCTGGGCTTGCTGCAGGGCGACATTGCGTTGTTCCAGCAAGGCCGTGCGCTCCAGCACGGCTTTTTCCAGCCGGTCCATGCTCTGCATCCCCTGCAGCGCATTCGACACGTGGCCCGCCAGCAAATTGAACAGGCCCTGGTCCTCCAGGCTGTAGTGGTGCGCCGGCGAATAACTCTGGATGACGATGGCGCCGATCACCTGGTGCTGGGTGTCGAACAGGGGGCAGCCCATCCAGTGTTCGGCCGTGCTGCCCTGCCCCCAGCCGACCCGCTCGGGGTGCGCCGCCAGGTCTTCCTCGGCCGTCATGACCAGCGGGCGGCGGTTGAGGATCACCCAGGCGGTGGGCGACTCGTCGGGCGAGGCCAGCGTCTCGACCTGCTCGGGATCGGGGGTGGCGTCGATCTCGTCGACGAAATACACGAAGCGCACGTCGCGCTCGCTGGCGTTGTCGCACAGGGCGACATAAAAATTGGCGGCATACATGATGCGGCCCAGCGAGCGGTGCACCGCGCGGATGAATTCGGTAATGTCGCCGCCGGCGGTCGACATCTGCCCCAGTTCGAGCAGCATGGCCTGGACGGTTTCCAGGCGGACGAGACGGTCGTTCATCGGATCCTCTAATTAATGCATTAGAGAAATACTAGCAGTTCCCGTTGCCCGCTGTGCCTGGCATCCGTCAAAGTGTCGTTTTTTGTGGTGCGCTTTGATGCTTTTACACGCCGCGCGGTGCCGGGTAGTCCGCCTCCACCCATTCGGTGGCCTTGGCCGGCGACAATTTGTAATCGGGCCGCACCCGCACCTGCGCCAGCCGCTCGCCGGCCATGTCGATGGCGCTGAGCAAGGCATACGGGTGGTCGTCGTCGGGAACGATATCGAGGGTGATTTTCAGCTCTTCGCCGTTGGAGAACAGGATCAGGCTCTTGTGCAACTGGGCGTGCAATTGCTGCTCGTGGCGGCGCAACACTTCCGACGCGGTTTTCACCAGGGTATTAAAGGCCGACATGTCGAGCGGCTTGGGGTTTTTCTTGTCGCGCCCCATGGTCCACGGTCCCACCAGGGCCGGCTCCGGCTCACCGTCCTTGATCATGGCCACGGCCCAGCCTTCGTCCTCGTCGTTCTTGATGACCTTGGCGGTCCAGCCCATGCCTTTCCACAGGCGCGGCTCCTGCACCGGGGCGTCGTCATCGGCTTGTTCGTTCATCGGGTCATCGATCATGTGCGCTACTTTCGTCAATCAGGGCGGGGCCAACGGCGTGCATCGGCCAATGCACGATTTTACCTAAACCCCGCGCACTGCGTGGGCATAGCGCAGCGTGTCGACGGCGCTTTCGGCTACAGGCGCTGGCGCGGCCCCTGTGGCGGCGCCAGCGGTGGTCCGGGCGGCACGTGCAGGGGATCGATGGCGGGCGCCGGCGTGTGATAGCTGAAGGGGTTGATGATGATGGGTGGAATTGCCGGCGGCGCCGAGGGCGGCGTCTTGGGGCCGCTCCTGGCGAACTGGTAGCACGCCATCGTCGGCGCGTCGAGTGTGGTCGGGTCTGCAAGCATGGTGCCTCCTCTGGAAGCTCCTCAGTATAGGCAAGGACGCGGCATTTACAAGCAATGAGACCGGGAGCGCCCCATACCGACGTCCGTCGGCGAATTTGCCGCGCTGGTGCCGCCAATGTTGCAGCCTGTCGCAATCGGCTGTGCAGTCGGGGGCGGCCTCAATACAGTGGCAACATACCAACCCGCCACCGAGAGGCACCCCATGAAACGCATCGCCCCTGTCGTCATCCTGTTCCTGTTCGCCATGCTCGCCTGGAAAATGGTGTCGCACACCCACGGCTTCGACGTCGATGTCGACGGCGAGGACCTCGACGGCCCGCTGGGCGCCGTGCTGGGCTTGCTGTTGGCCGGTGGCGGCCTGCTCATCGGCGGCGTCGTCGCCCTGTGCGTCGGCCTCGTGCTGGCGGTGGTGTTTGCCGGCGTCGGCGTGGTGCTGATGGGGGTGCTGGCGCTGGTCGCCCTGGTGGTGGCGGCGGCCCTGGTGCCGCTGCTGCTGCCGGTGCTGATCCCGCTGGCGATCGTCTGCTGGCTGCTCAGCCGCCGCGCCAAGGCCAAACCCGTCGCCGCCTGAACCGCTACAAACCCTCGATCAGCCGCATCGCAAACACGATCGGCAAACCGGCGGCAATCACCCGCCGCGCCGCCGCGCCATGGTCGTAGGCAATGCGGTAGTAGACCAGTGTGCGGCTGACGTCGTCGTACAGCGCGTAACAGGCACGGCAATCGCCATCGCGCGGCTGGCCCACCGCGCCGGGAATGACCAGGTGCTGGTGCTGCCGCCTGAGCGGCAGCGACACGCCCGGGCGCGGCGCGTGACTGCCCATCGTGCCGTCGGCGGCGCGGCGGTACAGGGCCGGGACGTGGACGTGGCCGCAAAACACCAGTTTGCGGTCGGTGGCGCGCAGGCTGCGCTCGGCGTCATCAATGTTGTTGATGTAGTCCCAACGGGCGGGCGCGGCTGCACTGGCGTGGACGAACAATATGTCGGCCCGCTCTTGCGTCAGGGGCAGCGCGGCCAGGAAAGCACCTTGTTCCTCGCTCAGTTCACTACGCGTCCATTCGATCGCTTCGCGCGCCTCGGCATGCATGGGCGCGCGGGCGGCGACGGTGGCGAAATAATCGTGGTTGCCCTGCACGGCGATGGCGCCGCGCGCCACGTAGGCCATGACGGTGTCGACCACCCAGCCGGGATCGGCGCCGTAGCCGACCAGGTCGCCCGTGAAGGCATAGTGATCGGCGCCGTGGCGCGCGGCGTGGTCAAGGCAAGCCTGGAATGCTTCGCGATTGGCGTGCAGGTCGGTCAACAGGGCGAGGCGCATGGTGGCGGAGAGCGGGGGCCGTCGCCGGCCCGCCAGTGATGCAGGATGGGTCGCATCCTAGCATGTGCGGCCGGCCGCCGCCGGCGCGATTTTACTGCTCCCTGCTGGCCGCGTACTGGGCGTGGCCGCGCGCGCGCAAGGCGCAGGCGGGACAGCTGCCGCAGCCATAGCCCCAGTCGTGCAACTGGCCCCGCTCGCCCAGGTAGCAGGTGTGGGTGTGCTCGCGGATCAGTTCGACCAGCGCCACCCCGCCGCACTGCTCGGCCAGGTCCCAGGTCTGTTTTTTATCGAGCCACATCAACGGTGTTTCCAGCTTGCTGCGGGTGGCCATGCCCAGGTTCAAGGCCACCTGCAAGGCTTTCATGGTGTCGTCGCGGCAATCGGGGTAGCCGGAAAAATCCGTCTCGCACATGCCGCCCACCAGCACCGTCAGGCCGCGCCGGTACGCCAGGGTGGCCGCCACCGTCATGAACAGCAAATTCCGGCCGGGCACGAAGGTGTTCGGCAAACCGTTTTCCTGCATGGCGATTTCGACGTTGCTGGTCAGCGCCGTGTCGGAGATCTGGCCGATGATCGACAGGTCGACCATGTGGTCTTCGCCCAGCCGGGCATCCCACTCGCGGTCGAGGGCGCGCATGCCGGCCAGCACGGTGGGGCGCACCGTCAGTTCGATGGCGTGGCGCTGGCCGTAATCGAAGCCGATCGTTTCAACGCGGTGGTAGCGCTCGAGCGCCCAGGCCAGGCAGGTGGTGGAATCCTGGCCGCCGCTGAACAGGACGAGGGCCGAGTCGGTATGCATCATGGATTTATGTTTCCTCAGAGCTTAAGCGTTCGCCATCATTTCCCCCGTTCCGGTAAGATGCCTCAGCATTTTCCCGAATGGAGCACCATGGCTTTCGCACGACCTCGAATTTTGGCACAGATCGGTTTGGCCGTGTGCGCACTACCCATCGCCCCGGCCGTGCTGGCCCAGGACACGGCGAGCGCGCCCGTCGCCGTGAGCACCCCGGCGTCCCAGCCACTGACCTACACGGTGCGCATCGACGCTCCCGGCGCACTCGAAGAGCTGTTGCAGGACAATCTCGACCTGGTGCGCTGGCGCGGCAACGCCCGCCTGGACCGCGACCAGCTGCAGCGGCTGATCAAGAACACCCCGGACCAGGTGCGCACGCTGGTGGCCACCGAAGGCTATTACTCGCCCACCGTGACGGCCGGACTGGACGCCGCGCGCGGCATCCCTGAAGCGCGCGTGACGGTGGTGCCGGGCCAGCCGGTGCTGGTGAGCGACATCGACCTGCTGCTGCAAGGCTTCGAGCCGGTGGCCGACCAGGTTGCCAGGTTCGACGCCGACGCCCTGCGCGCGCGCTGGGCCCTGCCGCCCGGCCAGCGCTTTCGCACGGCCGACTGGGAAGGCGCCAAGCGCGGCCTGCTGCGCCAGGTGATGCAGGTGCGCTATCCGCGCGCCCAGCTGGTCGAGTCGCAGGCCATCGTCGATCCCGAAAAACTGACCGCGCAGCTCAAGGTGGTGCTCGACAGCGGCCCCGCCGTGCAGCTGGGCGAGCTGCGCATCGAGGGCTTGAAGCGCTACCCCGCCGTCATCATCACCAATTTGAATCCCATCAAGCCTGGCGAGGACTACAGCGAAGCGACCTTGCAGGCCTTCCAGGCCAAGCTGCAGGACACCGGCTACTTCAGCGGCGTCGAAGTGTCGGCCGACATGAGCGCCCTGCTCGACGAAAACATTGAAGCGCTGACCGACGAGCAGCAGGCGCCGGCCGCGCCGCGCGTGCGCCCCAGCGGCCTGGTGACGACCCCGGTGCTGGTGCGGGTGACGGAAAACAAGCAGAAGAACGTCACCGCCGGCCTGGGCCTGTCGACCAACACGGGCAAGCGCGCCCAGCTCAGCTATGAAGACCTGGCCGTATTCGGCCTGCGCTTCAAGAGCGCGCTCATTTTCGAAAGCCTGCGCCAGAGCGCGCGCGGCGATTTTTACTGGCCCACCACGGCCAGCGGTTACAGCGACAGTGTGGGCGCCGGCTTCGAGCGCACCGATTTGCAGGGCGAGCGCACCAGCGTGTCGACGGTGGCGGCCAAGCGCGCCTGGGGCACGCCCCTGCTCGAGCACAGCGTCACGCTCGAATACCTGAACGAATTGCGCAACGTCGACGGCCAGCCCACCACCACCAGCAAGAGCATTCCGCTCACGTACAGCATCACCCGCCGCAAGCTCGACAACCTGCTCTCGCCCACCGTCGGCTATGCCTTCAATGCCCAGCTGGGCGGCGCGGTGCTGCCGATCCTCACCGACGAGCGCTTCCTGCGGGCCACCGCCCGCATCGTCAACTACCGCCCGGTGGGCGCTTCAGGCACCCTGATCCTGCGCGGCGAAGCAGGTGCGGTCGCCTCGCGCGAAAAGGCCGGGGTGCCCAGCACCTTCCTGTTCCGCGCCGGCGGCGACCAGTCGGTGCGCGGTTACGCCTACCAGGAACTGGGCATCCGCCAGGGCAGCGCCATCGTGCCGGGGCATTACCTGGCCAGCGCCAGCGCCGAATACCAGTACTGGTTCAAGCCGCCGTACGGCATCGCGTTCTTCTACGATGCCGGTAACGCCGCCGACAGCGTGCGCGAGCTCCATCCAAAGTCCGGCTACGGTGTGGGCGCCCGCTGGCGCTCGCCGGTCGGTCCGATCAACGTCGACGTCGCCTATGGCCACGCCGTCAAAAAAGTGCGCTTGCACTTTTCGCTGGGATTTACCTTCTGATGGCGCTGCGCGAACCTCCTCCCCACCCACCGGCCGGCAAGGCCCTGCCCCCTGCACGGGGACGCGTCTGGCCGCGCCGCCTGGCCATTGCCGCCGCCATCACGGCGGCCATCGCCGCCGGCGCCTACTGGTACGGCGGGCGCGAATCGACCCTGCAATCGGTCGCCCAGCGCATCGCTACCTCGAGCGGCGGCGCGATCGCCATCACCGGCGTGTCCGGCTCGCTGTACGGCGCCATGCACATCGACCACCTGGTGTTCAACAGCCCCACCCAGCGGATCGAGGCCGACAACATCGACATCGCCTGGTCGCCGCTGCAATACCTGTCGAAGGGCGTGGCCATCAACCGCCTGTACGTCAAGCAGCTGACCACGCGCGCGCTCAAGGAGAGCGAAGCGGCCACCATGCCCACCTCGCTGGCGGCGCCGTTCAACTTGTCGATTGCCGATGCGCGCCTGGCCAAAGTGACGATGATCGGCATCGGCCAGAGCGCCGGCAGCGACATCAGCGACGTGCGTTTCAAACTCGACGGCGGCAAGCAGGCCTGGACCTTGCGCGAGGCCAGCGCCGTCACCATCGCCGGGCTGGTCAAGGCCGATGGCACCATTGCCGCCGCGCGCCCGTTCAAGCTCGACGCCAAGGCCAGCCTGACGCAATTGAAGGTGGCCGCCGGCCAGGCGCCCGCGCAACTGAACCTGCGCGCCACGGGCGACCTTGGCGCCACCGAACTGGCCGCCAGCGGGCAGTCCGGCGCCGCCGTCGGCAAGGGCAGTTTTTCGCTGTCGCCGTTCGACGCCATCCCCCTGCGCGCCATGCACATCGAGGGCCGCGACATCGATCCCGGCTTTTTCAATCCGGCCCTGCCGACGGCCAAACTGGCCGTCACCATCGACGCCAGCGTCGATGCCAGGCGCGTGGTGGCGGGCAAGGTGGTGCTCGATAACACGGGACCGGCCGGCACCATCGACCAGCAGAAATTACCGCTGCGCGCCATGCGCGGCACCCTGTCGGGCAGCCTGGCGCAGCTCGACATCAGCGACGTGCTGGTCGACTTCGGCGCCGCCGGCAGCTTCACCGGCAGCGGCGTCGTCGCGCGCGGCAAGGACGACACGGGCCTGGGCAGCGCCGCCTTCGCGCTGCACACGGACCGGCTCGACCTGAAGGGCCTGCACGGCACGATGAACACGACCCGGATCGCCGGCGACATCAAGGTGAGCAATGCGGGCGACACGCAAACCCTGGTCGCCACCCTGGCCGACCGCGGCTTGCGGCTCGACGCCCGCGCCGCCCTGCGCGACAATCTGCTCACCATCGAGCAGGCCCGGCTGGTGGCCGGGCGCGGCGTGGTCGAACTCAAGGGCAGCGCCAGCCTGCTCGACGCGCGCGAATTCAAACTCGACGCCAGCGCCAGCCGCTTCGATCCGGCGGCGTTCGGCGCCTACCCTGCCGCCGACCTGAACGCCGACCTGCACGCGGCCGGCCAGCTCAGTCCCGCCTGGCGCGTGGCCACCAGTTTCACGGTGCGCCCGAGCCGCCTGTTCGACCAGCCGCTGTCGGGCAAGGGCAGCGCGGTGGCCGACGCGACCCGCATCAAGGACATCGTCGCCAGCCTGGCGCTGGGCCAGAACACGGTCGAGCTGAAAGGCGCGTTCGGCGGCGCCGCCGACCAGTTAAGCTGGAATGTCGACGGCAAGCAGCTGTCGGCCGCCAGGAGCGATCTGTACGGCGCGGTCAAGGCCAGTGGCGTCGTCACGGGCAGCATGGCCGCGCCGCGCACCACGTTTGTCGTCGATGCCAATGGCCTGGGCTGGGTGGCGGCCACGCGCAAGCTGGAAAACGGCAGCCTGCACGCCAGCGGCGAAGCGGCGCTGGCGCCGGCCGTCGAAGGCAGCGCGCGCGCGGTCGATCTGAAGGCCAGCGGCACGGCCCGCAAGTTCAACCCGGCCGCTTTCGGCTCGCCCCTGACGGGCAGCATCAACGGCGAGTTCGCCGTGAACGGCCGCGCCGGCGCCGCACTGCGCGGCGCACTCGATCTGAAGATCACCGACTCGACGCTGTCGAACGCGCCCCTGTGGGGCACGGCCAGCATCGCGGCCGACCAGCGCCACGTCGGCAAGGCCGACGTCGACCTGCACCTGGGCCCGAACGTGCTCGCGGCCAAGGGCAGTTTCGGCGCCCCGGGCGACGTGCTCGACTGGCGCCTCGATGCCGGCGCGCTGGGCGTGATGGGGCCCGGTTATGGCGGCGCCCTGCGCGGTTCGGGCAAGCTCTCGGGCACTTTGCAAGCGCCTTCCCTGAGCCTGGCGCTGGCCGGCCAGGACCTGCGCCTGATGGGAAAATATGCACTTAAAAGTGTCAAGGCCAGCGCCAGTGTCGGCAACGGCAAAGGTGCGGCGGACGCCGTCGCCAGCGACATCGAGATCGTCGAGTTTGCCAGCGGCGACACCCACGTCGCCAGCGCGCGCCTGCAAACGGGCGGCACGCGCGGCGCGCACACCTTGACTCTGGCCGTGCGCGCCGACAGCGTCGAGGCCACCCTGGCCGCGCACGGCGGCTGGAACAACAACGCCTGGTCCGGCGTCATCGACCAGTTGCAAAACAAGGGCCGCTACGCCATGACGCTGGCGGCGCCGGCGCCCCTGAAGCTGGCCGCTCCCGCCGGCAGCGGCTTCGGTGGTCTGGCCCGGCCGGACCTGGTGGCCTTGTCGAATGCCGTCATCAAGCTGCCGCAGGGCAGCGTGACGATCGCTTCGCTCAACAAGACGGGCGGACGCTGGGTCAGCCGCGGCGCCGCCACCGGCGTGCCCCTGAACTACCTGGCGCAGTTCTCGCAAGGCATGCGCGACAACGTCGCCGGCGACCTGACGCTGGGCGCCGACTGGTCGCTCGACCTGCTCGCCCCGGCCGTCGCCGGCGCCGCCCCCGTCCTCAACGGCGCCCTGCACGTGTTCCGCGAAAAGGGCGACCTGGTCGCCGGCAGCGAAGTGCCGGTGGTGCTGGGCCTGCGCAAGCTCGACGCGCGCGCCGACGTCGCCAATGGCGCGCTGCGCATGCAGCTCGACATCGACGGTACAAAACTGGGCAAGGCGCGTGTCGACGCCACCGCCGGCATGCTCAATGGCCGCCTCGGCAACGACAGCCCCTTGCGCCTGCAAGCGAGCGCCGACATGGGCTCGATCGCCTGGATGGCGCCGTTGACGGGCCAGCCGGCGCTGGAAATGGACGGCACCTTGAAACTGAACCTGGCCGGCGCCGGCACGGTGGGCGCGCCCACCCTGACGGGCAGCGTCAGCGGCGACGCGCTGGCCGTGCGCTGGGCCGACCAGGGCGTCAAGCTGAGAAACGGCCAGCTGCGTGCGCAACTGGCGGGCGACCAGTTGCTGCTGCAGCGCCTGAGCTTCGACGGTCAGCAGGGCCGCGCCGTGGCCGATGGCGCCGTGCGCTTTGCCGGTGGCGAAGCGACCATGAACCTGAAACTGGTGGCCGACAAGCTCGAGGTGCTGTCGCGGCCCGACCGCACCGTCGTCATCAGCGGCCAGAGCACGCTGGTGCGCGACGCCAAACACTTCGATTTGACGGGCAAATTCAAGGCCGACCGCGCCCTGATCGAGCTGGCCCCGCAAGGCCGGCCGACGCTGTCGGACGACGTCATCGTGCTGGGCCGCGACAAGAAGGGCCTGGTGGCGAAAGAAGCGGCGCCGTCGATGCCGCTGTCGGTCGACATCGAAGCGGACCTGGGCGACGCCTTCCGCCTGCGCGGCATGGGCGCCGATGCGCAGCTGGGCGGCGCGGTGCGGGTGCGGGTGGCGGGCGGACGCACGCCCCGCATCAACGGCACCATCCGCGTCGTCGAGGGCAAATATGCCGCCTACGGCCAGCAACTGGCGATCGAACGGGGCGTGATCACGTTTAATGGCCCGTACGACAATCCGGGCCTGAACATCCTCGCCGTGCGCAAGCGCCCCGAGGGCGAGCAGCTCACCGACACCAACGTCGAAGCGGGCGTGGAAGTGCGCGGCAGCGCGCTGGCGCCGGCGGCCAAGCTGGTGTCGACGCCGACCGTGCCGGACAGCGAAAAGCTGGCCTGGCTGGTGCTCGGTCACGGCCTCGAGGGCACCTCGGGCAACGAGACGGGCGTGCTGTCGGCCGCCGCCGGCGCCCTGCTGGGCGGCAGCGGCAAGAGCGGCGGCTTTCAGTCGCGGCTGGCCAATTCGCTCGGTGTCGATGAACTGGGCGTGTCGCAGGCGAAGGGGCTGGAAAGCACCGTCCTCACGGTGGGCAAGAAGATCTCGTCGCGCACGTACCTCAGTTTCGAGCAGGGGGCGTCGACGGCATCGAGCCTCGTCAAATTGCGCTACAAGCTCAATCCGCGCGTGTCATTCCAGGTGCAGGCGGGGACCAATACGGCGTTTGACGTGCTTTATTCTTGGGCGTTTGACTAAAAACCGATCCCGGCAGGTCGGAGAAAGTCGAGGGCGATGGATGACGCTTGCCGGGCGCCGTTGACGGATCGCGCGCGGCGCTCACAGGCGCTTGCCCTGGGCGAGCATGGCGCCGATGGCGGGCGCCGGCAGGGGCTTGCTGAAATAATAGCCCTGGATCTCGTCGCAGTCATTGTCGCGCAGGAAGGCCAGCTGGGCCGCGGTTTCCACCCCTTCGGCGATCACCTTCAGGCGCAGCTTGTGCGCCAGGGTGATGATGGAGATGACGATCAGGGCGTCGTCCGGGTCGTTGGCGATATCGCGGACGAACGATTGGTCGATCTTGATCACGTCGATGGGAAAGCGCTTCAGGTAGGCCAGGCTGGAGTAGCCGGTGCCGAAGTCGTCCAGCGAAATTTGCACGCCGAGCCCCTTGAGCTGATGCAGCGTGCTGATGGTGCGCTCGACGTTTTGCATGACGATGCCCTCGGTCAGTTCGATTTCCAGGCAGCGGGGATCGAGCCCGCTCTCGGCGAGCGCCTCGGCGACCGTTTGCGCAATGTCGTGCTGGCTGAACTGGATGCTCGACAGGTTCACGGCGACGCGCAGCTTGCCCATGCCGGCGCGCTCCCACGCGGCGCCCTGCCGGCAGGCGCTGCGCAGCACCCACGCGCCGATCGGAACGATCAGGCCGGTTTGCTCGGCCAGTCCGATGAAATCGCCCGGCATGACCATGCCCAGTTCGGGATGCTGCCAGCGCAGCAGCGCCTCGGCGCCGACAATGGCGCCGCTGGCCAGATCGACCTGGGGCTGGTAGTGCAGCAGTAACTCCTGGCGCGCCAGCGCATGGCGCAGCGCCCCTTCGATGCGTAGCTGCGCCGCGCTACGGGTGTTGAGCTCGGCTGAAAAAAACTGGTAATTGTTACCCCCCATTTCCTTGGCGCGGTACATGGCGCGGTCGGCGTGCATCAACAGGGTTTCGCTGCCCTTGCCGTCGTGGGGGAAGACGGAAATGCCGATGCTGCAGCTGACAAAGAATTCCTTTTCTTCGATCTGGAACGGCGCGGCCATGCGGGCGAGCACCTGTTCGATCACTGCCACCGTCATGGGATTGACCTCGTATTGGGGCAGCACCACGACAAATTCGTCGCCGCCCAGGCGGCCGACGGTGTCGGCGGCGCGCACCACGGCATCGATGCGCTCGCCCACCATCTTGAGCAGGGCATCGCCATAGCGGTGGCCGGCACTGTCGTTGACGAACTTGAAGCGGTCGAGGTCGATAAAGGCGACCCACACTTCGCGCTGCAGTCGCGAGGCGTAGCAAATGGCTTGCTGCACGCGGTCCTGCAGCAGGTTGCGGTTGGCCAGGCCCGTGAGGGGGTCGAAGTTGGCGCGAATTTCCAGCTGCTCCTGGTAGCGCCGGGTTTCGGTGACGTCGTAATTGACGTGCACAAAATGGCGCACCTGGCCGTCGTCGTCACGCACCGGCGCCACATTGATGTCATTCCAGTACATGCTGCCGTCCTTGCAGTAGCTGCGCACGGTGGTGTGGGCCTGCCGGCGCGCCGCCATCGCCTGCCGCAACTGCGCCAGCCCCGGTTGGTGGACGTCGGCACCGTCGAGCAGGCCGAAGGGCTGGCCGATGATTTCCTGCGCGGCATAGCCGGTGATGCGGGTAAATGCCGGGTTGACATACTCGACGCAGTAAGCGGGGGCGTGCGCGCTGGTGATAAAAATGGCGTTGGCGCTCGCTTCGATGGCGCTATTGCGCAGTTGCAGTTCACTACTGGTGAGCTGCAACTGCGCCGTGCGCATTTTTACGGTAGCCTCGATCAGGCGTGCGCGCGCCGCCGCCACCCTCAGATAGGCCGCGCTGAGCAGCGTCAGCGCAAATCCGGCGCCGAGCACGATCAGGGCGCTGCCATGGTCCGCCAGCAGGCCATGCCGCTCGCGCGAGACGACGATCAGCCACGGCGTGCCGGCAAAATCGAAGGTTTTCGCCGTGCTGACGGTGGCGGCGGGGCTCAGCAGGCCCGCCAGTGCCGGCGCCCGGGGCGGCGCGGCGCCGTAGCGCATCACCAGGGCCGCTTCGTCGGGCGCGGCGGCGGCGTAAATATTGATGTGTGTGTCGGGCGTGTTGAGCAGGCCGGCATGGTCGAACACCTGCCGCGCAAACGTGTTGGCGTGAAAACCGGCCATGCTCTCGCCGATCAGCGCCTGCCGCCGCGCCGCCGCCGTATCGAGCGCTTCCCCGCGCCGGTACAGGGGCATCAGGACGGCAAACACCTTGCCCTCGACCCCGCGCTGGCGCGAACTGAGCACCGACTGCCGGGGCGCGCTCGCGCGCGGCTGGCCGCTGTCGATGGCGCTCTCGGTGGCCTGGCGCAGCTGGGGGTTGGACCAGGCATCGTAGCCGAGGACGCTTTCGTTGCCCGGCAGGGGCTCGTAATACTGCACCACCAGCCACGGCCCGGGCGTGCTGGTGGGCTGCAGCTTGCCGTCGCGAACCTCGCTGATGGTAAAGCCCGGATGCGCATCGCGCATCGCCGCCTCGAAGCGCGCGCGTTCTGCCGGCATCACGTAGCGATGAAAGACGAAGCTGCGAATGAACGATTGCTGGACCAGCAGCGGCCCGGCCACTTCGTGAAACTGCGCCTCGCTGATGGGCACGCGACTGGTGGCAAACAAGCGGTTGACGTTTTGCAGTTGCTCGACTGCGCGACGGACACTGTGCTCGAACAGGCGGATGCGCAGCTCGGCGCGCCGGGCAAACTGGCTATTGGATTTTTCCGTTTCCAGTCGGTATGTCTGGACGCTCAGCAAAGCCGTCACGAGGCTGCCCAGCACCAGAGCAGTGAGCACGCTGGCCGGCACCGTCCGGCGGGCACGGGCGGCAGAACCGGGGGGGGCGTCATGGACGGCAGCGGCAGCACGGGGTTCGGTTTGCATGGGTATCCGAAGGGGTATCAGTACATTCAGCCAGGTCCGGCATTGCCCCGCCTACACATGATCGGGCGCCTGCCTGCGCCGCTGCATTATGGCTGAAGGCGGCCCATGCAGCGCGGTTTGCGACAGGTATTGTTACACGGATGTGACCATTTATGACGCCCGCGCCACCATTGCCCCCCCCAACTGGTCGCTGCAGTCAGACTCCGCTGAGACAGACTCTCGGCGCACTCTCAGAGCCTGTCCCGGCAGGAGGGGGAAGTCGGTCGCGACGTGCGCGTGGGCGATGCAGGTTCAGGGCAAGGCCCGCAACCACGCGTCGACCACGGCGGTGGCGGGAAAGGTGGCGCTGCCCATCGATTTGTTCAAATCCATGTGGCCGCGCAATCCGGCGCCGCCGACCGCTTCGACTTGCGCCGGCGTGCCTGCCTGCGCCAGCGCGCTCGCCAGCGCCGATGATTGCTGCTTGCCGTCGGCGCGGTCGACGTGAACAATCAGGAACGCGGGCGCGTTCGGCGCCGCCGCCTGCCAGGTGGGCGACAAGGCGCGCTGGCGCGCGGGGTCGCTGCCGAAGGCGTCGAGGTAGGTACGGCGCATCAGCGGGCCGGCCTGGGCGATCTGGCCGCTCACCTCGTAGGCGGCGCCGTCGAGCGCAATGACGCCGCGCAGATCGGCCATCGTGAGCGCCGCCGCGGCCAGGTAGCGCGGGTCGGTGCCGACCAGCGCGACCAGGTGCGCGCCCGCGCTGTGCCCCATCAGCACGATGCGGCTCGCGTCGATGCCCAGGCGGGCGCTGTTGGCGCGCAGCCAGGCGATCGCCGCCACCACGTCGGCCGCCTGCTGTTCGACGGTGGCGCCCGGCACCAGCCGGTAATTGATCGACGCAAACGCGTAACCGGCGCCGGTGAAGTGCTCGACCAGTTGCGCCCCGGTGGCCGATTGTTTGTCGCCATGGCGCCAGCCGCCGCCGTGGACGAACAGCAGCAAGGGCGCTGGCGCACCGTCACGCGCACGCCACGCGTCGAGCTTTTGCAGGGGGTCGGCGCCGTAGGCATATTCGACCGGCGCGCTGGCCGCGCTGGCGGTGGCGGCGACCATCGCTGCCAGCATCGATGCGGCGGCAAGGCGAATAGTGCGGACATTACAGACACTGCGAACACGATCAATCATGGCGGCTTTCATGGCAGGTGGGGTCAGTGGGGTCAGTGGGGTCGCTGCCGGCGGTGCCAGCGCGCTGGCCCTGAAGTGGCGCCGCAACGATGCGGGCGAACCGAGGCCGGCCAGGTCGGCGATGGCGTCGATGCCGATATCGGGCCGATTTTCCAGCAACTGCGCCGCCAGCTGGACGCGCTCGCGCACCAGCCAGGCCAGCGGGGTCGAACCGGTGCGCGCCTTGAACTGGCGCTGCAAGGTGCGCGGCGCCATGCATGCCTGCTGCGCGATCGAAGCCACCGTGTGCTGCAGGCGCAGGTTTTCGCGCAGCCAGTCGAGCAGGCGGGCGATGCGGTTGTCGATCAAGTCCGGCATCGGCCGCTGCACCAGTTGCGCCTGGCCGCCATCGCGCTGGGCCGGCACCACCAGGCGCTGGGCGACCCGGTTGGCGATGTCGGCGCCGAAGTCGCTGCGCACCAGGTGCAGCAGCATGTCGAGGCCGGCCGCCGATCCGGCCGAGGTGACGATCGGGCCGTCCTCCACGTACAGCGCGGCGCCGTCGATGGTCAGCGCGGGAAAGCGGGCGGCCAACTGGTCCAGATAGCGCCAGTGGGTGCTGGCGCGGCGCCCAAAGAGCAGCCCCGCATGGGCCAGCACGAAGGCGCCCGAACAGATCGCGCACAGGCGCGCGCCCCGTGCCGCCGCCGCGCGCAGGGCGTCGACCAGGGCCGCCGGCGGCGCCTCGTCGATGTCGCGCCAGCCGGGAATGACGATGGTGCCGGCCCGTGCGAGCACCTCGAGGCCGTGCGCCACCTGCACGGTGAAGCCGCCGGCCGCCCGCAAGGGACCGGCATCGACGGCGCAGACGGCATGCTCGTACCAGGCCACGCCCAGCTCGGGCCGCGCCAGCGCGAACAGCTCGACGGCGCAGCCGAACTCGAAGGTGCACAGGCCGTCGTAGGCGAGAATGGCGACAAGGTGGGGCATGGCAGGATGTTAGCAGTTTCTGTCGCTCGAGCAGCGGCCCGGCGGTGCACACTGGCGGCTGTTCATCACGCTTTGCAGGGAGCCCGCCATGACGCACACCGTTTCAGCCGTTTCAGCCGTTTCATCCACGCCCGCCGCGCCCGCCGACCAGGCACTGCGCCACTTCGCCAGCGCCTTTGCGTTCGAGACCGATTGCGCCGATGTGCACGACGCCATCGCCAGCGGCGCGCAGGATTTCGTGCTGCTCGACGTGCGCGGCGCGGCGCAGTACGCGCACGGCCACCTGCCCGGCGCGCTGCACCTGCCGCACGGGAAAATCGTCGACGTCAAGCTGCGCGCCTACCCGCCGCACACCTTGTTTGTCGTCTACTGCGCGGGGCCCCACTGCAACGGCGCGCAGCGCGGCGCGCTGGCGCTGGCGCGGCTGGGCCGGCCCGTCAAGCTGATGATCGGCGGCGTCACCGGCTGGCTCGACGAAGGCTTCGCGCTGGCCACCGGCGCCCGCGCGACCCGGTGATCAGTGCAGCACTTGCGGATTCGGGTCCGGCACGGGGTCGTCGTTTTGCGGCATGTGCACGGGCGGATGGTGCGGATGGGGATTGTCGAACGGCTCCGGCGACGGCTCGTCGGCGGGCACGGGATCGGGGGCGCGGTGAAATTCGATGGTCGATGGGCTCATGGCTCTCTCCTGGGATGTAGAGCATGACCTTAGCATGATTGTCGGGACGTTCATGTCCGACAGGATCGGGGCAGGCGCCGGTGGCGCCCGCCCCGCGCGCCTTACGGCGCCTTGGCGTTTTTCACGTACTTTTCCAGCCAGTTGTTGGTTTCATACAGCATGTGCATGATCGATTCGCGCGCCCGGTAGGCGTGGCTCTCGTTGGGCAGCATCACCAGCCGCGCCGTGCCGCCCAGGCCCTTGACGGCCTGGAACATGCGCTCGCTCTGGATGGGGAAGGTGCCGCTGTTGTTGTCCTGCTCACCGTGGATCATCAACAGGGCGTCCTTGATCTTGTCGGCGTTATTAAACGGCGACATCGCCTGGTACACCGCCTGCGCCTTCCAGAACGGCCGCTCTTCCGACTGGAAGCCGAACGGCGTGAGGGTGCGGTTGTAAGCGCCGCTGCGGGCGATGCCGGCCTTGAACAGGCGCGTGTGGGCCAGCAGGTTGCCGGTCATGAAAGCGCCGTAGGAATGGCCGCCGACGGCGATGCGGTGGCGCTCGGCCACGCCGCGCCGCACCACCTCGTCGACCGCCGCTTCGGCGTTGGCGATCAGCTGCGGCAGATAGGTGTCGTTCGGCTCGGCGTCGCCGGCGCCGACGATGGGCATCGACGGATTGTCGAGCACCGCGTAGCCCATCGCCAGGAAGGCCGCCGGCCCCCAGTAGCTGACCGCGTTGAAGCGGTACGGCGAGCCGGTGGTCTGGCTGGCCGCGCTGGCGCTCTTGAACTCTTGCGGGTAGGCCCACATCAGCAGCGGCAGCGGGCCGTCGCGTTTTGGCTCGTAGTTCGGCGGCAGCATCAGGGTGGCGGTGAGATCAACGCCGTCGGCCCGCTTGTAGCGGATCTGCTCTTTCTGCACGTCCTTCAGTTGCGGCGTGGGATGGGGAAAGCTGGTCAGCGCCGTCAGCTGCGCGTCGGCGCTCTTGCCCAGGTCACGGATAAAATAATTCGGCCGTTCGGTGGGCGACTCGCGCGTGGTGAGCAAGCGCTTGCCGTCGGCGCTCAATACCGCCATCGGGTTTTCGTAGTACGGCGGCGCGCTCTGGAACAGCCGCACCTTCTTCATGGTCGCCAGGTCGAGGCGGTCGATGAAGGGGCGGTCGCCCTCGCTGGAGGCGCCGGCGCCGTCGAGCAGGATGCTGGTGTCGGCACCGATCAGCAGGCGCGGCAAGCCGGCCGCGTCGGGCTGGGTCACCGGCTGGCCCGGGTTGTTGTAGCGGTCTTCCGCCGAATATGCAAACACCTGCTGCGGCGCCACGCCCGGCTGGTCGGGGGCGATGCGCCAGGTCTTGACGGCGCGCGTCTTGTACCAGGCTTCATTGAGCAGGGCCAGGTCGCCGCGGCCCCACTGCACGCCGCTGTAGCGACTGGCCAGTTTGGCCAGCACCACCGGCGCGGCCGTGAACGGCGCGGCCTGGGCGTAGACGATGTCGCGCACGTCGGCCACGGCAGGCTTGGCGGGGTCGCCGCCGTCCTGCGCTTCGGCCCACACCAGCGTGGCCGGCGCATCGACGCGCCACGACACGTCGCGCACGCCGGCCGAGACGGCGTCATTCCCGGGCGGCAGGCCCTCTTCCAGCGGCCGTTCGGCCACCAGGTGCACCGGCTTGCCGGTCAAATCGCGCACGTCGACGCGACGGGCGAAAGCGGAGGCCGGCACGATGTAGGAAAACGGCCGTTGCAGCGCTTGGGTGAGAATGAATTTGCCGCCCGGCGCCAGGCGCGCGCCGATGAACAGGTCGGGCGCGCCCACCAGCCGGGTCTTGCCGGCCAGGTCGATCAGCGCCAGCTGCACGGTGGCGTAATGCTCGAACACGCGCGAATCGGTTTCATTTTTCAGCAGGTCCGGGTAGGTGCGCAACTGGCGCGCGCCGCCGGCGGGATCGCTGTCCTGGGTGCTGGGGCCGGACGGCACGCTCGTCAGCGGCGGCGCCTTGCCCAGCCTGGCCGGCTTGAGCTGCACCAGCAGGCCGCTGGCGTCGGGCAGCCAGCTAAAACCGCTGCCGTTCACGTACGACATGGGCTGGGCCGTCAGGCGACGGGCCACGCGGGTGGCGATGTCGACCACCCACAATTCGACCTGGGCGCCATTGCCCTTGTCGGCCAGATTCACATGGGTAAACGCGAGATGGCGCTGGTCGGGCGACCAGGCCATGTCGGCCAGGCGCAGCGGCTTGGGCAGGCCCTTGATGGCGAGCGGCTGCTGGGTGGCGATGTCGAGCAGGGTCAGGTCGGTGCCGAAGCTGAACCGGCTGGGCGAATAGGTGCGCGGGTTGATGCGCAGGCCGGCCAGCTTCAGTTCGGGCTGCGCCACTTCGACGATCGACGGCAGCGCCGGCGTGGCGACCATGGTGGCCAGGTCGCGCCGCGGCGACAGGCTCAGGCCCGGCGCACGGGGGGCGTCGACGATGGCCTGCAAGGGCGCTGGCGGCAGCTGGTACTGGGCGTGGACGGGCACGGCGGCAAGCAGGGACAGGGCGAGCGGCACGGAAGGCAGGCGTTTGCGCATGGCGACTTTCATAAGCGTTTGAGTGACAGCATGGTGCGCATTCGCCGGTGGAAAGTCAACAGCGCACTACCCGCCATCGCCGCCGCCAAAACCTTCGATTACAATGACCGCCTGCGAGCGCGCCTGCTCGACACCACCCGAGGAACCGCCATGGTCATCCCGCAACCGATCGTTGCTGCCGTCATCATTCCCTTTGTGCTATGGCGCGTCTACCAGCGCATCAAGCGCCTGATGGTGCGCCAGCGCTCGCAGGCGTGGCGTCACTGGATCGGCGTGGTGCTGTTCCCGCTGCTGCTGGTGGTGCTCGGCACCATGGCGCTGGCCCACCCGCTGTCGCTGGCGGGCATGGCCGGTGGGGTGGCGATCGGCGTGGTGCTGGGCCTGATCGGCTTGCGCCGCACCGTCTACGAGCGCATCGGCGCCGATTTTTTCTATACCCCCAGCGCCCACATCGGCGTGCTGGTGTCGCTGCTGTTCCTGGGCCGACTGCTCTACCGCGGCTACGAATTCTATGTCGCCGGGGTGGCCCGCCCGGACGATTTCGCCAGCAGCCCCCTGACCCTGCTGGTGTTCGGCATCCTGGCCGGCTATTACACCAGCTACGCCGCCGGCATCCTGCGCTGGCGCCGCGCCGCCTCGCTCACCGACTCCCACTGATGAACATCACCACCCTCACCCTGCTGGTCCTGACGCCCTTCCTCGTGTGGCGCATCTATTCGCGCCTGCGCACGGCAATGGCGCGCCAGCGCTCGATCGTGTCGCGCCACTGGACCGGGCTGGGGGTGTTCGCCGCCATGGTCCTGGTGCCGGCGTCGGAACTGTTCCGGCGCCTGCCGATGCTGGGCTGGCTGGCGCTGGGCTGCGCCGCCGGCGTCGCTTACGGCGTCTGGGCGTTCCGGCACACCCGCCTGGAACAGACGGAGGAAGGCTATTACTTCACGCCGCCGGCGCGGCTGGGCATCGTAATCGCCATGCTGTTCACGGCGCGCATCCTGTATATCGGCTTCGAAATGTACGCCAACCAGGGCGGCACCACGCCCACCCCGCGCTTTACCGACAGCCTGCTGACGATGCTGGCGGTGGGGGTGACGGGCGGCTACTTCGGCACCATCAGCGCCGGCCTGGCGCTGTGGCGCTACCGGATTCGCCAGGCCATCGGCCGCTGAATGAAAAACGGGGCCAGGCACGCCGTGCCTGGCCCCGTCGCCGTTGCGCGTCCGATTACGCCGCGGTTTTTTGCGGCGCCAGGCGGCGCTGCAGCACAAAGATCGGCTGCGCCCACTGCGTGTCCTTCTTCTTCTTGCTGGTGATCAGGGTCAGCTCGGACGGATCGTAGACGTCGGTGTTGTGGGTCAGCGGCGTCGTCATCAGGTACTGCGCCTCGGTGTTTTTCAGGAACTCGCCGACCAGCTGGATATTGCGGATATCGAGGTGGGCGAACGGTTCGTCGATGAACACGAAGCCGCCCGAACCGTCTTCCGATTTCAGCAAACCGATAAGCAGCACCAGCGACTTCATCACCTGCTGGCCGCCCGACGCTTCGCCGTCGTTCATGCCGATCTGGTCCTTGCCGTCGAACTTGAAACGCACGTGCAGGCCCGCCTGCGACAACTGCACGTCGTCGTTCTCGAGCCGCACCGGGTCGGCGTGGACGTCGATGCCGGCCAGCTCGCCCAGCTCCTTGATGTTCTTGCTGTAGGTCTTGATGGTGTAGCGCAGCCGGTCCATGTAGGCCGAACGCGCGTTGCCAGTCGCTTCGATGGCGCGGTTGTTCTGGTAGCGGCGCTCGTCGGTTTCGCTCTGGCGGCCGTGCAGCTGGTCGGCCAGGCGCTGGTGCTGGTCGATGACGGTGGCGTCGAGCTCCCAGTCTTCGCGCGCCAGGCTGTGCTGCAGCGAGGTCACGCGCAGGTCGACCTGGTGGCTGTTCTGGTGTTCCGACACCAGCGCGGCGCGGCGCGCCGGCCGGCGCCAGCTGTGCGGCAGGTGGCGCCAGGCGCGCCGCAGCGCCACCAGGGCGACGGCGTGTTCGTGGCGCTGCTCGATCTGGCGCTTGTAGCCTAGGCGCAGGCCCGCTTCCGCTTCGGCCAGCGCCATGCGGGCGTTCTGCCAGGTGGTGTCTGCGCGCGTGCGCGCCACCGTGGCCGCCTTGGTCAAGCCTTGCAGCTCGCCCAGGCGCGAACCGACTTCGAGGCGCTCGGCCTTCAAGGGCACGCTCGACAAGGCTGCCTCGTCGAATTCTTCCTGGCGCGCGGCCAGCTCCTTGGCGGCATCGACGCCGGCGATACGCGCTTTTAACAGGCCCGTTTCGGCGGCCAGCCTGGAGATGGTCAGGGTCAGGCTGTCTTCCTGCGCTTCCAGGCCGGGAATGGCGCGCTGCAGGGCGTCCAGGCGCCCGCTGCGGCCGGCGTCGCCGAAGCGGTAGCGCGATGCTTCGACAAACAGCGAGCGTCCGCCGCGCCGTTCGCGGTGGTAGGCGTCCGGGGTGATCCACTCGTCGCTGCCCGATTTAACACCGGCATCGACCGATTCGACCCGCTCGATGCGTTGCAGCTGCTCGATCAGCCAGGCCGGGGTGTCGCTGGAAAAGCGCACCACCGCCAGCAGGCTGTCGTCCTTGCGCACGGGCGCGGTGACGCAATCGGGCACGATGAAGTGGCGATAGCGTTCCTGCTCGGCCAGCCGGTAGGCGGCCGGCGCGTCCTTGGCTTTCTCCAGCAGCACCACCGAGGCGTAACCACCGAGCACGCCTTCGACGGCGCCCTGCCATTTCGGGTCGGTCACCTCGACGATATCGGACAGCATGGCGTGGCCGATGCCCGCCTCGCGCAGGGCGCGGCGCATGGCGCGCACCGGTTCCGGCTCGGGCATGGCGCTCTTGCCCTGCAGGGCCGAGATGGTGGCGCGGTCGCCCGCGATGCGGGTCGAAATGGCCAGCCTGGCCTGCTTCTGGCGCGCCAGCTCCCCTTCGCGGGTGGCCAGCTGCGCCGTCACTTCGGCGATGTCGGCGCCCGATTCGGCAGCCAGCTTGTGCAGGCGTTCTTTTTGCTCGAGCAGGCTGTCGAGGGGCTTGAGTTTACCGTTGATCTGCGCCAGCCGGCTGCCCAGCGCCGTCGCTTCGCGCTCGAGCAGGGTTTCCTGTTCCTGGGCGTCGCTGTGAAAGCGCGCCTGGTTGGCCACCGCGTTGCGCTTGTCGGTGAGCTGCGAGTCGGCCACCGCCATCGGCCGGCGCGCGTCGCGCAGCTGGCGGCTGACGGCGCCCGCTTTTTCACGCGCTTCGTGGTATTCGAGGCTGGGCAGCACTTCCTCGAGCAGGTTGCGGCGCTCCTTGTGCAGGTCTTCCCACTGGTGGTAATTGGCCACCCGCAGGCGCAGGCCTTCCAGGTTGGTGCGCGACGCTTCGAGTTCCGTCTCGAACCGCTTGAGCTCCGTCTCGGTGTCGCGCTGGTGGCGCTTGGCTTCGTCGTAGGCGTCGAGCACCTCCTTGTCGCCGAACACCTGGAACACCAGGTCGAGCAGCTGGCGCGGCGCATATTCGCACAGTTTATCGGTCTCGCCCTGCTCGAGCGCCAGCACTTTCGCCATCGCCGGCGACAGGCCCGCGTTGGCCAGGCGCTTGCGATAGTTTTCCACCCCCAGCCAGTCGGTCGCCTCGGTGACGTCCTCGATCTGGATATTGCCCGGTCGCATCAGGTACTGACGCTTCCAGTCGCCGCCGTTTTTCTGGATCTGGCAAAACAGCGTCACTTCGTCGTCGCTGAAAAAGCCGGAACTGCGGAACGGGCGGTTCGACAGCTGCCGGCCCACCGTCTTGTTGTCGACCACGGCGCGGATCCACGCCGTCTGCTGGCCCGAGTGGCGCGCATAGTGTTTATAGGTGCGGCCCATCGAGCAATCGAGCCCGAACAGGGTGCGCAGGGCGTCGAGCAAGGTGGTCTTGCCGGAGCCGTTCTGGCCGGCGATGGTAATGATCTTGGCGTCGAGCGGGATGTTCTTGATGCGCTGCCAGTAGTCCCAGTGGACCAGCTCGAGGGATTTGATGTGGAACATGGGTACTCTCAGAGTGCGGTGTGGTCGCTGTCGTCGTCGACGGGCGCGGTGGCATCAGGATCGGTGTCGGTGTCGGTATCAAGCTCGAGATCGACCGCCAGCGCGGCCAGCGGATCGGCCGCCTCGTCGGGCGCCAGCGCCGGTTTTCGCGGCACCGCCACCGTGATGGGCGAGCGCTTGAAGACGTCGGCCAGGGCGCCGTTGATGATGCGCTCCTTGAGCACGTCCGTGTCCATCATCAGGTCGAGCAGGGGGCCCTCGACGATCAGGTCGCCCCGGCGCTCGATGAATCCGAGTTTCGACAGGGTCCCCAGGTTCATGTCCATGCGGGTTTTCTTGCCCAGCTTTTCGCCAAAGTCAGCCAGCAGGGCCGTGTAGGAAATGCCGATCGAGGTGTCCTCGGCGCGCGCGATGGGACGGTCCTTGTCGAACAGGTCGTTCTGGTCGTCGGCGGCGCTCTGGTGGGTCTCCTGGCGCTCGCGCTTGGGCAGGATGATCTGCGCCCACAGCACCACCAGCAGGGCCACGCCGTCGCGGGTCAGGCCGAAGTTATTGTTTTGCCAGATGTCCTTGGCACCGAAAATTTTCGGTTCGACGGCGCGGTGCAGCGCCAGCGTGACATGGTCGGCATACACGTTGTCGAGCAGTTTCAGGCCGGCGTCGAGCAGGCGCTTGTCCACTTCGGCGCGGAACTGCTCGTCCGAGAGCGCCCGCTTGACCATCTTGTCGTCGCGCCGCAGGGTCTGGTGCGTGAGCAGGCGGGCGATCAGGATTTGGGAGTCGTCATTCATCAAGCGGGCCGCTTTCAAGGTCGAGTGAGATCGTCGCGAGCGACAGGGTGGCCAGCGACACGGCGGCCACATGCGGGTCGTCCAGCGCCACCATGGCGTCTTGCGGCGAAAACTGGATCGGCAGGCGGGCCAGCTGGGCGGTGGCGCCCTGCAGGCTGGCCTCGGCGGCGTCGCCCAGCAGCGGCAGCAGCGAGGCGCGGTAGGAGGCGATGGCGAACGTGGCCGGCAGCAGCGAGTCTTCCACCTGCACCGACTTCGGCCCCGCCTCGGAAAAACTGGGGAAGTTGCCCAGGTTGGCAAAATCGGACAGGCGCGCCAGCCAGTCGTCCAGTTCAACCTGGATGGCGGGGCCGTCGTTGATGGTCAGCGGCGCATCCTGCCCGGTCGGCAGGCCGCCCGGCCCGACGGCAGCGGCACGTTCGGCCAGCAGCTCCGTTTCGGCCACGTCGATCATTTCGGCGGGGGTGCCGAACAGGGGCACCAGCGGGCGGTCGATGGCGCCCACGGCCAGGCTCGACAAATCGTCGTGCGCCAGCAGCCAGCGTTTCACATCCGTCGTCGACAGGCCGGACTGGCCCAGGTGCACGCGCTGGCGCTCGATCTGGTTGAGGGCGCGCGAGAACATGCCCTGCATGTTCAGCAGCGCGCTCTGGGCGCGGCCGATGGCCTGGGCCGCCTTGTGGGTGGCGGCGTCGGCGCGCTCGTCGGCCAGGATGGCGCGCAGGATCAGCGAGCCCTTCTCCACCCAGTCGCAGGCCGTGTGCCATTTCGATTGCGAGGTGCGCAGGCGGAACTCGGAACCGGAGGCGATGGCATCGCGAAATTCTTCCGTCAGGTCGACCAGCCGGCCCAGCAGGTGGCGCAACTGGTCGACGGTGACGCCGCCCACCGCCTGGGCGCCGGCCACCTGGGACAAAATGAAGCCCATGTCGGCTTCGTCGTCGGCCTGGCCGCTGCTGAGCAAGCCGTCGAGCGCGGCGAGCAGGTTGCGCGCCATCGGCGTGACGCGGTAGACGGCGCCCTGTGCATCCCAGGCCAGCAGACCGTGCGAGCGCAGGCGGATCAGCACCGTTTCCAGGCTTTCCGGCAGCAGGTAGGCCAGGCGCGTGTTGATGTCGGCCCGGCTGAAGGCGGACACGGCGCTGTCAGCGGCCAGTTCGCGCAGCACCAGCAGGCGGATCAGCACGGCATCGCCGCCGCCGTGGAACAGGGCGGTGAAGGCGCTCAGGGTCGGCTGGGCACGCTTGAGGTGGAAAACCTGCTCGATTTCGTCGGCGGAAATGTCGGCGTGGAAGTGCGACTGCAGGCTGTCCGCGTCGTCTTGCTGCTGGGGTAATGTGTCGGCTGCTGGCGCGCCTGCCGTGGTGTCGGTCATCGTGTTCTTACTGAAGCTTGAATGCCGCTGCCGGGGGGCGGCGGGGGCGTCAGTATATCAGCTGGCGTTGCACTGGCAAAAGTAAAGCACGCGCGCCCTTGGGCCAGCAATTATGCACGATTGTGCATAATTGCGGCGGCCGCGCTTCCTCACTTGGGCGTGACCGTCTGCAATAGTTGGTCGATGTATTCGTCCTCGTTGTCGGTAAACCGCAGCCGCACGGGGTACCACTGCTGCGACGGCGCCAGCCAGATGTCGAGCGTCTGCTCCTTGGAATCGGGTGGCGGCAGGCGGATCAGGTGGATGGCCTCGACGCTGCCGATGCCCGTCTGCACCGTTTCCGCCTTGATCACGCGGAAAGTCCAGGGATCGGCGTCGCGCCGGCCGGCCACAAAAAACGTCCATTGCGCGCCGGCGACGACGCTATCGGGCGCGGCCCGGGCCACCCCGGCCAACTGGAACAGCACGCTGCTGCGGTCCTGCTCGCCACCCTTGAGGGGATAGCTGACATCGCTTTCAGTAAAACTGATGCGTTTTTTGCTGCGATCGAAGGTGGTGGTCCAGGGTTCGTGGCGGATGCGTTTTTCACCGAACTGGGTGGGCGCCAGGCCGAAGCCGTCGACGTCGCCCTCGCTGTGGTTGTCGATCAGCTTGCCGAACAGGGCGGCCCGGGTGGTCGAGTGAACGCTGTACTTGCCGCCGGCCAGGCGCCAGCTGACGACGGCGTCGCCGCCCAGATTAAACCCTTTCTGACGCGCCTTGATGGTGTAGCCCAGGTCGGCCGACGGCGGCAGGTCGACGGCGCGCCTGGGCATGTCGGCGGCGCCGGCGCCAGGCATGGCCAGGCCCAGGCCAAGGGCCAGCACGGCGGCGGCGCGCAGCGCGGTGGTGCGTCTATAAATACTGCTTTGCATCGTAAGTCCTCACATCTCAGCCGGCATCGGGCCGGCTGATGGTTTTAATGGTTTGGGTCGTCGTGGCCCCGTTCGATTCCAGATTGTCGATCCGCACGGGCAGCCAGCCCAGCGACGGCGCCAGCCAGATATCGAGGCGCGCACCGTAGGCGCCCGCCCGTGGCGGACGCGACAGGTGCCAGGTGGCCAGCCGGCCCATCGGCGTGTCGATCTCTTCCTGGCCCGCCAGCACGAAACGAAACACGGCCGCATCCTTGTCTTCCCCCACCAGGATGTCGATATTGCCCTGCAACTGGGCGCTGTCGGCACGCGCGATCGCGGCCAGTTGCAGGGGAATGGTCGCCTTGTCCTGGGTGCCGGGGAGCAGCCGGTAGCGGGCCGGCGCGGCGGAAAAGGTAATCTGTCTCTCGTCCTGGCCGAAGCGGGTCGTCGTCAGCGCCCTGCCCCGGCGTTTTTCCGTCATGCTGCGCGGCACAAAACCGCCGCCATCGACCTGCCCGACGCTCTCGAGCACCACCAGGTTGACCCGCGCAATCAGCACGCGGATGCCCGCTTCCAGCGTCATCTTGTACTGGCCGTCGCCCTGCCGCCAGGCCATCGCCGCTTCGCCATGCCAGACGGTGCCGTCGGCATCCTTGCGCAGCACCTCGAGCACGATGGTGGCCGACGGCGGTACGTCGGCGCGGTAGGCCTTGCCGACGGGCGCCGCCGGTGCCGCGGATGCCGCCTCGGCTGGCGGAGGCGACGCCGCCAACTGCACCGATTCTACGTCAAGCAGGCGGGCGGCAGCGCCCGCATCGATGGCGATGGGCGCCAGCGGCGGCGCACTGACGGCGGGCGCGGGCGCCACCTCGAACGGCGGCGGCGCCAGGCTCGCCACCGGTGGCGGCGGCAGCAGCACGGGCGGCGGTGGCGCCGCCGCCGGCGCCACCTCGGGTGCGGGCGCGGCGATCACGCGGGCCTGCATCAGCGGCGGCGGCCGACTCACGACGCCGTCGGCAACGCCGCCATGGCGCACCAGGGCGACCAGGCCCAGCAGATGCAGCCCCACCGTGAGCAGGACCAGGGCGAGCGTGCGGCGGTGTCGGGCGCTGAGCATGCGGTTCGTCATGGATCCAGTGTAGCGCGTTTGGTTTCAATCACCGTGCATCAAGTGGCAGCGGCACCCCTTGCATTTTCCACAAGCGACTAGGATCTGCCGTTTTTATCTGCTAACCTGAGCCTTCACACTATGGAGACCTTCATGTCCACTACCCCGTTTCCCAACATGCCCGGTGCCGGCGCCATGACCGACTCCCTCGAGTTCGTTAAAAACTTGTGGGGCAGCATGGGGGTACCCGGCATGTCGATGCCCAGCCTGGCGGCACCGGCCATGTCGGTGGAAGATCTCGACAAGAAAATTGCCGACCTCAAAGCCGTCGAATCCTGGCTCAATGTCAATGGCGCCATGCTGCGCGCCACCATCCAGGGCCTGGAAGTACAGAGAGGCACACTGGCCACCTTGAACACCATGGGCGCCTCGTTTGCCGACGCCATGAAAACCCTGACGCCGGAGGCGGCCGGCAAGGCGGCCAGCAAACCGGCCGCGCCCGCAATGCCGGACCCGACCATCTGGTGGAATATGCTGCAGGAGCAGTTCAAGCAGGCAGTGGCCAGCGCGGTGCCGGCCGCGCCGTTTGGCGCCACCGAGGCGCCCAAGGGCGAGCGTCAGGACGCGCCCGCTGCACCGAAGGCGGGGGCCGCTGAAGTGGCGCCGCCGCGCAGCGCCAGGAAGCCGGCGAAAGGCTGACGCGTCCCGCGCAGGCCGGCGCTGACGCCGGCCTGCGCGGGAAGGTTCTTACGCCAGTTTCAGAATCCGGATCGAATCGATCAAGCCGTCTTCCGACTTCTTGACGGTGGCAATATTGATCAAGCCTTCGTCGGCCAGTTGCTGCGCCTGTGCGTGGGCGACTTGAAAACTCTCGATGGTATCGCCCTTGGCGGCCACCGGACGGATCCAGGCAGTGCTGCCAACCTTCATTTTTTCGTAAACTTCGTGTGCGATATCGCGCATGCGTGTGCCTTTCCTGGACAAAACGGGCCAACTTTCTCCCGCGGGGTGAGCAGTTTAGCACTCGGCGCCCGCGCAGGGGGAGTGCAAATCAAACTAAGAACTTATCCCGGTAGGTAGGAGGAAGCGGATTGCGATGCATGGCAGCCGAGGGCAAGGCGCGAGGATGACGCATGGCGAGCCATGCGAAGACGAACAACGCGGCCATCGGTTGCCAGGCGCGCAAGCAGCGACTCCGACCTACCGGGATAGGTTCTAAGCCTCCGCTTGCTCGGTCGGCACCAGCCGCGCCAGCTGCTCCATCAGCTGGGCAAAGCGCTGCTGTCCCGGCTGGATGTGGTCGATATGCAGCAACACTTGGGCGGTCTCGGCACTGAGCAGGGCATCGTAGCCCGATTGTTGCATATGAGACAAGTGAATCTGCGCCGCGTTGAAGAGAATGCGCATATTGTTGGGCAAGATCTTGCGCGCATGGCGCATCCACTCGAGCGCCTCTTGCAACTTGCCGCTTCTCCACAACAACACGCCCTGGTTCATCAGGTCGGTCGCTTCCTTCTTCGAGGCCCGGATGTAAGCCGCGCCCTCCTCGGCCATGCGGGCCTTGTCGAAAATGCGCTGCACCTCGTCGAGCAGGACGGCATTGTCGTGGTTGTTGCGCGCCACATAACAGAGCAATTCGACGGGCGCCTCCTTGACGCCCACCGCCAGCAGCAACACGGCCATGTCCAGGCAGACGGCCACCTCGGGCCGGCCGGGGTCGCTGTTGAGCAGCACTTCGAGCTCGTCGCCGGCCTTGCGCGCGCGCCTGAAATCGCCGCTTTCATGGTACACCAGGCCCTCGGTGATCTTGGCGCGCAGGGCGATCAGGTCGTCGCCGGCAAACTCCTTGATCACTGTTTGCAACAGCGCCAGCGCTTCCTTGACGTCGTTTTTTTGCCCGCACACGCGGGCCAGGCCCAGGTAGGCGTCCGGGCTTTTCATAACCGAATATTCACCGATCGCAATGCATTTACGAAACGCCTTCTCCGCCATCGCCAGGTTGCCCAGCTTCAGGCACACCTGCCCCAGGCTGCGCTGGCGCAGCACGGAATTGGGCGAGAGCTTGGCGGCCCGCTCGAGCACATTGCAGGCGTCATCGAGCTGGCCCATCTGCTGGTGGGCGGCGGCCAGCTGGTCGTAGGCGTCGATGTAATAGCGGTTTTCCGCAATCACCCCCTGGAAGATCTGGCGCGCCTGTTCGAACTCGCCGTTGGCCATGCGAATTTTCGCCAGCCCCGACCTGGCCCACTGGTATTCGCGCTCCTGCACCACCCGCTCATAGGCGAGCCGGGCTTTATCAGGTTCGCCGCTCTTGAGCATGAGCTTGGCCTTCATGCGCAACAACTCGATCTGGTGCACCTTGTCGATATCGATCTGGGCGTCGCACAGGGCGGCGGCGCGCAAATAATCCTTCTCCGCATAGGCCAGGTCGATCATCCGGAACACCTGCTTCTTGTGCCACACGCGGTTCAGGCGCGTCAGCAGCACGCCCTCGGTGATGGGCTTGATCAGGTAGGCGTCGGGCTGGTGCTCGGCGGCGCCCATCACCGACTCGACGCTTTTTTCGGCCGACACCATCAGCCACACGCTGCTGGGCAGCAAGAGATTGCGCACGCGCGCCTCTTCCAGTACCTGCTGGCCGTTCTTCCCCTCGCCCAGGTTGTAATCGCACAGGACCACGTCGTAGCGGATGCGCGACAACAGGCCCATCGCTTCGCCGCCGCTGGAGGCCTGGTCGATGTTCTTGGCGCCCAGGTTGCGCAAGCTTTCGCGCAAGAGTTGACGGATGCCAATGAAGTCGTCGACCACCAGGTAATTTTTCGATGCCCAGTCAACGTCGGCCAGGGTGGCCGAGACGCTGATCGGGCCCGGCGCCGGCGCGCCAGGCACGGCAGGCGCGCCAGCCGGCACGGTCACGGGTGCGCTCATGGCAGGGTCAATATAAAACAGCCGCCACCGAGCGTGCCGCCGTTTTCCAGCCGCAAGCTGCCGCTGCGCTGGCGGTGCTTGTGCATCTGCGCCACCTTGCTGGAAAAATACAGGCCCAGGCCCGTGCTGTTGGTGCGGAAATTGATGGCGCGGGGCGCGCTGCGGCCCGCCGCCAGCATGCTGGCGGGATAGCCGGCGCCGTTGTCTTCCACCCGCAATTCCAGCGCACCGTCGACCATGCCGATGCGCAAGCTGATGCGGTCCTTCGTGTAATTGACGGCGTTGTTGATGGCGTGGCTCAGTACGCCGATGATCAGGTCTTCATCGAGATGCCAGACCAGGGCCGGGTCGACCTCGGTGTCGAGGGTGATGGCGCGCGCGGCCAGCAGCGCGCGCGCACCCAACGCCACCTGCACGGCCAGGTGGGCCACCGCCAGCGGCTGCAAATCGAACGGGTAGGCGCCGTCGCCGACCTGCTTGTACAGGGCCAGCAAATGCATCAGATTATCGTTGAGGCGGCGTGTCTGGTAGAGCATGTGGCCCAGCTGCGGCGCGTCAAACTGGCCGGCGCCGCCGTCGAGCATTTTTTCCAGCGTGCCCGACAGCATACCCAGCGAATTTTTCATGTCGTGGGCGGTCGAAGCCAGAAACAGGGATAGCTCATTGGCGCCCGGATCGGCCTGCACGGGGGTGTCATTGGTGCTCATCGGTGCTCCTGCGGGCGCCTGCCCGAAATATTGCCGTGCGACAATTATACCTGTACCCGCCCCGCGCCCCCGTCGTTTAGCGCAGACCGGCCGGCCGGCTGCGGCGTGCGCGCAACAGGAAGCGGCCCGGATCGAGCGCGGCGACCAGTTCGCCTTCGAGCGGCAGCGGCTCGCCTTCGAGGCTGGCCGCCAGCAGCTCGGCCGCCAGCGGCGCCCAGGTCAGCCCGCGCGAGGCGTAGGCCAGTAAAGCATACACCCCTGGCTGGCGCGGCAGTTCGCGCAGGCGCTCGGTGCCGGCCGCATGGGCGCTCTCGGGCACCGCGCCCACCATCGGCAGGCGGTCCGGGGCGACGGCACGAAAGCCGACACGGCCCGCCAGCGGCGCCGCCGGCGCCACGCGCTCGTCGGCCAGCATGGAGCGCAGATTGGCCAGGTTCTGCTGCTGGCTCGACCAGCGCAGGGCGGGATCGGCGTCGTCGTCGTAGGTGGCGCCGGCGCAGTGCCAGCCGGCGCCGGCCGGGGTCAGGTAGGCTTCGCGGCACAGCACCAGGCCCAGGTCGGGGGCCGTGCCGGGCGCCAGGTGGGTGACCTGGCCGCGCACGCGCTCGAGCGGCAGGCTGGCGCTCTGGGCGAGCGCGCCGGCGCCGCTGGCGATGATCACGCTGGCCGCGCTGGCGACCAGGTGGCCGTCGGCACCGTGCGCCTGCCAGCCGGCGGCGCCGCCCCGCAGGCTGACCTCGCCCACGCCAAAGCGCGCATCGAGGCGATCGCCGCAGGCGGCCAGCATGGCGGCAACGGCGCTGCCCGGGCGGATCCAGCCGCCGCCGGCGAACAGCCAGGCGCCGTGCGGGGCGATGGCGCCAAAACGGTGGCCGGCGGCGGCGCCGTCGAACCAGGCGGCGTAGTCGGGCGGCAGCGCGCGGGCGGCGGCGATGGCGCGCTGCAGGGCGGCGTGGTCAGGGTCGCGCGCGGCCAGCAGCACGCCGCAGCGGGCGCCCTCGATGGCGGCGCCGACCCCGCCCAGCCGCTGCCAGTAGGCGCGCGCGAACAGGAAGGCCGCGCGCGACAGGCGCGAGGCCAGGTTGTCGTCCTTCGACAGCAGCGGCATGGTGATGCCGGCCAGGTTGCCCGACGCTTCCATCGCCGCCGCCGGGTGGCGTTCGAGCAGCGTCACCTGCCAGCCGCGCGCGCACAGGCGTTCGCAGGCGGCGGCGCCGGCCAGGCCGGCGCCGATCACGATGGCGCAGCGGGTGGGCGGCGGCGGCGGCGGCGCGATCGGCTTGCGGGTGGCAAAGCGCACCACACCGGCACCGTCGCGCAGCCAGCCGGTCGCTGCCAGCGCCTGCCAGGCAGCGGGGTCGAGCGCGGGCGCCTGCAGCACCGCGTCAAGGCTGAGCAGGCGCGCCAGCGGGCGCGCCAGTTCAGCGAGTGCGGCCTCGCCCAGTTCGACGGCGTCGATACGCGCCTGCAACTGGGCCAGCGCGGCCAGCGGCGCCGCGTGCAGCAGGTCGAGCGTGATGGCGGCATCGTCTTGCAGCATGCGCGCGAAGCCGGGCAAGGGGCCGCCGGCGACGGCGATGACGTGCAGGCGACGGGGCCGCGCCGGGTCGGCCTGCCAGTGGCCCACCCAGCGCCGAAACGCCGTCTCGCACCAGGCGCTGGCGAAGATGACGTAGCGGTCGCGCCCGCCCCAGTGGGGCCGCCAGTCGCTGCCCATGTCAGGCGCGCTTGAAGCAGGTCTGGTCGTGGTCGTCGACCATGCCGATACCTTGCATGTAGGCGTAGACGATGGTCGAGCCGACGAACTTGAAGCCCCGTTTGGCCAGGTCTTTCGACAGGCGGTCCGACAGGGGCGTGGTGGCCGGCCGCGCGCCGCTGGGCCAGTGGTTGACGATGGGTGCGCCATCGACATACGCCCACAGCCAGGCGTCGAGGGTCAGGCCTTCGTCGCGCAGGCGCAGGTAGGCCTGGGCGTTGGTGATGGCGGCGGCGACCTTCAGGCGGTTGCGCACGATGCCGGGATTGGCCAGCAGCGCGGCGACCTTGCTGGCGTCGTAGGCGGCAATGGCGACCGGGTCCCAGTCATCGAACGCGGCGCGGTAGGTGGCGCGCTTGTTGAGGATGGTCTCCCACGACAGGCCGGCCTGGGCGCCTTCCAGGTTGAGCATCTCGAACAAGGTGTTTTCGTCGTGACAGGGCACGCCCCACTCGGTGTCGTGGTAAGCGAGGTACCTGGGGTTGGCCATGTTGGCCCAGCTGCAGCGGATCGGGTTCATGGCAAGCAGTATAAAGGAGCGCGCGCCATGCGCTATCATTGACCGATGTATACGCCATCGCACTTCGACGAAACCCGGCCCGCCGTGCTGGCGGCCCTGATCGACGCCCATCCGCTGGGCGCCATCATCACCCACGGCGCCGCCGGCCTGGGCGCCGACCACATCCCGTTCGAATACGGCGCGCCGACACCGGCCGCGCCATGGGGCACCCTGCGCGCCCACGTGGCGCGCGCCAATCCCCTGTGGCGCCAGGACGGGCACGAGGTCATGGTGCTGTTCCAGGGCGCGCACGGCTACATTTCGCCGTCGCTGTACGAAGAAAAACCGCTCAGCGGCAAGGTGGTGCCGACCTGGAATTACGCCGTCGTCCACGGCCACGGCGTGCTGCGCGCGGTGGACGATCCGGCGTGGTTACTGGCGCTGCTGGAACGATTGACGGCGCGCCACGAAGGCGCCCGCGCAGCGCCGTGGGCACTGGCCGACGCCCCGCCCGCCTACATCGCCACGCTGGTGCGCGCCCTGGTCGGCATCGAGATCGTGCTCACCCGCCTGGACGGCAAGTGGAAGCTGAGCCAGAACCGTTCGCCGGCCGACCAGCTGGCGATCGCCGCCGAACTGCCGGCGCTGCAAGGCCAGCTGCCGGCTTGACGAGACAAGGCTATTCGGGGCCCTGGCGCCACAGCGCCGAGTCGACCAGCCGCGCCTCGCACGGCGCGGGCGCGGCGCTGCTGGCCACCAGCGCCACCTCGCCCGCCGCCAGCGCGCCCGGCAAATCCTGCATCAGGCAAGCGAACAGGCCCGCATGGCGGGTGCTGGCGGTGCTGTGCAGCGCGGCCCAGGCATTGCGACCCGCGTGCTTGGCCAGGTACAGCGCCTGGTCGGCCAGCTCCACCACTTCCGACCACGACAAGGCGCGCGGCGCCGCCGGCACGAAGGGGAAGCAGGCGAAGCCGATCGAGCAGGTCTTGCGAATGCGCACGCCGTCGGGCAGCAGGAAGGCGCGGTCGGCGACGGCGCGGCCGATCCGCTCGGCGACCCCGCTGGCCTCGTCGCGGCGGGTGGCGCGCGCCAGCACCAGGAATTCTTCGCCGCCCCAGCGCACCAGGTATTCGGACTCCCGGAACACTTCGCGCAAGCGCTCCTGCATCTGCACCAGCACGGCGTCGCCGGCGGCGTGGCCGTGGCGGTCGTTGACGTCCTTGAAGTGATCCAGGTCGACCATGAAAAACACCAGGTCGCGCCCGTCCGCGGCGGCGACCTGCGCGCCGCACTGGCGCGCCGCATCGTCGTAGCTGCGCAGCGACAGGCGCACGTCGGCGTCGACGTGCTGCAGGAAAAAGCGGCGGTTGCGCAGGCCCGTCAACTGGTCGGTGAGGCTCACTTCCTCGAGCGCCTGGTAGGCCTTTTCCAGCTCCAGGTTCTTATCGAGCAGCTCGGCCCGGGTGGCGGCCACCTGGCGGTAGGCGCTGGCATTGTCGAGTGCGATGGCGCCGTACGCGCACAGGGTGCGAAAAATCAGCCGCTCGCGTTCGCCGTAGGCCTGCGCATGGGCGCTCTGGACGGTCATCGCGCCGAGCACGCGCTCGCCCACCTGCAGGGGCGAAAACAGCACGCTGCGCGGCACGGCGGTACCGGGAATGAGCGCCGGCGCCGGCGTGCCGGCGTCGGACTCGATGACGATTTCACGGCGTTCGCGCACGCAGCGCGCCGACACCGCCTTGGGGTCGGACAGCGCCACCCGGGTGGCCGGCAGCACCTGGCCGGACTCGACCCCGAACGCGCAGCGCAAGGCGGCGCCGTCCGCTTCGATCAGGAACACGGCGAAGTGGGTGGCGTCGAGCAGGCCGTGGACGTGGCGGTCGAGCGCGCGAAACACGGCGTCGGCGTCGAGGTGGGCGGTGATCTCCTGGCCAATCGCCGACAGGTGCTCGAGGGTGGCGCTGATCTGCTGCTGCACTTCGGCGCGGCGCGCCTCGGCGGCGGCCAGCTGGCGGTGATGCTCGCCCTCGGTCTGCGCGCGCTCGGTCTGGAACTGCACCTGCATGGCGATGGCGCGGTTGGTCGCATCCTGGCTGTTGATCTGCTCGCGCGCGGCCACCGATTCGAGCGCCACCTCGTAGGCGCGCGCGTAGTCGCCCGCGCTGGCGTATTCGCGCGCCAGGGCGTCGAGGGTGGCGCCGGGGACCAGGTAGCCGTCGATGGTGGCGGCCAGTGCCTGCGCCTCGAGCAGGTAGTGCAAGGCGGGCGTGGCCACGCGCATCGACAGCGGCGCCGGCAACTGGTGGCGGGTGTGGATGTCGGCCAGCACTTTCAGGGCGGCGATTTCGCCGGAGGGGTCGCCGTGCGCGCGCGCCAGCGCCAGGGCGGCATCGGCGCGCGCGAGCGCCTCGAGTGGCCGCGCCAGGTGCGACAGGGCGTGCGCCTGGCCGCGCAGCGCGCCGCTTTCGAAATCGGCCTGGCCGAGCGCGGCGCCGCGCCGCTCGAGCCGTTCGAAGGTCTCGAGCGCGCTGGCGTAGTCGCCGCCGTCGAGGGCGACCTCGCCCAGGTACTCGAGCGCGACCGCGTAGGCGCGCGATTCGGCCAGCGGCGCCATCGTCGTGAGCGCTTCGTCTAGCAGCGCGCGGGCGGCGTCGCGCTGGCCCAGCTGGCGCAGCGTTTCGGCGGTCTGCATCAGGCCCAGGCCAATGCTGAAAGGCCAGCCGGTGGGGCGTGCCAGGTCGAGGCCGCGCTGCATCCAGTCGAGCGCCGCGTGGTGGGCGTTCAGGCTGGTGAAGGTGTTGCCGATATTGGTGGCCAGGTTGACCGCGCGGCGCACCTGGCCGGTGCTGATGGCCACTTCAAAAGCGGCGATCATCAGGCCGATGGCGCGGCCGAAATCGCTGGCCTGGAAGGCGGTGGTGCCGGCCAGGTCGTCGATCCAGCCGCGCGCGGCCGGATGCAGGCCGGCGGCATCGCGCGTAAAGCGGCCATCCCAGCGCAGCGCGGCCGCCTGCAGGTCGCGAAACACGTCCGACAGGGCGGCGCCGGCATCGCAGACGTCGCGCCGCACCGGGTCGAGCGCGGCGGCGGCGGCGGCGGCGGCAGCGGCGAAATGGCCGTCGCTGGTGCGGCTGTGGCCGCGGTCGATGTTGATCCAGGCCAGCAGCCAGTGGCAGTCGGCGCGGCAGGCGGCGGCCGCGTCGCCATCGCCGCCCATGCGCTCGAGGGCCTGGCCGGCCAGCTCGAGGGCCGCATGGAGCTGGCCGAACAACCAGCGGCATTCGGCGGCGACGAGCTGGCAGCGCGCCGCCGCCAGCTGGCGCGCCGGCGCGGGCAGGCTCTCGAGCAGGGGCGCCGCTTCCTGCGCCAGCGCCAGCGCGCGCGCAGGATCGCGCTGGCGCAGGTGCCAGTTCAGCTTCAACAACAGCGTGCAGCGGGCGGCGTCGGACTGCTGGCGCGCCAGCTCGGCGCTCCACAGCGCAATGTCCTCGTCCAGTGCGAACATCTCGATCAAGCCATTCCCCCGCCAGCACGTCCTGCGCGCCCCGGCGGCGCTGCCTCGCTGCATTATTTCACAGTTTGCGCGGCGTTCCCCGACCAAAGTAACCGTTTCACAATTATTCACCGTGCGTTACAACGCCGCCGTGGCGGGCGCCTGCTGCCAGGGGTTCAGCCGATCCGGCGCACCGATTCGCGCACCACCAGCGCCAGCGGCGGCACATCGACCGTGAACGGTTCGTGGGCGATCATGCTGAGGATGCCCTGCCCCAGGCAGCGCCCCACCTCGAACAGGGGCTGGCGCACGGTCGTCAGGGGCGGCGTGGTCGACGTCGAACTGTGCAAATCGTCGAAACCGACGATCGAGACGTCGTCGGGCACGCGGATATTGCGGCGGTACAGGCCCAGCCGGGCGCCGTAGGCCGACAGGTCATTGGCGGCAAAAATGGCGGTGAAGCGCTGGCCCGATTCGAGCAACTGCTCGATCGCCTGCAGGCCGCCCGACTCGTGGAAGTCGCCAGCGACGACCAGGCGCGCATCGCGCTTGATGTGGTGGCGTTTCAAGGTGTCCTGGTAGCCGGCCAGGCGGGCGCGGGCGTCTTCATGGTCATGCGGGCCGGCGATGAAGGCGATGTGGCGGTGTCCCTGCAGCACCAGGTACTCGACGGCGTCGCAGGCGGCGCGATAGTGGTCCTGGCAAAAGCCGAAGGCGCGCGGGGCATCGAGCTGGCGGCCGAACACCATGATCGGCACGCGCCGCGAAAAATCGAGGATCTGGGCGTCGGTCAGGCGCCCCGTCAGGATGACCAGGCCGTCGACCCGGCGCGCGATCAGCAGTTCGATGCGCTCGGCCTCCTCGTCGGCGTGCCAGTGGCCGGAGACGATCAGCGGCGCATAGCCGGTATTCTTGAGGGCGTCCTCGATGCCCGACATGGCATCCGTAAAATAGCCCGACACGAGCGACTGGGTCAGCACGCCAATGGTGCGCGAGCTGCCCGTTTTCAGGTTCTGCGCCAGCACGTTGGGCTTGAAATTGAGGCGCTCGATGACCTCTTCGATGGCGCGGCGCTTGTCGTCGGAGACCTTGGCGGTGCCGTTCAAAAAACGCGACACGGTGGCGGCCGACACCCCCGCTTCGCGGGCGACCATGTGCACGGTGGGGGGAAGCGTGGCGGCGGCGGCTGGTTTCATGAAGCGGGCAAGATCAAGGCGGTGAGGAAAGATTTTAACTGGGCAAGGTCGGCTTCACTATAGCATGCAATCGATTTCTGAAAGACGCGCGCGCGGACCCATTTTTCGCCGCCATCGGGTGCGCCGGCGACGGCGCCGCGCCGGCCCGGTCCATCATTGCAGCGCCCGCCAGGTCCCGTACTCGCTGCGCATGACAATCGACTTTCTGTCGTTTTATTTTCCCACCAGCGGCGAATTTTGTTTGACTTCGCGGCGATTCAAAAATATTATGAAATCGATTTCACGGATTATGAAATCGGTTTCATTCGGAAGCGACCGTAGTGTCGAGCCGATTGCGGCCCTGACAACATCAAACAATAATTGGAGACAGAATGAAACCTACCGCGCCGGGCGTTCGTGCGCCCTCGATGCATCGCCCCCACCGTCTTTCCCGCATCACCCCGATCGCCTTCGCCGTGCTGACCCTGGCGGCCAGTTGCGCCGTCCAGGCGCAAACCACGCCGGCGGCGCCCGTTGCCACCGTCGACGGCCCCATCGCCGAAGTGTTCGTCACCGCCACCAAGCGCTCGACCTCGCTGCAGCGCACCCCGGTGGCCATCACGGCCCTCAACGCCGCCGCCCTCGACGACGCCCACGTGCAAACCATCGCCGACGTGGTCAACCTGGTGCCCGGCTTCCAGGCCACCGGCCAGGGCGACCATGGCGTCATCACCATGACCTTGCGCGGGGTCGGCAACGACAGCGCCAAGACCGAATACGCCGATCCGGAAGTGGCCACCTTCATCGACGGCGTCTACTCGCCCCGTCCGGAAGGTGCCAGCGCCCTGCTGTTCGACCTCGACGCCATCGAAGTGCTGCGCGGCCCGCAAGGCACGCTGTGGGGCCGTAATTCCACCGTCGGCGCGGTCAACATGCAGACGGTCAAACCGGTGCTGGGCTCGAACTCGGGCAACGTTGAAGCGGGCGCCGGCAGCTACAGCCGACTGGGCGCGCGCGGCGCCGTCAACGTGCCGCTGGGCGAGACGGCCGCCCTGCGCATCGCCTTTGTCCACGAGCAGCACGATGGCTATGTCGACTACCAGCATCTGCCCATCAGCTCCGTGGCCAGCCAGCGCGCCGCCTTCATCGCCGGCGGCGGCAACCCCAGCGCCTTCCAGCCCATCAATCCGAACCTGTTCGTCACGGGCGGCCCCAAATACAGCGCCCAGGACCAGAGCGCCCTGCGCTTGTCGCTGCTGTGGCATCCGGTGCCGGCGATGACCTGGAATATCGCCTACGAAAAATTCGCCGACCGCGGCACGCCGTCGATGAACCTGCTGCAAACGCCGCGCGCCGGCACCAAGCTCTGGTCGACCCTGGCCGACGTCGCCCCCACCCTCGAGCGCGACACCAACTCGGTGCGCAGCCGCATCGACTACGTCCTTGCGCCCGACCTGAGCCTGAGCTACATCGCCGGCTGGTCGCGCTTTTCCGGCAACTCGACGTTCGACCAGGACGGCGGCACCCAGGTGCCGACCAGCTTCGCCACGGGCGCCACCTACCAGGCCAACAACACGGTGTCGTCGAACTACACCAACTACAGCCACGAAGTCGAATTGCAGTCGGTGGGCAAAAAAACGGTCGACTGGCTCGTCGGCCTGTACTACGCCAACGAGAAGAACGACATCCGCTTCGACATCCCCGTCTTCAACGGCACCCAGCAGGGCACGGTGGCCTGGCAGGGCTCGTTCATCCAGCCGAAGGAGACGGTCGCTTCGACGGCCGCCTTCGGCCAGGCCACCTGGAACGTCAGCGACAGCCTGCACCTGACCGGCGGCGCGCGCTATACCTCGGACAAGCGCACCAACGTGGGCGGCAACGGCTACACCTGGAACTACGATCCGACCGTGCCGCAGGTGCCGGTGAGCGGCTCGATCGATCCGCGCATTCCCGGCCAGGGCTACAGCCCCGGCGTGCCGTCCAACGATGGCGTCTATAAAGGCAACAAGGCGACCTGGCTGGCGCGCGTGGCCTATGAGCTCGATCCCCGCAATATGGTCTACGCCAGCGTTTCGACGGGCTACAAATCGGGCGGCCTGCAGGACGGCGGCCGGCCGTACGCGCCGGAGAAGCTGACCAACTATGAAATCGGCACCAAGCACAGCTTCCTCAATGGCGCCGTCAAGTGGAACAACGCCCTGTTCTACGAGAAGTTCAAGGACTTCCAGTTCAGCGCCCCCGTCACCAACCCGGACGGCTCGCACACGCTCGTCACCAACAACGCCGAAGGGGCCGACATCTACGGCTTCGAGTCCGAGCTGGCGGCCAAGCTGACGCCCAACGACCGCGTGCAGGTAACGCTGGCCTGGACCCGCGCCAAGCTGGGCCAGCTGATCGGCGGCAGCAACGACTACGCGCTGCCGGCCTGCTCGATCCCGGGCATCAGCACCTGCCTCGACGTGTCGGGCAACCGCATGCCGCACGCGCCGAGCCTGTCGATGCAGTTCCAGTACCAGCACGTGTTCAACCTGGCCGACGGCGCCCGCCTGACGCCGCGCATCTCGACCCACTACGAGACGGCCAGCTCGCTGTCGGTGTTCAATCTAGGTGAGGGCGATCGCCAGAAGGCCTACACCCGCAGCGACATCGGCCTGCGCTACGCCCGCTCGCGCTCGTGGTGGGTCGATGCGTTCGTGCGCAACGTAAGCGACAGCAAGGTCAAGACCAGCGCCATGAACGCCTTCGGCGCCTGGACCGCGCAATACCTGCCGCCGCGCACCGTTGGCATCAACACCGGCTTCGATTTCTAAACCGGTTCTCGCTTCTCCTGTTTGAACCGGCCGCCGCGCGCGGCAGCCGGTTTTTTTTTGATCCATCCGTAAAGCCCATGACAGAATCACTCAACTTCCCCGCCCGCTTTACCTGGGGCGTCGCCACCAGTGCCTTTCAGATCGAGGGCGCCGCGGCGGCCGACGGCAAGGGGCCGTCGATCTGGGACACGTTTTGCCGGCAGCCGGGCGCCATTCTCGACGCCAGTAACGGCGACATCGCCTGCGACCACTATCACCGCTTTGAAGAGGACGTCGCGCTGATCGCCTCGCTCGGCGTGCCCGCCTACCGCTTTTCGATGGCCTGGTCGCGCGTGCAGCCACTCGGCCACGGCGCCTGGAACGAAGCGGGCTTCGCCTTTTATGCGCGCCTGCTCGACGCGCTCGAGGCGCGCGGCATCGCCGCCCACCTGACCCTGTACCACTGGGACCTGCCGCAAGGCTTGCAGGACCAGGGCGGCTGGCTCAATCGCGACACCGCCTACCGCTTCGCCGATTACGCCGCCGAAGTGGCGCGCCGTTTTGGCAAGCGCCTGGCCACCATCGCCACCCACAACGAACCGTGGTGCACGGCCAACCTGGGCTACGGCAACGCCCAGTTCGCGCCCGGCGTGGCCGACGCCGGCGCCGCCATCCAGGTCTCGCACCACCTGCTGCTCTCGCACGGACTGGCGATGACGGCGATGCGCCAGCTCGACGTGACGGCCAAACTGGGCATCGTGCTCAATCAGTGGACCGCCGACGCGGCCACCGACTCGCCCGCCGACCTGGCGCTGGCCGAACTCGAATACGCGCGCTCGGTGCAATGGTTCATGGACCCCATCTTCAAGGGCCACTACCCGGCGCTGGCGCTGGCCGCGCACGGCGCCGCCGCCCCGCGCGTGGAAGCGGGCGACCTGGCGACGATCTGCCAGCGGCTCGATTTTCTGGGCGTGAACTATTATTTTCGCGCCTGGTGCAGCGCCGCCACGCCGCCCGTGCCGGCGCCGGCGGCGCTGGGCCACACCGACATGGGCTGGGAGATCTACCCGCGCGGCCTGACCGAACTGCTGCTCAAGCTGCGGGCCGAGTACGCGCTGCCACCCATCTACATCACCGAAAACGGCATGGCCAGCGCCGACAGCGTGCACGATGGCGCGGTCGATGATGGCGCCCGCATCGAATTTGTCGCCACCCACCTGGCCGCGCTGATGGCGGCGATGGACCAGGGCGTCGACGTGGCCGGCTATTTTCTGTGGAGCCTGCTCGACAACTTCGAGTGGAATTCCGGCTATGCCAAGCGGTTCGGCATCGTCCATGTCGATTACGATACCCAGCAGCGCACCCCCAAGGCCAGCGCCAGGTGGTACCGCGACCTGGTGGCACGCCAGCGCGCCGTCACCGTCACCACCTGAGGACACCGCATGTCTGCTGCATATTTTGATGGCCCGCGCCTGCTGGCCGACATCGGCGCCGCCCGCGCCCGCTTTGCGCTGGAGACGGCGCCCGGCTGCATCGGCGACGTCGCCACCCTGCCGTGCGCGCACTACCGGCTGTTTGAAGACGCCGCCGCCGATTACCTGGCCAGCGTGGCGCAGCGCGAGCGCGGCCGCATTCACCACGCCGTCATCGCCATCGCCATTGACGGCGCCGGCCGGGCGGACGCGCCGGCGAGCGCGCGCCACCGCTGGGAGCATTCAATCGCCGCCGCGCGCGTCAAGCTTGAACTGGACACGCTGCTGGTGGTGAGCGATTTTTTCGCGGCGCCGGACCCCGCCGGCGCCGGCAGCGGCGCCAGCGCGACCGGCCTGACCTGGCTGGTGGCGGCGCCGATTAGCGCCCTGCACGGCGCGGCGGCCATGCTGGCGGCGGCGCTGGCGCCGCGCCACACTGCCGGGAGCGGCCATGTCCACTAAAGCGCGCTCGCCCCTGCTGTGGGTCCCCAGCGGCTATTTCACCATGGCCCTGGGCTACGTCATGCTCACCAGCGTGACGGCCATCATGTTCAAGAACCTGGGCATGGACAACGGCCGCGCCGCCCAGTACTCGAGCATGCTGATCCTGGCCTACACCATCAAGCCCCTGTTCGCGCCCTTCGTCGAGATGTACCGGACCAAGAAATTTTTCGTGCTGGTCGCCCAGGTATTGATCGGCCTGGGCTTTGCCGGCGTGGCGCTGGCGATGGCGCTGCCCGCCTACATGGCAGTACTGATGCCCCTGTTCTGGCTGATGTCCTTCATCGGCGCCACCCAGGACATCGCCAGCGATGGCGTCTACGTCACCTCGCTCGACCAGCGCACCCAGTCGCTGTACTGCGGCATCCAGAGCCTGTCGTGGAATATCGGCCCCATCGTCGCCTCGGGCGGGCTGGTCTACCTGAGCGGCTACCTGCACGTGCACGTGTTCGGCCACGACGCCAGCCGGTTTGGCCCCGACTGGATCGACGCCTGGCGCGTGGTGTTCGCCATCGTCGCCGTATTGAGCATCGTGATGGCGGCCTGGCACTGGAAGGTGATGCCGGCCGGCGCACGCGCCCCCAGCACGCCGGCCAGCGCGAGCGAGGCCGGGCGCATCCTGCGCGATTCGTTTATCACGTTTTTTCAGAAGCCCCAGGTGTGGCGCATGATCGCCTTTGCGTTCCTGTTCCGGCTCAGTATCGGCTTCCTGGAGAAAATCGGCCCCTTCTTCATGGTCGACAGCGCCGCCCAAGGGGGGCTGGGGCTGTCGAACGAGTTGCTGGGGCTGATCTACGGCACCTACGGCCTGGCAGCGGTGCTGGCCGGCTCGCTGCTGGGCGGCTGGTACGTGGCGCGGCGCGGCCTGCGCGCCACCCTGTTCGTGCTGTGCTGCGCGGTCAACATCCCGAACGTCACCTTTTTGCTGATGAGCATCTGGCGGCCGCAGGACCTGTTCCTGATCGGCGCCGGCGTCGTCATCGAAAAATTCTTCTTCGGCTTCGGCTCGGTCGGCTTCATGATTTACCTCATGCAGCAACTGGCGCCCGGCAAGTACATGACCACCCATTACGCCTTCGGCACTGGCCTGATGGGCCTGTGCGGCCTGGTCACCGGCGTCATCAGCGGCCACCTCGAACAGCGCCTCGGGTATGTCGGCTATTTCGGCTTCGTCATGGCCGCCACCATTCCCTCCTTCCTGGCCTGCTGGTACGCCCCGTTTCATATTGCCGAAGAAAAGGCTGCGCCAATGGCCGCTCCCGTCGACGCCTGAAAAAACCGCTTGCAATCGCCCGTAAACAAGTTAAGATATATCTCACTACGATATATCTTAAGGAGTTTTACATGGTTCCCCCATTCCACCACCACCATCACCACCACGGTTTTCACAGCGCCCCTCCGCACCACGGCCCCCACCACGGGCACGGGCGCGGTCCGGGCCGCGGTCCCAAGATGTTCGACGCTGGCGCCATGCGGTTTGTCGTGCTGCACCTGATCGCCGAAAAGCCCCGCCATGGCTACGAGCTGATCAAGGAAATCGAGGCGCTGGCCGGGGGCGGCTACGCCCCCAGCCCGGGCGCCATCTACCCGCTGCTGGCGATGCTGCTCGACCTGGGCCACATCGACAGTGCGCCGGACGGCAACAAGAAACTGCACGGTATCACCGACGAGGGCCGCGCCTTCCTGGCAGAAAATCGCCAGCTCGTCGACGCCGTGCTGGCACGCCTGAACACGCCGGGCGAAGGGCGCGACGATGTGCGCGCCATGCTGCACGCGCTCAAGCAGGCGGTGATCGAAAACTACCGGGCCGGGCCGGACGACGCCGAACGGCGCGCGCAGATCAAGGCCATCTTGCAGCAGGCCACCGACGCCATCGGCAAGATCGTTTGATGCAGGCCACTGTCCTCGCCCCCCGTCGCGAGCGCATGCTGCTGTGGCTGCTCGCGCTGACGCAGTTTACCGTCATCATGGATTTCATGGTCATGATGCCCCTGTCGCCCCAGCTGATGCGCGCCTTCCAGGTGGGCCCGGGCGACATTTCCGGGGCGGTGTCCGCGTATGCCTGGTGCGCCGGCCTGTCCGGCCTGCTGGCGGCCACCTACATCGACCGTTTTTCGCGCAAGCGCCTGATGTTGACGATGTTCTGCCTGTTCACCGTGTCGAACCTGGCCTGCGCGCTGGCGCCCACCTTTAACGTGCTGCTGCTTTCTCGCGCGTTTGCCGGCCTGACCGGCGGCGTGCTCTCGTCGATCACCATGGCCATCATCGCCGACGTGATTCCGCCCCAGCGCCGCGGCGCCGCCACCGGCATCGTCATGAGCTCGTTCGGCATGGCGGCCGTGGCCGGGGTGCCGGCAGGCATCGTGCTGGGCGCGCACTACAACTGGGCAGCGCCGTTCTTCCTGCTCGTCGCCATGTCGGTGCTGATCTGGTGCGCGACGGCGCTGGTGTTGCCGCAACTCGATGGCCACCTCGCCCAGGGCGTGCGACCGCTGCGCGATATCGTGCCGGACCTGCTGGGCCTGTTCAAGGTGCGGCGCCAGCGCGATGCCTTCCTGCTATCGGGGATCAACATGCTGGGCTCGATGATGATCATCCCTTTTATTGCCCCTGCGCTGGTGGGCAACCTGGGCGTGCAGCCCGTCGAGATGGGCTGGGTGTACCTGGGCGGCGGCGCCGCCGCGCTGCTCAGTGCGCGCTGGCTGGGACGGCTGGCCGACCGCTTCGGCGCCCTGTTCATGTTCCGCGTCGCCGTCGCCTGGTCGATCGTGCCGGCGCTGCTGCTGACCCACCTGGTGCCCCTGCCGATGGCGCTGATCGTGCTGTGCTTCGTGCTGTTCATGACGGCCATGTCGGCACGCAATATCCCCATGCAGGCGATGCTCACGACAATTCCCGCGCCCGCGCAACGGGGCGCTTTTCTGAGCGTCAATTCGGCCATCCAGCAACTGGGCACGGGACTGGGCGCCTGGATCGGCGGGCAGTTCCTCAGCACCGACAGCGCCGGCCACATCACCGGTTACGGCGTCAACGGCTTTGTCGCCGCGGGGCTTGCCGTGTTCGCGTCGTTCTGGGTGTTGCGGCTGCGGCCGGCGCATATCTCCCCTGCGAAGGCCGTCGTGCCGCTCACGTAAGCCTTACTCCTCGTGAAACTCCTCGGCCGTCACGAACAGGTCCCAGCAGGCGATGAACAGGGCGGCCACCACGGGGCCGATGACGAAGCCGTTCAGGCCGAACAGCGCCATCCCGCCCACCGTCGAGAGCAGCACCACGTAATCGGGCATCTTGGTGTCCTTGCCCACCAGCAGGGGGCGCAGCAGGTTGTCGACCAGGCCGATCACCACCACGCCGAACACGGTCAGCGAGACGCCCTGCCAGATGGCGCCCGTGGCCAGGAAGTACACGGCGACGGGCGCCCACACGATGGCCGCACCGACCGCCGGCAGCAGCGACAGGAAGGCCATCAGGGTGCCCCACAGCACTGCCCCCTCCACCCCGAGAAACCAGAAGGCCAGGCCGCCCAGCGCGCCCTGGGCGATGGCGACGAGCACATTGCCCTTGACGGTGGCGCGGATCACGGTGGTGAAATTGGTGAACAGGCGCTGCTTGTATTTGCGGCTGAGCGGCACGGCACCCTTGATGCGGCCGGCCAGCGAGTAGCCGTCGCGGATCAGGAAATACACGAGGTAGAGCATGATGAACAGGCTGACCAGGAAGTCGAAGGTGTAGCCGCCCACGTAGATCGCTTGCCGGGCCACCACCTGACTCACCTGAGACGCGGCGGCCGTGATTTTTTGCTCGATGGTGACCAGCGAGGTGAGCTCAAAGCGCTCGAGCAGGCCGATCACCCATTGCGGCAACACTTCCATGATGCGCTTGAAAAATATCCCCACGCTCAATTCGCCCGATTTGACCATCTCGACCACCCCGGCGGCCTGGTTCACCAGCGAGACGGCCACCAGCGACAGCGGCAGGATGACGATAACGATGATCAGAAACAGGGTGGTGAGGGCCGACAGGTTGGATCGTTGCCCGGTTTTTTTCAACAGCCAGCGGTTCACGGGTGCGAACAGGATGGCCAGCACCACGCCCCAGAAGACGGCGCCCGCGAACGGCGCCAGTACCCAGAAAAAGCCGATGGTGACGAGCACCAGCAGGGCAAGGAAAGTTTTTTGGTGCAGAGTGTATTGGTGCATGGGCGCGCGCGAAGAGTGGTCGTTGTCGCATCATAAACGATGACGGCGGCGAATTAGCGTACGCACGGGCGAGCGCGCCTGGCCGCGTGCGCTCGCCTCGCCCATGGGCGCCATCCGGTCTTTGCCGCGCGCGGCGCGATGACTTGTTCGAACGACGCTATCTGGCCACGGCACGGGTCAGTTCATCGAGGAATTGCTGTCCTTCGTACAATGACTTCACGCTGAGCCTCTCGTTGAGGCCGTGGATGCCGCTGCCATTGGCCTCTTTGCGCAGGCCGCTCACGCCATACGTCCAGATCCCGGCCCCATTGAGGAAGCGTCCGTCGGTCGCGCCTACCGCCATGGTCGGGATCACCGGCACGCCTGGCCACATCTTCTCGCTGAGGGCCTGCATCGTACTGATCAGTTCAGGATTGAGCGGCGGCGCCGGCGCTACTGCGGGCGTGCCCATGGGCGTGACCGCGATGTTCGCATCGGCCAGCACCCGCACCAGGGTTTGGCGTACGTCCTCGGGTTGCTCACCAGGCAGGATGCGGCAGTTGACGACTGCCTGTGCGCGCTGCGGCAGGGCATTGGTCGCGTGGCCGGCATTGACCATGGTGGTCACGCAGGTGGTGCGTACGCTGGCATTGTAAAAGGCATTGACCTGCGCCAGCCGCACCAGGGCCTGCGCGTCCGGCACGGGCGTGAGGATGGCCTTCATGTCGGCGCCGATCGGTCCGCCCACGGCATCGGCGCTGCGTTCGAAATAACTGCGCGCGGTGGGCGTCAGCTTGAAGGGGAAACTGAACTTGCCCAGGCGCGACAAGCCCTCGGCCAGGCGGTAGATCGCGTTGTCCGGCACCGGCAGCGAGCTGTGGCCCCCGTTGTTGCGCACTTCCAGCGCATAGCTCTGGAAGATTTTCTCGCCTGCCTGGATGCCGTGGCTGATCAGCTTGCCGTCCGGCGTCTGCGCGAGGGAGCCGCCCTCGGCGAAGCCCAGTTCCGCGTCGATCAGGGGACGGTGATGCTTGAGCAGATAGTCGACGCCGTCAAATTCGGAAGGGATGGTCTCCTCGTCGCAGGTCAGCGCCAGGATCAGGTCGCGCGCCGGTGTCCAGCCGCTGCGCTTGTAGGTCATCATGTTCGACACGAAGATCGCGCCCTGGGCCTTGTTGTCGAACGCCCCGCGGGCATAGAAATAGCCGTCTTCCTCGATCAGCTTGAACGGATCGCGCGTCCAGTCCTCGCGCTTGGCTTCGATCACATCGAGGTGGGCCAGCAGCAGCAGCGGCCGTTTCGCGCCGCTGCCCTTGAGGCGGGCCACCAGCATGCCCTTGTTCGGCCCGCCCGGCGGCACGATCAGTTGCATGTCGGCGTCGGCAAAACCGCCCGCCTTCAGCCGTGCGGCCATGGCCCGGGCGGCCACGGTGCAGCTGCCGGCGGAGTTGGTGGTGTTGATCTCAAGAAGTTCCTGGTAGACCGCGCGCAATTGCTGCTGCTCAGGGGTCAGGGACTGGGCAAGGGCCTGCTCGCCGTGCAGGGCAGACAGGGTCAGCAGGACAGCGGCGACGCGGGCGAACGAGGACATGATGCTCCTGAATGAAGAGAGGAAACATGCATGATAGGCCGAATAAGGCAGGGAAATAGCAAAATAATATGACTTTTCCGAAAACGTCCATGTCGCCATGCGGGCAGCTTGCGGCAACGAGAATACGCGGTCCGATGGTCGGCAGGCGAAATTTTGCAAGCGCTTGCTCAGAACGGACACGGCAGGCATGTGGACATCAACATTCACACTACCCGCCGCGCTTTCAAGCTGAGGCACAGTGCCTGTGCAATCGGCGCCCGGGCGCTCAGGCAAACTTCGAAAAATCCGGCTTTCTTTTTTCGAAGAACGCCGTGAATGCTTCTTTCGCTTCGGGCGCGCGCAGCATGGCGCTGAACAGTTCGATTTCGGCGCCAATCGCCGTCTCGATGCCGGCCTGCTTGGGCTGCTTCATCAGGGCCTTGGTGGCGCGCACCGAGGCGGCCGGCAGGGCGACCAGCTTGGCCGCCTGGCGCAGCGCGTACGGTTGCAGTTCGTCCAGCGGCAGCACTTTGGACAGCATGCCCATCTCGAACGCTTCCTGGGCGCTGAAGGACTCGCCCAGCAACAGCTTTTCGGCCGCGCGCGGGTAGCCGGCGACGGCCGGGAACAGCACCGACGAGGCAAACTCCGGGCACAGGCCCAGCTGCACGAAAGGCATGCAGAACTTGGCGTTGTCGGCCGCGTACACCATGTCGCAGTGGAGCAGCATGGTGGTGCCGATGCCGATGGCGGCGCCGGAGACGGCGGCGATGACGGGTTTCGACGAGCCCGCCAGTGCGCGCATGAACTGGTAGACGGGACGCGCAGCGTCCGCCGTGCCGCCGACGGGGGCGTTCTTGAGGAAGTCTTCCAGGTCGTTGCCGGCCGTGAAAATTTCCGGCCGGCCGAAAAAGACGATGGCGCGCACGGCGTTGTCGGTGTCGGCGTCGACCAGGGCGTCGGCCATGGTCTGGTACATGGCGCCGGTGATGGCGTTCTTGCGTTCCGGGCGATTGAAGGCGATGGTCAAGATGCCGTCGGCCTTGCTGGTCAAGATATCCATGGTGCTCCTGTGATTTATTGTTGTGATTGCCAATGAAAAACGGGGCCAGGCCTGTGTCAGGACTGGCCCCGGCCTTGCGGGCTCATGCAGTTACTGCGCGATCAGACCCGTTCGAAGATACCGGCGGCGCCCATGCCGGTGCCGACGCACATCGTCACCATGCCGTACTTGAGGTTATTCCGGCGCAGCGCATGCACGACGGTGGCGGCGCGGATGGCGCCGGTGGCGCCCAGCGGATGGCCCAGCGCGATCGCGCCGCCCATCGGGTTGACCTTCGACGGATCGAGCCCCAGGTCGCCGATCACGGCCAGCGCCTGGGCGGCGAAGGCTTCGTTCAGTTCGATCCAGTCGAGCTGGTCCTGGGTGATGCCGGCGGCGGCGCAGGCGGCGGGAATGGCGAACTTCGGACCAATGCCCATGATTTCCGGCGGCACGCCCTTGACGGCGAAGGACGAGAATTTCGCCAGCGGGGTCAGGTTGTGCTCGCGCAGGATTTTTTCCGACACCAGGATCAGGGCGCCGGCGCCATCGGACATCTGCGAGCTGTTGGCGGCGGTGACGCTGCCCTTGGCGGCGAACACGGGCTTGAGTCGGCCCAGCGATTCGAGGGTCGAATCGGCGCGCGCGCCTTCGTCCGTGTCGACCGTGCGGCTGACGATGTCGACCTGGCCGGTGGCCAGGTTGGGCGTGCGCGTGATGATCTCGACGGGCGTGGTTTCATCCCTGAAGAAGCCGGCCTGCTGGGCGGCGATGGCGCGGCGGTGCGATTCGACGGCGAACGCGTCCTGCGCTTCGCGCGAGACTTTCCACTGGCTGGCGACTTTTTCCGCCGTCAGGCCCATGCCGTAGGCCATGCCGATGTTCTCGTCGCTGAACATATTCATGTTCATCGATGGGTGGTGGCCCATCATCGGCACCATCGACATCGACTCGACGCCGCCGGCGATCATGACGTCGGCTTCACCGACGCGGATGCGGTCGGCCGCCATGGCGATGGCGGTGATGCCCGACGCGCAGTAACGGTTGACGGTGACGCCGCCGACGGTTTTCGGCAGGCCGGCCAGCAGCACGGCCATGCGGGCGATGTTAAAACCCTGCTCCGCTTCCGGGAACGAGCAGCCGATGATGGCATCGGTGATCAGGGCCGGGTCGAGGCCGGGCGCCTGGGCCATCGCGCTTTGCAGCACGCGCACCAGCAGGTCGTCCGGGCGGGTGGTCTTGAACATGCCGCGTGGCGCCTTGCCGATCGGGGTACGGGTGGCGGCGACGATGTAGGCGTCTTGAAGTTGTTTAGTCATTTTCTTCTCTCTGTTCTGAAGATCAGTTACGTACCGGCTTGCCGGTCTGCATCATGCCCATGATCCGTTCCTGCGATTTCGGGTGATTGAGCAGCTCGAGGAATGCCTTGCACTCCATGTCCAGCAGCCACTGCTCGCTGACCACGCTGCCCTGGTCGACGTCGCCACCGGTGACGATGGTGGCGATCATTTCGCCCAGCTTGAAATCGTGGGCGGAGATGAAGCCGCCGTCGCGCATGTTCACCAGCTGGGCCTTGATGGTGGCCAGGCCATAACGGCCCGTCACGGTGATCGGCTTTTGCAGCGGTGGACGGTAGCCGGCGTCGAACATGGCGCGCGCTTCGACTTTCGCCACGTGCAGCAGTTCATACGCGTTGAAGACAATCACGTCGTCTTCCTTCAGGTAGCCCATCGCCTTCGCTTCGAGCGCCGACTTCGACACATTGGCCATGGCCGCATTGGTGAAGCCGGTTTTCAGGAAGTGCAGGATGTCGCTGCCCTTCGCGTCGTTCGAGGCGCGCGCCGCCGCTTCTTTCAGGCCACCGCCGGCCGGGATCAGGCCGACGCCCACTTCCACCAGGCCGATGTAGGACTCGATCGAGGCGACCCGCTTGGACGCATGCAGCGCCATTTCGCAGCCGCCGCCCAGTGCCAGGCCAGCCACCGCGGCCACCACTGGCACGTTCGAGTATTTCATGGCCATGAAAGCGTTTTGCAGGCCCTTGATGCCCGGCTCCATCGCCTTGGCGCCGCCCTGCATGAACAGTGGCAGGGCCGATTGCAGATCGGCGCCGGCGGAGAAGGCGCCGCCTTCGGCCGCGTCGGTATTCCAGATGACCAGGCCCTTGAAGTTCTTGGCCGCTTCTTCCTGCGCCATTTTCAGGCCGTTGATGACGCCTTCGCCGATGACGTGCATCTTGGTCTTGAGCGAGATGACCAGCACCTCGTCCTGCATGTGCCAGATGCGCACGGACTCGTCTTCGAAGAAGGTGACGCCGGCGGTCTTGCCGTCGATGGCGCCCGAACCGAGCACCGGTGCGCGGAAGGCCTGGCGGTCGTACACGGCCAGTTCCGAGCGTGGCACGAAGGCGTCTTTCGACACCGAGTAGGAGCCGGCGGCCGTATGCACGCCGCCTGCCTCTGCCACGGCGCCGCTGGTGACCCATGCCGGCAAAGGCGTGTTGGTCAGCGCTTTGCCTTCGGCGATGTCTTCGCTGATCCAGCTGGCGATCTGCTGCCAGCCCGCTGCCTGCCACGTTTCGAACGGGCCGACATTCCAGCCGAAGCCCCAGCGCATCGCAAAATCGATGTCGCGGGCGTTGTCGGCGATCGACGCGGCGTGCACGGCGATGTAGTGGAAGGCGTCGCGGAAGATCGCCCACAGGAACTGCGCCTGCGGATTGGTCGACTCGCGCAGGGCCTTGAATTTCTTGACCGGGTCCTTTTCTTTCAGGATGCGGCCGACGATATCGGCCGCCTTGCCGCCGCCGGCGACGTAGGTGCCGGTGGCGAAGTCAAGCCGCTGAATGTCCTTGCCGACCTTCTTGTAGAAGCCCGCGCCGGCCTTCTGGCCCAGCGCGCCACCGGCGACCAGCTTGGCCAGCACGTCAGGGGTCTTGTAGATGGCGAAGAAGGGATCGTCCTGCAGGTTGTCCTGCATGGTCTTGATCACATGGCCCATGGTGTCGAGACCGACGACATCGGCGGTGCGGAAGGTGCCCGACTTGGCGCGACCGAGCTTGGCGCCGGTCAGGTCGTCGACGACATCGACCGACAGGCCGAATTTTTCCGCTTCATGGATGGTGGCGAGCATGCCGAAGATACCGACCCGGTTGGCGATGAAGTTCGGGGTGTCCTTGGCGCGCACGACGCCCTTGCCCAGGGTCGTCGTCAGGAAGCCTTCAAGCTGGTCGACGATGGCCGGCGAGGTCGACGCGGTCGGGATGATCTCGACCAGGTGCATGTAGCGCGGCGGGTTAAAGAAGTGCACGCCGCAAAAGCGCGCCTTGAGCGCTGCGTCGAAACCGTCGGCCAGCGCGGTGATCGACAGGCCCGAGGTGTTCGAGGCAAAGATGGCGTTCGGCGCGATGTGCGGGGCGACCTTGGCGTACAGGTCGTGTTTCCAGTCCATCCGCTCGGCGATCGCTTCGATGATCAGGTCGCAGCCGGCCAGCAGTTCGAGGTTGTCCTCGTAGTTGGCGACCTGGATCAGGGCGGCGTCGTCCTTGTTACCGAGCGGCGCAGGGCTGAGTTTTTTCAGGTTTTCGATGGCGCGCAGGACGATGCCGTTCTTCGGGCCTTCCTTGGCCGGCAGGTCGAACAGCACGACCGGCACTTTTGCGTTGATACAGTGCGCGGCGATCTGCGCGCCCATCACACCGGCGCCGAGTACGGCGACTTTTTTGACGATGAAGTTGCTCATGAATGTCTCTCTTTTTTATCAGGCTTAGAACAAATCGGCGTCGAGCGCCAGCAGGTTGGCGGCGCCCGAACGGGCCTGGCGAATCAGCATGGCCGTCTCGGGGTAGAGGCGGGCAAAGTAGAAGCGCGTGGTGGCCAGCTTGGCCTTGTAGAAGGTGTCGCCGCCGTCTTCCTTGCTCAGCGCGATCTTCGCCATCTGGGCAAAGAAGTAGCTGTAGACCAGGTGACCGACCACGCGCAGGTAAGGCACGCAGGCGGCGCCCACTTCGTCCGGATTCTGGAAGGCCTTCATGCCGATTTCCATGGTCAGCTTGGTGACCTTGTCGCCCAGGTCGCCCAGCGGGGTGACGAACTCGGACATCGCTTCGTCGGTGCCGTTTTCTTCGACGAAGGCCTTGATTTTTTCGCCGAACTTGCGCAGCTTGGCGCCGTTGTCCATCAGGATTTTACGGCCCAGCAGGTCGAGCGACTGGATCGTGTTGGTGCCTTCGTAAATCATGTTGATGCGGGCGTCGCGCACGTACTGCTCCATGCCCCATTCGGCGATGTAGCCGTGGCCGCCGTAGACCTGCATCGCTTCCGAGGTGGCGATCCAGCCGTTGTCGGTGATGAAGGCCTTGATGATCGGCGTAAGCAGCGCCACTTCGTCGGCCGCTTCCTTGCGCACGTCGGCGTCAGGGTGGTGCAGTTCGCGGTCGATCTGAAGCGCGACGTACGACGAGAAGGCGCGCGCGCCTTCGGCGTAGGCCTTGGCGGTGAGCAGCATGCGACGCACGTCGGGGTGCACGATGATGGGATCGGCTGGCTTGTCGGGCGCTTTCGGGCCGGACAGCGAGCGCATCTGGATGCGGTCGCGCGCATACACCAGCGCGTTCTGGTAGGCCACTTCGGTCAGGCCCAGCGACTGCATGCCCACGCCCAGGCGGGCCGCGTTCATGAACACGAACATGGCGTTGAGACCCTTGTTCGGCTCGCCGATGATCCAGCCGCGCGCCGCATCGAGGTTCATCTGGCAGGTCGAGTTACCGTGGATGCCCATCTTTTCTTCGATGGCGCCGCAGGTGATCGGGTTGCGCGCGCCGACCGTGCCGTCTTCGTTCGGCAGGAATTTCGGCACCACGAACAGCGAGATCCCTTTCGAGCCTTCCGGTGCGCCAGGCACGCGGGCCAGCACCAGGTGAATGATGTTTTCGGCCATGTCGTGTTCGCCGGCCGAGATGAAGATTTTCGAGCCCGTGATCAGCCACGAACCGTCGTCCTGCGGCAGCGCTTTCGAGCGCAGCATGCCCAGGTCGGTGCCGCAATGGGCTTCGGTCAGGCACATGGTGCCGGTCCACTGGCCCGACACCAGTTTGGGCAGGTACAGTTTTTTCTGCTCGTCGGTGCCGTGTTCTTTCAGGCACTCGTAGGCGCCGTGCGACAGGCCCGGGTACATGGTCCAGGCCTGGTTCGACGAATTGAGCATCTCGTAGAAGGAATTATTGAGCACAACGGGCAGGCCCTGGCCGCCGTATTCCGGGTCGCACGCGAGCGCAGCCCAGCCGCCGTCGACGTACTTCTGGTACGCCTCTTTAAAACCCTTCGGGGTGGTGACGGACTTGGTGGCCACATCGTAGTGGCAGCCTTCGCGGTCGCCCGAGTGGTTCAGCGGGAACAGCACTTCCTGGGTAAATTTGGCGCCCTCTTCCAGCACCTGGTTGATGATGTCGGCATCGACATCTTCAAACTTGGGAATGGCCTTGAGTTCTTCGGTGACGTTGAACATTTCGTGCAACAAGAACTGCATGTCCCTGAGTGGCGCGACGTATTGACCCATGGTGTTTCTCCTGACGAGGTGGAATGTGACGAATGACGAATAAATAAAGAATAAAGGTAAAGCGGTGCTGCGGTGCTAGTAAAGCGACGACCTGCGACTCAAGGGTGACGGTAATTCTCGATCAGCCGGTCGAAGCCGACGCGGCAGCGGTCGACGCTGCCCGGCATGCGCAGGAAGCGGGCGTCGTGGTGCAGGGCCAGGATCAGGCCGTACATTTCATACACCAGCTGGCCCGCATCGGTGTCCGCTTTCAGGTCGCCGCTGCTGATCGACTGTTCGGCGCAGCGCCGCAAGGCGCCCTGCCAGGCCCGCACCATCGCCACCAGCTCTTCGCGGATGGGACCCTGGCGGTCGTCGTACTCAACGGCGCCACTGATATAGATGCAGCCCGAGGCGATTTCCACGCTGACGCGCTTGACCCAGCGGGCAAACATCGAGCGCAGGCGCGGCAAGCCCCGCGCTTCCTGCACGCTGGGAAAGAACACTTCCTGCTCGAACCGCGCGTGATACAGCTTTAACACTTCGATCTGCAGATCTTCGCGCGAGCCGAAGTGGGCGAACACGCCCGACTTGCTCATGTTCATCTTATCCGCGAGCAGGCCGATGGTCAGACCCTCGAGCCCCTCCCGGCTGGCCAGGTCGAGCGCCACGTCGAGGATGGCGGCCCGGGTCAACTCGCCCTTGCGCATGAATTTGACTGAAGTGTTAATAAGTTACCTACGAAGTTGAACAGCGGTGACTGGCGCATAAAAATCCGAACGCTCGTACTATTATCCAGCCGGGGGCAAATGTCAAACGGGAACTTAGAAGGGCGATTCTATTTGACCACGGCCATGAGGGCGCAAGTCGATGGTACTCCTCGCGGCGACGGCCGGGACGATTTCCCGCGCCGCCACCGCGCACGCTATTGGCTGGCCTTGCTCAGGGCGCGACGGTCGCGCTTGGTGGGGCGGCCCTTGATGGTGCTGCCCGGCTCCGGGTACAGGCGCCGGCCCTCCTTGAGCAGCTCGCGCTTGGCCACGCTGGCGGCGCTTTCGTCGTACAGCGAGCGCGCCACGGGCGCCGGGCCGCGCTGGTCGGAAATCTGCAGCACTTCGATGTCCCAGCGGTCGGCGCCGTTGTCGACACTGAGCTGATCACCCACCTTGACGGCGCGCGCCGGCTTGATGCGTTCGCCGTCAAGGCGCACGCGGCCGTTGTCGACGGCATCGGTGGCCAGCGAACGGGTCTTGAAAAAACGGGCTGCCCACAGCCACTTGTCGATGCGTACAGTGTCCATGATCACGCGTAGCCAATGGCGACGATGCGCATCACCAGTCTATAGAAAAAATAGGCGATGCCGTAGCCGGCCCGCTGCCAGCGGCTCACCTTGTTGAAATGGTCGTCGGGAATCACCACGCCGTCGGCGATGCCCGCTTCGATGTGCGCGCGCATGCTGGCGGCAAACGCGGCGTCGCGCACCACCACATTGGCTTCCTGGTTCAGGAACAGCGACAGGCCGTCGCAGTTCGACGAGCCCACCGTGGCCCAGTCGTTGTCGATGACGGCGACCTTGGCGTGCAACTGGGTTTTTTGGTACTCGACGACATTGACGCCGCAGGCCAGCAGTTTGGGGTAGAACGAGTGGGCCACCATGTCCTGCAGCTTGAATTCGCCCACCCCGATCAGCAGCGTGACCTTGACGCCCCGTTCGGCGGCGCGCCCCAGCGCCTCGCGAAACTTGCGCCCCGGTGCGAAATATGGATTGGCCATCAGGATGCTGTGCCGGGCGCGGCCGATCGCCTGCAGGTAGGCGCGCTGGATGGTGCGGCGATTGCGCAGATTGTCGCGCACCACCAGGCCCGCCTGCATGGGGCCGTTGCCGGCGATGGGGCCGTCGCGCTTGAGCTGGCGGAACAGGTCGATCCGGCGCAGCAGGCCCATGCGGCCCACCCGCGCCCACTGCGCTTGCGCTTCGCGGTGGATGTCCTCGACCAGCGGGCCGGCCACGCGCACGGCAAAATCCCAGCGCGGCGCCGGCAGGCGGATATGGGGATCGTAGTCGCACAGGTAGTCGTCGTTGACGTTGATGCCGCCCACGAAGGCGTGGTGGCGGTCGATCACGGTGATCTTGCGGTGGGTGCGCGTGACGCCCTTGCGGAACCAGGGATTAAAAATGCGACAGTGCACGCCCGCCGCGGCGAACACGGCCTTGAGGCGCTTGCACTGGGCATGGCCGCTGCCGAACCAGTCGATGACGACGCGCACCTTGACGCCACGCAGGCCGGCGGCAACCAGGGCCTGTTCGACGGCCGTCCCCGTGTCGTCGGCGGCAAAAATATAGGTTTCGAAATGGATTTCCTGTTCGGCCCCGGCGATCCCCGCCAGCAGGGCAGGAAACAGCGCCTCCCCGCTCTGCAGCAGCGTTACCTCATTATTGTATTGATAATGGACTGAGCGCATGAAGACCGGGAGGGTGTGGCGCGCGGCCCATCAGGCCAGCTTGAGGGTGGCGACGATGGGCGCGTGGTCGGACAGCTTGGCCCACACGGGACCGTGCAGGACCTCGGCGGTATCGACCTTGAAACCGCGCACATAGATGCGGTCCAGGCGAAAGTACGGCAGCGCGGCCGGAAAGGTGCGCGCCGGCGTGACCTTGCGCTTGGCGCCCATCAGGCCCCGCACCATGCCGCCCAGCGTGGAGCCGGTGCCGAGCTCGTCGAACACCTCGACCACGCCCAGCTTGTCGCGCAAATTGGCCGACAGGGTGTTGCGCCAGTCGTTGAAGTCGCCGGCGATGATGACCGGCTCGCCATCGGGCGCCGAGGCGTTCACGCAATCGATCAGGGCCTGGGTCTGGCGCGTGCGGCCCGCCTCGAACAGGCCCAGGTGGACCACGAAGCAGTGCACGGTGCCGCCCGGCGTTTCCAGCACGCAGTGGAGGACGCCGCGCTGCTCGTAGGCATGGTCGGACACATCGTGGTTGACCATATTGCCAATCGGGAAAGCCGACAGCAGGGCATTGCCGTGGTGGCCATGGTCGTACACGGCGTTCATGCCGTAGGCGGCATGGTGCGATTCTCCGGCGAAAAATTCGTGCTGGGCCGCCTGCGGCCAGTGGCGGTGGCCCCGGGTTTCGTCGCCGAACTTGCTGGTGTACTTGTCGTGCTTGCCCTGCACTTCCTGCAAGAACACCACCTCGGCCTCGAACAGCCCGATGGCCTTCTTGAGCGCGAGCACGCGGGGCGTGGCGCGGATGGTGGACACGCCTTTGTGGATGTTGTAGGTAGCGACACGAATCTTCATGGGAACATTCTAACCGCAACCGCGGTCAGATTTGCTCAGCGAACTCAATCGTGCGTGCCGCCCGGGTCGGCTGGCGCCGTTCAGGCGGCCTGACCCGCCGGCTGACCGAGCAGGTGATTGAGCAGGCGCTGCTCGAGCAAGGCGAAGCGGGCATCGCGCTGGCGCGGGCGGGGCAGCTCGACCGCCACGTCGAGCGCAATGGCGCCCTGCTCGATCACCAGCACGCGGTCGGCCAGCGCGATCGCTTCCTGCACGTCGTGGGTCACCAGCAGCGCCGTGAAGCCGCGCGCCAGCCACAGCGACTCGATCAGGCGCTGCATGTCGATGCGGGTGAGCGCGTCGAGCGCGCCGAGCGGCTCGTCGAGCAACAGCAAGGGCGGCTGGTGCACCAGCGCGCGCGCCAGCGCCACGCGCTGGCGCTGGCCGCCCGACAGCGCCGCCGGCCAGTCGGCGGCGCGGCTGGCAAGACCGACGGCAGCGAGCGCCTCGAGCGCGCGGCCGCCGTCGTCGGCCAGGCCCAGTTGCACGTTCTGCAGCACGGTTTTCCACGGCAGCAGGCGGGCCTCCTGGAACATCATGCGCACGTCGTCGGCGCCGCCGATGGTGCCGCCGTCGAGCGTTTCCAGGCCCGCCACGGCACGCAGCAGGGTGCTCTTGCCGCACCCGCTGCGGCCGACGATGGCGACGAACTGGCCGGCGGCCAGTTCCAGGTCGAGCCGCTCGAGCACCACCCGCGGGCCGAACGACTTGGCCAGGCCGTGCAGCACCAGCGCTGTCGCCGGCACCGTCGCCGGTACCGTTGTCGTCGTCGCCGGCGTGGCGTGCGCGCCGCGCGCGGCGGCAGCGCCCACGGTGCGTTGTTCGATCAGGTTGTTGTGCATGGTTCTCTCACAGGTAAGCAGGGTTCCAGCGCAGGCAGCGCCGCTCGAGCGCGCGGGCCAGCACGTCGGCGCCCTTGCCCAGCAGGGCGTACAGCATGATCCCCACCAGCACGACGTCCGTTTGCAGGAATTCGCGCGCGTTCATGGTCATGTAGCCGATGCCGGCCTGCGCCGAGATGGTCTCGGCGACGATCAGCAGCACCCACACCAGGCCCAGCGAAAAACGCACCCCCACCAGGATCGACGGCAGCGCCGCCGGCAGGATCACGTCGCGGTACAGCGGCCAGCCGCGCACGCCGTAGCTGCGCGCCATTTCAATGAGCGACTGGTCGGCCGAGCGGATGCCGTGAAAGGTATTGAGGTAGACGGGGAAGAACACGCCCACCGCCAGCAGGAACAGCTTGGCCGTCTCGTCGATGCCGAACCACAGGATCACCAGCGGGATCAGGGCCAGCGCGGGGATGTTGCGCACCATTTGCAAGGTGGTGTCGAGCAGCGTTTCGGCGCGCTTGACGCTGCCCGTCAACAGGCCCAGCGCCAGGCCCAGGCCGGCGCCTATGGCAAAGCCCGACAGCGCGCGCCACAGGCTGGTGCGCAAGTGCAGCAGCAGTTCGCCCGAGACGGTCAGCTGCCAGAACGCGCGCGCCACCGCCAGCGGCTCGGGCAGGATGCGGCTCGACAGCCAGCCGGCGCGCGCCGCCACTTCCCAGCCCAGGATCAGCGCCAGCGGCAAGGCCCAGGGGGCCAGCCGCTCACCCCACGACCCGCGCTGCATCTCAGGCCGCCCTTTTCGGCACGATATCGCTGGCCATCATTTCGCCGAACGGTCCCGTGAGCGACTGCTCGCCGGCCGCCTTGCCCTTGCCCAGCAGGGGAAATACCAGCTCGGCGAAACGGTAAGCTTCTTCCAGGTGCGGGTAACCGGACAAGATAAAGGTGTCGATGCCCAGGTCGGCGTACTCGCGCAGGCGTGCCGTCACCGTTTCCGCGTCGCCCACCAGCGCCGTACCGGCGCCGCCGCGCACCAGGCCGACGCCGGCCCACAGGTTGGGCGACACCTCCAGCTTGTCGCGGCGCCCGCCATGCAGGGCCGCCATGCGCTGCTGGCCCACCGAATCCATCTTGGCGAACGATTTCTGGGCGTTGGCGATGATGTCGTCGTCGAGGTGGCTGATCAGTTCATCGGCGGCGCGCCACGCGGCCTCGTTGGTCTCGCGCACGATGACATGCAGGCGGATGCCGAATTTGAGCGTGCGGCCGTGCCTGGCGGCGCGGGCGCGGATGTCGTTGAGCTTTTCGGCCACCGCCGCCGGCGGTTCGCCCCAGGTCAGGTAGGTGTCCATCTGCTCGGCCGCCAGTTCGTGCGCCGGCTCGGACGAACCGCCAAAGTACAGGGGCGGATACGGTTTTTGCACGGGCGGATACAAGGTCTTGGCGCCCTTGACCTGCAGGTGCTTGCCGTCGAAATTGTAGCCGGCGGCGCCCCCTTCCCCGGCCATGCTGGCGCGCCAGATGCGGATGAATTCGTCGGAAATTTCGTAGCGCCTGGCGTGGTCGGCGAACACCCCGTCCGCTTCCAGTTCGCCCTGGTCGCCGCCGGTGACGACATTGATCAGCAGGCGGCCGTTGGAGATGCGGTCGAACGTCGAGGCCATGCGCACGGCCAGGCCGGGACTGGACAGCCCCGGCCTGATCGCTACCAGGAACTTGAGCTTGTGGGTCACGGCGATCAGGCTCGACGCGACCACCCAGGCGTCCTCGCAGGAGCGCCCCGTGGGCAGCAGCACGCCGTCGTAGCCGAGCGTGTCGGCGGCCACCGCCACCTGCTTGAGATAGTCGCCGTCAACCGTGCGCGCGCCCTTGGTGGTGCCGAGATAACGGCTGTCGCCGTGGGTGGGAATGAACCAGAAGATGTTCAGGGGAGTCGATGACATGGCAATGGCTTTCTAGCGCGCGGCCAGCTGGGCGTGTTTGACGACGATGGCGGCGGGAATGAGTTTCAGGTTGAGGAAGGTGTCGGCGATTTTCTGCTGCTCGGCGATCACCGCCGCCGAGACCGGCTTGACGCCATAGGAATAGCGCTTGGCCGCCAGTTCCAGCACGGCCGGTTCCAGGCCCGTCTGGCGCGCCAGGATGGCCGCCACCTCGGCCAGGTGCTGGCGCCCCCAGTCATCGACCTTGGCCACTTCCTCGAGCACGATGGCGACGATGTCGGCATTTTTTTCCGCATACGGGCGCGCCGCCAGGTAGAACTGGTGGTTGGCCACCAGGCCGCTGCCATCGGCCAGCACGCGCGCACCCAACTGGTGCTCGGCGGCGGCCAGGAACGGGTCCCAGATCGCCCAGGCATCGACGGCGCCCCGCTCGAAGGCGGCGCGGGCGTCGGCCGGCGGCAGGAATACGGGCTGGATGTCGGCGTAGGCGATGCCGGCCTTTTCCAGCGCCTTGACAAGCAGGTAGTGCACGTTCGAGCCCTTGTTGAGCGCGACCTTCTTGCCGCGCAGGTCGGCCAGCGTGCGCAGGGGCGAGCCTTTCGGCACCACGATCGCCTCGGACGCGGGCGACGGCGGCTCGTGGCCCACGTAGACCAGGTTGGCGCCGGCGGCCTGGGCAAAGATGGGCGGCGCCTCGCCGACGGTGCCGAAGTCGATGCTGCCCACATTGAGGCCCTCGAGCAGCACGGGGCCGGCGGGAAACTCCGTCCACTTGACGGTGATGCCCTTCTCGGCCAGGCGCGGCTCGAGCGTGCCGCGGCCCTTGAGCAGGGTCAGCGTGCCGTACTTCTGAAAGCCGATGCGCACTTCGCGCGTGGCCGTGGCGGCGCGCGCGAGCGTGGCCGGCAGCGCGCCGGCCAACACGGCCGCGCCCATCATCGCCAGCGCCTGTCGACGGGCCGCGCGTTGTGCTTGGGTTGGATGTGTCATGGTCGCTTTCGATCAGGCCAGGGCCGTTTGGTTGAGGGGGATGGCGGGGCTGCGCAGCGCCAGCGCGAACAGTTCCGACGAGAGCTGCTCGACGCCGCGCGCCACGCGGGGGGCGATCGCCGGATCGAGCGACAGGCCCTGCTCGACGTGCCAGTGCAGCTGGTCCGAGGTGGAATAAATACTGGGCAGGATGAAGCGCGCGTTCAGCGCAGCGAGCACGGGCCGCAGCGCGTAGTCAAGCGCCAGCATGTGCGACTGGCTGCCGCCGGTGGCGACGGGCAGCACCAGCTTGCCGTCCAGGCCCTCTTGCGGCAGCAGGTCGAGAAACGTCTTGAGAATGCCGGAATAGGCGGCCTTGTAGACGGGGGTGGCGATCACCACGGCGTCGGCGGCGGCGACCTGGGCCAGCGCGCGGACGATGGCGGGGTCGCTGAAATTCGCATGCAACAGCGCTTCGGCCGGCAGGTCGCGCACCAGCAGGCGGCTGCAGTGATGGCCATGCGAGGCCAGCCGTTCACCGATGTGGTACAGCAGGCGGGCACCGCTGGAGGTGGGCGACGGGCTGCCGCTGATCAAAAGAACGCTCATGGTAATTCCAGTGCAGGTTGATGGTCTGCACAGGCTATAGACCAGCGGGCGAAAGGCGAACGAATGGTTTCGCGCTTCGATATGCGAATTTCGTTCGCGTGTTTTCCGCATATCGAAGCATGGATATCTTCGTTCCCAGCGCGCAGCGCGCAAGGCACGATGAACGTCACCGAACCTTTACGAGTGCACTCTTTTATGCCTGCCACGCTGCTTCACCTGCAACCAGACGACCCGATCGGCATTGCCCGCACCCTGGCGGCGCGCCTTGCCACCACGGCGCTCGAACGCGACCGCACGGGCGGCCATGCCGCCGTCGAGCGTGAATGGATCCGCCAGTCCGGCCTGCTGGCCTTGTCGGTGCCGGCCGAATTCGGCGGCGCCGGCGCCGACTGGCCGACCGTCTACGCCACCATCCGCATCCTGGCGCAAGCGGACAGCGCGCTGGCCCATGTCTACGCCTTCCACCACCTGCAGCTGGCCGGCCTGACCCTGTACGGCAATGCCGACCAGCGGCACCGCCTGCTCACCGCCACCGTGCGCGAGCGCCTGTTCTGGGGCAATGCCTTGAATCCCCTCGACAAGCGCACCATCGCCACCGCCAGCGACGACGGTTTTATCCTCGACGGCATCAAGAGCTTTTGCTCCGGTTCGGTGGGCGCCGACTGGCTGACCCTGTCGGCGTGGGACCACAGCGTGGACGGTGCGCTGATCGCCGTGCTGCCGGCGACGCAGGCGGGCATTACCGTGCAGGCGGACTGGGACGCGTTCGGCCAGCGCCAGACCGACAGCGGCAATGTCCGCTTCGAGCGCGTGCACCTGCCGGCCGACCTGGTGCTGCAGGCACCGGGCCAGGCGCCGACGGCGCAGGCGAGCCTGCGCTCGCAGGTGGCGCAGCTGATCATGGCCAATCTGTACCTGGGCATCGGCCAGGGCGCCTTCGAGGCAGCCCGCACCTACACGCGCGAGCAGACGCGCCCCTGGTTCGCCGCCAAGGTCGACAAGGCGCAGGACGATCCGCTGGTGCAGCACCGCTACGGCAAATTGTGGCTGCTGCTGCGGCCAGCCGAACTGGCCACCGACCACGCCGCCGTGCTGATCGAACGGGCCTTTCAGCGCGGCGCCAGCCTGAGCCGCGACGAGCGCGGCGCCGTGGCCATCGCCGTGGCCGAAGCGAAGGCCTTGTCGCACCAGGCCGGCCTCGAGATCAGCAGCCAGATGTTCGAACTGACGGGCGCGCGCAGCACCTCGGCCCAGTACGGCTTCGACCGCTACTGGCGCAACGTGCGCGTGCACACGCTGCACGACCCGATCGATTACAAGATCCGCGATCTGGGCCGCTACGCGCTCGACGGCGCCTTGCCGGAACCGACCGCGTACTCCTGATATGGCCACCACGACTCCCCCCCTGATCCACGTCGCCCACGCCAGCAAATCGTTCGATCTGCCGCGCGGGGGCCGCTTCGACGCCGTGCGCGACGCCTCTTTCACGGTCGATCAAGGCGAAGTGTTCGGCCTGATCGGCAAGAGCGGCGCCGGCAAATCGACCCTGCTGCGCCTGATCAACCTGCTCGAGCGCCCCGACCGCGGCACCGTCACCGTCGATGGGCGCGAGCTGACGGCGCTGGGCAAGCGCGACTTGCGCAAGGCGCGCCAGAACATCGGCATGATTTTTCAGCAGTTTAATTTGCTGCAGAACGCCACCGTGTTCGACAACGTCGCCTTCCCCCTGCGCATCCACGCGGCGGCCGACACCGTCGTCACCGCGCGCGCCTACGAATGCCTGGAACTGGTGGGCCTGCTCGAGAAGGCGCACAGCTATCCGGCGCAGCTGTCGGGCGGCCAGAAGCAGCGCGTGGCGATCGCCCGCGCGCTGGCCAGCCGGCCAGCCGTGCTGCTGTGCGACGAGCCCACCTCCGCGCTCGACCCGGACACCACGCGCGCACTGCTCGACACCCTGCGCGACATCAACCGCCAGTTGGGCGTGACCATCGTCATCGTCAGCCACGAGCTGTCGGTGCTGGCGGCGATCTGCGACCGCGTCGCCGTGATCGAGGACGGCGCCGTCGCCGAGCAGTTTGCCCTGAGCGACCATGCCAGCGTGCGCAAGACGGCCTTGGGGCGCGAACTGGCCAGCCTGTGCGGGCCTGCCCGCGGCGCGCAGCTTTCCTCCTGGCGGGAGCGCGCCCATGCTTGAGCATGCCATCGCCATCCTGCCCGAACTGTGGGTCGCACTGGGCCAGACCATGACGATGCTGGGCATCGGCCTGCTGGCGGCGGTGCTGCTGGGCGGCCCGCTGGGCGTGCTGTTGTTTCTGATCGCGGACGGCCAGTCGCTGCAAAGCCGCCCGGCCGCGCTGCTGGTCGGCTGGCTCGTCAACACGGTGCGCTCGTTCCCCTTCATCATCCTGCTCGTCGCGCTGGTGCCGTTCACGCGCTGGCTGGTCGGCACCTCGATCGGCCCGCTGGCGGCCAGCGTGTCCCTGTCGATCGCGGCGATCGCCTACTTCGCCCGGCTGGTCGAACAGAACCTGAAAGACGTGCCACGCGGCGTCATCGAAGCGGCCCATGCGATGGGCGCCTCGGAGCTGCAGATCGTGCTGCGCGTGCTGCTGGTGGAAGCGCGCGCAGGCCTGGTGCTGGCGCTGACGGTGCTGTCGATCAGCTTCCTGTCGTATTCGGCGGTGGCCGGCGTGGTCGGCGGCGGCGGCATCGGCGACCTGGCGATCCGCTACGGCTACTACCGTTTTGAAACGGACGTCATGGTCCTCACCGTCGCCGTGCTGATCGCGCTGGTGCAGCTGATCCAGTTCACCGGCACCCGCATCGCCCGCCGGATCGACCAGCGCTGAATTTTTCGGCCCCATTTTTTATCTCACGAAAGCCCCCATGAGCATCCGTCGCCGCACCGTCCTCTCCCTCGCCCTCGGCCTGGCCCTGTCCTTCAATGCGCTGGCCAAGGACCCGAAGGAAATCGTCATCGGCACCAGCGCCGGTCCGTACGCCGACCAGATCAAGCTGGGCATCAAGCCGATCCTGGAAAAACAGGGTTACAAGGTCAAGCTGATCGAGTTCAACGACTACATCCAGCCTAACTTCGCGCTGGCCGAAGGGGCGCTCGACGCCAACGTGTTCCAGCACATCGTCTACCTCAACAAGTTCGCCCTCGAGCACAAGCTGGCGCTGACGGACCTGGTGACGATTCCCACCGCGCCCATCGCCATCTACAGCCGCAAGCACCGCGCCCTCACCGAGGTCAAGGCAGGCAGCACGGTGGCGCTGCCGAACGACCCCACCAACCAGGCGCGCGCGCTGGTGCTGCTCGACCAGCTGGGCTGGATCAAGCTGCGCGAGAATTTCGATCCCGTGCGCGCTTCCGAGAAGGACATCGCCGTCAACCTGCGTCAAATCAAACTGCTGCCGCTCGAAGCGGCCCAGCTGCCGCGCGCGCTCGACGACGCCGACTTCGCTTTCGTCAACGGCAATTACGCGCTGGCCTCGGGCCTGAAGCTGACCGACGCGCTGGCGGCGGAAAAAATCTCGCCCAACTACATCAACCGGGTGGCGGTGCGCACGGCCGACAAGGACAAGCAGTTCGCCCGCGACATCGCCGCGGCCTACCGTTCGCGCGAGTTCCTCGACATCACCAACAAGTACTTCGCCGGTTATTCCAAGCCGGACTACCAGCTGGCCCTGAGCCCAAAATGAGTAAACCCATCCGCTTCAACGCCTTCCAGATGAACACCGTCGGCCACCAGTCGCCGGGGCTGTGGACGCACCCGCGCGACACCAGCCACCGCTACACCGACCCGGCCCACTGGGTGGAACTGGCGCAGCTGCTCGAAGCGGGTGGTTTCGACGCCGTGTTCCTGGCCGACGTGCTGGGCGTCTACGACGTCTACCAGGGCAGCCACGATGCCGCCCTGCGGCACGGCGTGCAGGTGCCGCTGAACGACCCGCTGGCGCTGGTGCCGGTGATGGCGCACGCGACGAAGCACCTGGGCTTCGGGGTGACCGCCGCGCTCACCTACGAGCACCCCTACACCTTCGCCCGCCGCATCTCCACGCTCGATCACCTCAGCGGCGGGCGCATCGGCTGGAACATCGTCACCGGCTACCTCGACAGCGCCGCCCGCAACCTGGGCCTCGATCGCCAGCTGGGCCACGATGCGCGCTACGACCTGGCCGACGAATATCTCGAGGTGGTCTACAAGCTGTGGGAAAAAAGCTGGGACGACGATGCCGTCGTGCGCGACAAGGCCAGTGGCCTGTACACCGATCCGGCCCGGGTCCACCCCATCAACCACGCGGGGCGCCACTACAAGGTGCCCGGCATTCACCTGTGCGAGCCGTCGCCACAGCGCACGCCCTTGCTGTACCAGGCCGGCGCCTCGCCGCGCGGGATCGCCTTCGCCGCCCGCCACGCCGAGGCGAGCTTCGTCAGTGGCCCCAGCAAGACCGTGGTGCGCCGCTACGTCGAGCAGGCGCGCGCCGCCACCACCGCGGCCGGGCGCGACGGCGACGCCCTGCTGGTGTACGCGCAAGCGCTGATCGTCACCGGCCCCACGGCGGCGGCGGCGCGCGCCCGGCTGGCCGAGTACGAAAGCCACATCGATATCGACGCGGCGCTGGCCCTGCTGTCGGGCTGGACCGGGGTCGACTTCGGCAGCCAGGCGCTCGACACCACCATCGACTACATCGACACCGAGGCCGGCCGCTCGGCGCTCGCTTCGCTGAGCGCGGCCGATCCCACGCGCCGCTGGACGGTGCGCGAAGCGGCCAGGTTCATCGGCCTGGGCGGGCGTGGCCCCGTCATCGTGGGCGACCCGGCGCAAGTGGCCGACCAGCTCGAAGCGTGGCTCGACGAGACCGGCATCGACGGCTTCAACCTGGCCTTTGCCGTCGCCCATGAATCGATGCGCGACGTCGTCGAACTGATCGTGCCGGAACTGCAACAGCGCGGCCGCTACCGCAGCGTCTACCGCGACGGCACCCTGCGCGAACAATTGCTGGGCGCCGGCCCCCGCCTGCCCGAATCCCACCCCGGACGCCAGGTGCGCCTGGATCCTTCCCCCTTGAAAGAAGCATATGCAGCGTAGAAAAATATTGAAACTGGCCGGCGCCGCCGCCCTGGCCACCCTGCCCCGCCTGGGCGCCGCCGCCACGCCGCTGAAGGAAATCCGGCTCGATTACGCCTATTACTCGCCCACCAGCCTGGTGCTGCGCCGCTTCGGCTGGCTGGAAGAAGCGTTCAAGGAAGACGGCGCCACCGTCAAGTGGGTGCTCAGCGCGGGCAGCAACCGCGCGCTCGAATACCTCAACGCCAACAGCATCGACATCGGCTCGAGCGCCGGCCTGGCCGCCCTGCTGGCCAAGGCCAATGGCAACCCGATCACCACGCCGTATATTTTTTCGCGCCCCGAATGGACGGCGCTGGTGGTCAGGAAGGATTCGCCGATCCGCACGCTGGCCGATCTGAAAGGCAAGAAAATCGCCGCCACCAAGGGCACCGATCCCTACCTGTTCCTGTTGCGCGCGCTCGCCAGCGCGGGCCTCAAGCGCGGCGACATCGAGCACGTGGGCTTGCAGCACGCGGACGGCCGCGCCGCGCTCGAACAGGGCAAGGTCGATGCCTGGGCCGGACTCGATCCGCACATGGCCGCCAGCGAACTGGAAGGGGGCTCGCGCCTGCTGTACCGGAACGTGGCCTTCAACACCTACGGCTTCCTGAACGTGCGCGAGGATTTTCTGGCCGCCCAGCCGCAGGCGGTGGCAAAGGTCATCAAGGCCTACGAAAAGGCGCGCGCGTGGTTGCGCGCCAATCCCACCGAGGGCGCCAGGATCCTCGCCGAAGAAGCCAAGGTATCGCTGCCGGTGGCGCTGCTGCAAATTAAATTGCGCAGCGACTTCAGCAATCCGCAGCCCTCGCTCGAACACGTCAAGGCGCTGCAACTGGCCGCGCCGATCCTGCGCGACGAGGGCCTGGTCAAACCGGACACCGATATCGCCCGCGTCATCGGCAAGCTGGTCGACACCCGTTTCGCCCTGCCGTACATCGTGCGCGCCTGAGGCCATGAACAGCCGTTTGCTGCGCCGTTCGATGTCCTTGCCCGCCCGCGCGCCACGGCGGCGCCTGGCACTGCCGCGGCTGCCGCTGGGGCTGGTGCTGCCCGTGTCCGTGCTGGCGCTGGCCGAAGTGCTCGTCAGGAGCGGCGCGGTGCCGGCCAACCTGCTGCCGGCGCCCAGCCAGGTGCTCGAGACCATCGGCTATCTGGCCACGCACGGCCTGGCCGGCCACGTCGTCAGCAGCAGCATGCGGGTGCTGGTGGGCTTCGCCGCCGGCGCCAGCCTGGGCGTGCTGCTGGGCGCCGCGGTGGCCCTGAGCCGGCGCCTGGAAGCCATCCTCGATCCCACCTTGCAGGCGCTGCGGGCGATACCATCGCTGGCCTGGGTGCCCTTGCTGCTGCTGTGGTTCGGCATCGATGAAGCACCGAAGCTGGTGCTGATCGCCATCGGCGCCAGCTTCCCCGTCTACATGGGGGCCGTGTCGGGCATCGGCGGGGTCGATCGCAAGCTGGTCGAAGTGGGCCGCCTGTATCGGCTGGGCCGCGTTGCACTGGTGCGCCGGGTGCTGCTGCCGGCGGCGCTGCCGTCCCTGATGACGGGCTTGCGCAATGGCCTGGGCCTGGCCTGGATGTTCATGGTGGCGGCCGAACTGATCGCCGCCAGCCGGGGCCTGGGCTACCTGCTCTCGGACGGGCGCTAAACGAGCCGCGCCGACATCGTGCTGGCCGCCATCGTGCTGCTGGCGCTGCTGGGCAAGGCCAGTGACAGCGGCATGCGCTGGCTCGAGCGGCGCTGGCTCGACTGGCGCGACAGCTTCGACGCGCAGGGCACGCGATGACGGCGGCGCTGGACATCGCCATCGCCGACAAGCGGCACGGCGAGCGCGCCATCCTGCGCGAGGTGCGACTGGCGCTGCAGCCGGGCGAGATCGTCAGCCTGGTCGGCGCCAGCGGCTGCGGCAAGAGCACGCTGCTGTCGATCGCCGCCGGGCTCGATACCGCCTACCGGGGCCGGGTACTGCTCGATGGTGCAGAGGTGCATTCTCCCGTCGACGGCATCGGCCTGATCTTCCAGGAGCCGCGCCTGTTCCCGTGGCTGACGGCGGCGCAGAACATCGCCTTCGGCGAGTCGATCGACCTGGCCCGCGTCGCCGCCCTGCTCGACGAAGTGGGGCTGGAAGGACGCGGCAACGCCCTGCCCCATCAACTCTCGGGCGGCCAGGCGCAGCGGGTGGCGCTGGCGCGCGGGCTGTATCGGCAGCCGCGGGTGCTGCTGCTGGACGAGCCGTTTTCCGCCGTCGATGCGTTTACCCGCATGCAGTTGCAGGATGTCTTGCTCAAGGTGGCGCGCGAGCATGCCGTCACCGTGCTGCTGGTGACGCACGATATCGACGAGGCCCTGTACCTCTCCGAACGGGTGCTGCTGCTGGGCGAGGTGGTGCAGGAATTTTCCGTGCCGGGCGGCAGTGGGCGCCGCCGCGGCGACCTGGCCGGGGCAGCCGTCAAAGGGGCCATTCTCGACCGTTTGCAGGCGCTGCACGCGTTCTGACAGGCGCCGTATCGCCTATAACTGTGCGATCCGCCACTGGGTCAACAGCGCCTGCAAGGCCGCCGCCGGCACCTGCGGATAGCGCAGCGCGGCGAAGTCCACCCAGGCGTCGCGGTAGGCCAGCCAGGCGCGCTGGGCCGCGCGCAGCGCGGCTGGCGCTATGGCGTATTCATCGGGTGCGGCGCCCGGCGCGATGCGTGCGCGGTAGCGACGATTGAGTTCGGCGTCGTCGCTGGCGAACTGCGACGGCGGCGGCAACTGGAACTTGCCCTTTTCGAAAGCGAGCAGGTGTTCGCGCAGCCACTCGCTTTCGCGCGCCTGCGCGCCGATCATGAAGCCGACGTAGCCGGAGCCGCCGCGCGCCGTTTCGCCGCTGCCGTGGGCCTGGGCGAAGCGCGCGTTGGCTTTCACCAGGCGATCAAACGCGCGCGCCTGCGGACCGCTCAGGGTGGCGCGCAGGCGCGCAAAATACGCCGTCTCGATGCGCTCGGCGCGACTGGCGGCGATGGCCGCGCACTCGCCGCCCATCCTGCCGCTGGTGATGTCGTCGCACAGGTCGAAGCGTGCCGCGGGCGCCAGCGTGGCCAGGTGCGCCACCCGCGCCGCCATTTCGGCGTGGGCCGCGCCCGTGCTGCAAGCGTAGAACGTGGCCACATCGGTATTTCTCGCCACCCCGAGGCCGTTCGCGTACAGCATCGACAGCACCGCGCTGTCGTTCGACGCCGCCGCGCAGGCGCGCACGGCGGCCCATTCGGCGGCGCTGGTGACGGCCTGGTCGAGCTTGGTGTAGTAGGCGGCGCGCGCATCGCAGGCGGGGGCCGCCGTCGCGGCCTGCGCGGCCGGCACGGCATGCCGGACGCGCAGGCAGGCCTGGTACCAGGGAGCGTCGTGGTCAAAGTCGACGCCAAAATTTTCCGTGTTCGGGTAGGCCTGCGCCTGCGCCAGCGGGGACACGACGCTCAATGCCAGCGCGGCCAGTACACACCGTGGCATGCGCATGATTATTGCCTCACGAAGCGGCTGGGCAGTTGCAGGATCGCTTCCGCGTTCGACGACGAGAAGCAGCGGTCGGCCGCGACCAGCCAGGGCAGCCAGGCATGGCCCACGTGCTCGCGCGGGCTGAGCGTGATGGCCACCTCGCACGGCACGCAGACGCTGAACACGTGCTCGGTGTTGTGGGTGACGCCGGGCGCGTAGCGGTGCCGCCAGACGGGGTAGATTTCGTAGATGTTCGCCAGTTGCCAGTCGCGCAGCACGATGTCGCGGCCATCGGCGACGATGCCGGTTTCTTCGAACAGTTCGCGGGCGGCGGTGTCGATCAGCGCTTCATCGACGCTGTCGAGGGAGCCGGTGACCGATTGCCAGAAACCGGCCTTGTCGGCGCGCTCGATGAGCAGCACCTGCAGGTCGGTGGTATGGATGACGACGAGGACGGATTCGGGGATTTTGTGCGGCATGGGCGCTAGATTACCGCAAAACGGGCAAACACAGCGGCCCCATAAAAAAAGCCGGATTCGCAAGAACCCGGCTTTTTTACGAGCACAGCGAAGCGGTGCCGCTTACACCACTTTCGGCTCGGCGTTGCGCAGGCGGATATGCAGCTCTTTCAACTGCTTCTCGTCCACTTCCGATGGGGCATTGGTCAGCAGGCACTGGGCGCGCTGGGTTTTCGGGAAGGCGATCACGTCGCGGATCGAGTCCGAGCCTGTCATCATGGTGACGATGCGATCGAGGCCGAAGGCCAGGCCGCCGTGCGGTGGCGCGCCGTATTGCAGGGCGTCGAGCAGGAAGCCGAACTTGAGCTGGGCTTCTTCGGCGTCGATCTTCAGGGCGCGGAACACCTTGCTCTGGACTTCTTCGCGGTGGATACGGATCGAACCGCCGCCCAGTTCCCAGCCATTGAGGACCATGTCGTAGGCCTTCGAGATGCACGCACCGGGATCGGTTTCGAGCATGTCTTCGTGGCCGTCTTTCGGCGCCGTGAACGGGTGGTGGGTGGCGTTCCAGCGGCCGCTCTCTTCGTCGTGCTCGAACATGGGGAAGTCGATCACCCACAGCGGCGCCCAGCGGTCCTCGAACAGGCCGGCCTTCTTGCCGAAGTCGGAGTGGCCGATTTTCACGCGCAGCGCGCCGATGGCGTCGTTGACGATTTTCGCCTTGTCGGCGCCGAAGAAAATCAGGTCGCCGTCCTCGGCGCCCGTCATCTCGATGATCTGGGCGAGCGCGTCGTCGTGCAGGTTTTTCACGATCGGCGACTGCAGGCCGTCACGGCCCTTGGCTTTTTCGTTGACCTTGATGTAAGCGAGACCCTTGGCGCCGTAGATGGCGACGAACTGGGTGTAGGCGTCAATTTCCGAGCGCGGCATATTGCCACCCTGCGGCACGCGCAGGCCGACGATGCGACCGCCCACCGAATTGGCGACGCCGGCGAAGACCTTGAAGTCGACCGTCTTCATGATCTCGGTCAGGTCGGTAAATGCCATCTTGACGCGCATGTCCGGCTTGTCGGAACCGTACAGGCCCATGGCGTTGGCGTACTCCATCACCGGGAACGGGTTCGGCAGGTCGATGTCGAGGGTGTTTTTGAACACCACGCGGATCATGTCCTCGAACAGGTCGCGGATTTCCTGCTCGGACAGGAACGAGGTCTCGCAGTCGATCTGGGTAAATTCAGGCTGGCGGTCGGCGCGCAGGTCTTCGTCGCGGAAGCACTTGGTGATCTGGTAGTAGCGGTCGAAGTTGGCCACCATCAGCAGCTGCTTGAACAGCTGCGGCGACTGCGGCAGGGCGAAGAACTTGCCGGCGTTGACGCGCGACGGCACCAGGTAGTCGCGCGCGCCTTCCGGGGTCGACTTGGTCAGCATCGGCGTTTCGATGTCGATGAAGCCCAGGTTGTCGAGGTACTTGCGCACTTCCATCGTCACCTTGTAGCGCAGGCGCAGATTGTTTTGCATCTGCGGGCGGCGCAGGTCGAGCACGCGGTGGGTCAGGCGGGTGGTCTCGGACAGGTTGTCGTCGTCCAGCTGGAACGGCACGGCGACGGAGGCGTTGAGCACTTCCACGTCAAGGGCGGTGATTTCGATTTTACCGGACTTGAGGTTGCTGTTGATGGTGCCCTCGATGCGGTTGGTGACGGTGCCGGTGATGCGCAGGCAGTACTCGTTGCGCACCGATTCGGACGCCTTGAAGACGGCGGCATGGTCCGGATGGCAGACGATCTGCACCAGGCCTTCGCGGTCGCGCAGATCGATGAAGATGACGCCGCCGTGGTCGCGGCGACGGTGCACCCAGCCGCACAGGCTGACGGTTTGGCCCAGCAATTCTTCGGTGACGAGGCCGCAATAATGGGTACGCATGGAGGACATAGTTTTCGATCCAGGTTAGTTAATTTCAGGCGCTGCCGGGGATTTCACCGGCAGGTGCTCGGGGGCGACGACGCCCATCGAGACGATATATTTGAGGGCGGCATCGACCGACATGTCCAGTTCGATCACGCGGCTGCGCTCGAGCATGAGGAAAAAGCCCGAGGTGGGGTTCGGCGTGGTCGGCACATACACGCTGACGAAATCGCCCACCAGGTGATTGCGCACATCGCCACCCGGCACGCCGGTGAGAAAGCCGATGGTCCACGAATCGGCATGCGGGTACGGCAGCAGCACGGCCTTGCGAAAGGCGTTGCCGGACGAGGAAAACAGGGTGTCGGAGACCTGCTTGACGCTGCCGTAGAGCGAACTGACCACGGGGATGCGCTGCAACAGCTTTTCCCACATGCGCACCACGTAATTGCCCACCAGGTTGTTCGTCAACAGGCCCGTGACGAACACGATCAGCACGGTCAGGATGGTGCCGAGGCCGGGAATGTCGAAGCCGAACAGTTCGCGCGGCTGCCACTGCTTGGGCAGGATCAGCAGCGACTGGTCCATCGTGCCGATGACCAGGTTGAGCACCCACGCGGTGATCGCCAGGGGCACCAGCACCAGCAAGCCTGTGATGAAATATTTACGCATCGTGTACTCGGGTTCTCGGTTGGTTTCAGTTTGCCCACTGAGCGTGTTGCTCAGGCGGCCACACCAGCGATGGCACGGGCAGACTGCCGCCCGCGCGCATCGTTCAGGACTTGTCGCTGGCCGGGGCCGCCGGCTTGGCCGCCGGGGCGGGGGCGCTGGCGCCCTCGCTGGCCGCGGCCGGCGCCGGCTTCTCGACCGGCCCACTGGCCGTGCCGGTGGCAGGCGCCTTGCCGCCACGGAAGTCGGTGGCGTACCACCCGGTGCCCTTGAGCTGGAAGCCCGCGGCGGTCAATTGCTTCTTGAAGGCTGGCTGGCCACAGGAGGGGCAGACCGTCAGAACGGGGTCTGACATCTTCTGCAACACATCCTTGGCAAACCCGCATTCATCGCAGCGGTAAGCGTAAATCGGCATCGATAACTCCGCAAAAATCGTCAAAACCCTGAATTATAAAGCTTTTGCGGGCCGCACTGACCATCAATGCAAAAGCACCGGCGCCGCTGGCATGGCGGCGGCCACCGGCGCCCGCCAGTGTTGTTTTTTGAAGTACGTAAAATGAAAAACACTTTGCCCCTCATCAACAATAATGATTCAATACCCATCACCGACGCACGCCGTTGGCGGCGGGGATAAGGCCTCCGCATCAAGAAACAGAATTTTGCGCGATTCGTCGCCGCATCACATACAAGAAGCCAGTATTGAAGAGCCCGCGCAAGCGGGCTTTTTTTATGGACGCGAGGACTTGCCCGATGCCGGCCGGCTACCGCGCGCTGCGCCTGCGCCGCCACGGTATCGTGGGCGTACGGCCCATCCTCGCACGCCAACGATCCCATGAAACGCCTGCCCTGCTTCGCCATCGCTGTTGCCCTCGTCGGCTGCGCGCGCGCGCCCGACGAGGGCCTGCCCGGCTACGCCGAGGGCGAAACCGTGCGCCTTGCCGCGCCGCTCACCGGCACCCTCACCCGGCTGTACCTGCGCACGGGCGACCAGGCCGCGCAGGGATCGCCCGCCTTCACGCTCGAGCGGGACGTCGAAACCGCCGAGCGCGCCGAGGCGCTGGCCCGCCTGCAACGCGCCAGCGCCCAACTGGCCGACCTGCGCAAGGGCCAGCGACCCGACGAGCTGGCGGCGGCGCGCGCCCGGCTCGACCAGGCCGAGGCGGCGCAACTGCTGTCGCAGGCCGAACTGGCGCGCCAGCAAACCCTGTTCGCCGCCCGCTTCAGCGCCCCCGCGCAGCAGGACGCGGCGCGTGCGGCCGCCCAGCGCGACCAGGCGCGCGTGGGAGAGCTGCGGGCCCAGCTGCGCCTGGCCGGCCTGGGCGCCCGCAGCGACGCCATCGCCGCCGCCGCGCAAGACCAGCAGGCGGCCCAGGCGCAGCTGGCGCAAGCGGAATGGAAGCTGGCGCAAAAGGCGCAAACCATTCCCCAGGCCGGCACCGTCGTCGAGGTGTACTACCGCGAGGGCGAGCTGGTGCCGGCGGGCAGCCCCGTGCTCAGCGTGCTACCGCCGGCCAACATCAAGGCGCGCTTCTTCGTCCGCGAAGACCAGCTGGGCACACTGGCCATCGGCCGCGCCGTCGAACTGCGCTGCGACGGCTGCGGCGCGCCCGTCGCCGCCGCCATCACCTTTATAGCGCCGAACGCCGAATTTACCGCGCCCCTCATCTACAGCAACGAGAACCGCGCGCGCCTGGTGTTCATGGTCGAAGCGCGCCCCGCGCCCGCGCAGGCGGCGCGCCTGCACCCGGGCCAGCCGCTGCAGGTGCGGCTGACGGCGCCGCCATGAGCGCGGACGACATCGTCATCGACGTGCGCGGCCTGAGCAAGCGCTTTGGCGGCAAGCTGGCCGTCGACAACCTCGACCTGCAAGTGGCGCGCGGGCGCATCCACGGTTTTCTCGGCCCCAACGGCAGCGGCAAGACCACCACCATCCGCATGCTGTGCGGCCTGCTCACGCCCGACGCGGGCAGCGGCAGCTGCCTCGGGTTCGACATCGGCCGCCAGGCGCCATCGATCAAGCGCCAGGTCGGCTACATGACCCAGCGATTCGGCCTGTACGACGATTTGAGCATCGCCGAAAATCTCGACTTCATCGGCCGCATGTATGCCATCGCCGGGCGCCGCGCGCGGGTCGAGGCCACCCTGGTTGAACTGGGCCTGGCCAGCCGCCGCGCACAACTGGCCGGGTCCCTGTCGGGCGGCTGGAAGCAGCGCCTGGCGCTGGCGGCCTGCCTGCTGCACCGCCCCCGGCTGCTGCTGCTCGACGAGCCCACCGCCGGGGTCGACCCGAAAGCGCGCCGCCAGTTCTGGGACCAGTTGCATGCCCTGGCTGGCCAGGGCATGACGGTGCTGGTGTCGACCCACTACATGGACGAGGCGCAGCGCTGCCATGGGCTGGCCTATATCGCCAACGGCAAGCTGCTGGCCCAGGGCAGCCCCGCCCAGCTCGTCGCCCAGGCGGCCCTGTCCACCTGCGAGATCAGCGGCGCGCCCCAGGCCGACCTGCTGCGCATCGGCGCGGCGCTGCGCCAGTGTCCCGGCATCCGCACCGTGGCCACCTTCGGCGCGGCCCTGCACGTGAGCGCCGCCAGCGCGGCCCGGCTCGACGCCGCGCTGGCGCCGTACAGGCAGCAGGGTGTGCCCATCGCCACCGTCGCCACCACGCTCGAAGACGTCTTTATCGCCTTGATGGACGGCGACGGCGGTGAGCGCCCATGAGCTGGTCGCGCCTGGCCGCCATCCTGATCAAGGAGCTGCTGCAGCTGCGGCGCGACCGCCTGACTTTCGCCATGATGGTCGGCGTGCCCGTCATGCAGCTGGTGCTGTTCGGCTTTGCCATCAACACCGATCCGAAGGCGCTGCCGACGGCGCTGCTCATCGCCGACAACAGCATCCACGCGCGCAGCCTGGTGGCGGCGCTGGAGAACTCGCAGTATTTTCGCGTCGTCCAGCGCCCCGCCAGCGCGGCGCAGGGCGAGCACTTGCTGGCCACGGGGCAGGTGCAGTTCCTGCTCGAGATCCCCGCCGGTTTTGCACGCGCGCTCGAACGGGGCCAGCGCCCCGCCCTGCTGTTCGCCGCCGACGCCACCGATCCGGCCGCATCAGCGGCCGCGCTGGCGGCGCTCGAACCGATCGCGCGCCAGGCGCTGGCCCACGATGCGCGCGGCGTGCTGGCCCCCTTGCAGCCTGGCGCACTGCCCTACGACATCCGCATCCAGCGCCGCTACAACCCGGAAGGACTGACCCGCTACAACATCGTGCCGGGGCTGATCGGCGTCATCCTGACCATGACGATGGTGATGATGACGGCGCTGGCGATGACGCGCGAACGCGAACGGGGCACCATGGAGAACCTGCTGGCGACACCGGCGCGGCCGCTCGAAGTCATGATCGGCAAGATCGCCCCTTATATCGGCATCGGCTACGTCCAGGTGGCGGTGGTGCTGGTGGCGGCGCGCCTGCTGTTCGCCGTGCCGATGGCGGGCAGCTACGCCGTGCTGGCGGGCGCACTGGCGCTGTTCATGGCCGCCAACCTGGCCGTCGGCTTTACTTTTTCCACCATCGCCCGCAGCCAGTTGCAGGCAATGCAGCTGACGTTTTTCTTCTTCCTGCCATCGATACTGCTGTCGGGCTTCATGTTCCCGTTTCGGGGCATGCCGCCGTGGGCGCAGGCCATCGGCGAAGCGCTGCCGCTCACGCATTTCCTGCGCATCGTGCGGGGGATTTTATTGAAGGGCAATGGCCTGGCCGAGATTGCCCCGCAACTGTGGCCGATTGCCCTGTTCATGGCGGCGGCGGGCACGGTCGCCCTGCTGACCTACCGGCGCACACTCGATTGAACGATTGCCGTCCCGCTGCGCCTGCCCCATCATGCGGGCCGATTTGCCACACCACTTCGAAAGTGGTAATTTAGCATTTCTCTTATTCAATTTTAAGTTTTTAATAATGAAAACATACAAGCGCACCCTGGTGTTCGTCGTCGCAATGGCCGCCCTCGCGGCAGCTGGCGCGGGCCATGCGCGCCAGTTGGGCAATGGTGGCACGACCTATAGCGGCCTGTTGTCGCAACCGCGGCCAGAAGAATTCCTGGGCAGATTTGTCGACCTGGCGCGCGCCGATGTGGCGGCCAACAGCACGCTGTTGCAGGCACTGGGCGCCAAGCTGGCAAGTGCTGCGCCGCTGGCGCTGGACATGCAGGCCTCGACGGCCGACATCACCCATGCCACCGTGACCGCCGGCGCCCTGCATGAACAGGTGTCGCAGTTGCTGGCCACGCCCATCGCCTTGAGTGAGGCGAACAAGGCGGCGTTTGCCAGCGGCGCGGCGGCGCTGACCCTGGCGGCGCGCGACATGACGGCGCTGACAAAAAATATTGGCGCCACCAAGCAGGCCCTCGTCACCGCCGGCGCGCCGGCGCGGGTCGCCCTGCACGCCGCCCGTGCCACGCCCGACCTGGCCACGCAACTGCGCGCCGAAGTCAAGGCCGTGCTCGCGTTTGCCAATGCGAACGCGATCACGCTGGCGCCCGAAGTGATTGAAGCGGCCGCCGCCATGTAATTCGGGCTGCCAGTATGATTGCCAATTCACCACCCGTCAGGATCCTCTGCCATGTCCCAACCATCCCCCCTCGCCCTCATTGAATCGCAGTTCGACGCCTACAACGCGCGCGACCTGGACGCCTTCATGGCCCATTTTGCCGACGACATCAAGGTGATCCGCATGCCCGCCGCCACGCTGGCCATGCAAGGCAAGGCGGCGCTGTCGCACTTTTACGCCACCGAGCGCTTCAACGTGAGCGCGCTGCGGGCCGAACTGATCAACCGCATCGTCAGCGGCACGCGGGTGTTCGACCACGAGCGCATCTGGGGCGTCGCCGACACCCCTATCGAGATGGTGGTGGTGTTCGAAGTGAGCGAGGGTTTGATCACGACGATGTGGACCTTCCCCGCCTGAGCAATTGACCTAATCGAGCACGCCCAGCAAGCGCAGCGCCGCCTTCCCCAGCGGCACCCGCCTGGCGCCCGTGGCGTCGTCGGGAATGTCGATGTTCAGGGCGAAGGTGGTCAGCCGGCCGTCTTTCTCCACCCAGCCCACCCACCAGCCGATGTCCGCGGTCGAGGGCGGATTGCCGCCCCAGCCCGTCTTGGCGTGCAGGCCGCTGCTGCCGTCCTGCAAGGTGATGGCGCGCACCGCCGCCATCGCGCCGGCCGAGAACGGCAGATGGTCCTGCGCCAGCCGCTGCAGGAACGCGGTCTGCTCGACGGCGCTGATTTTCAGGGGGCCCTTGAGCCAGAAATTGTCGACCTCGGTGCCGATGTCGCCGTTGCCGTAGTCGAGCCCGCGCATCTTCTCGGCCATGCGCGCCCGGCCGATACGCCGCGCCATGCCCTGGTACAGCGGCACGTTCGAGATCTTGATGGCCTCGCGCAGCGACATGTCGTGCCCCCACTCGGCGCGCGCGACGGGCCCGCCGCCATACGGCAGCACCGTGTCGACGCTGGCCACCACGCCCGTGTCGAGCCCGATCAGGCTGTTGGGAATCTTGAAGGTCGAGGCGGGCACGAAACGCTGGTGCGCCCGCTCGCGGTCGTGCACCGTGTAGACATCGGTGGCAACGTCGTGCACGACGAGGGTGCCGCGCACCCCCTCCTTCTTGAACAGCGCGTCGATGTCCGCATTCTGCCGCCATTCGGCGGCGTGGGCCAGCATGCTGGCGGGCAACAACAGCAGGGGTATCCAGCGCCGCAGGTGGTTTGTCATGGTGTTCATTTTGCTTGCGCCTCCTCGGCCAGCAGCGTGCTTAAACGGGCTTGTCCCTTGGCGGCGTAGGCGCGGCAGCCGGCGGGGTCGATGAAGGCGCCATTGCCTTCGCTGTCGGCGCGCGCCTTGCGGGTCCACAGCTCGCCCACCTCGGGATGGGCGGAGATGAGGATGTCGCAGGGCAGCGCGGCGATCACGCCGATCGAACGCTCGAGCTGGGCGCGCGCCTGCGGGTAGCGCGCACTGCCGCTGTAGCGAAACGGCTTGGCGGCGTAGGCGCTGATGCTGTCGGCGTACACCATGTTGGCGCTGCGCTCGCCCTCGCGCGATTGCCAGGTCCAGCTGACCCCGCCCGGCGCGTGGCCCGGCGTGTAATGCGCCGTCACCCGCAGTTCGCCCAGGCTGAGCACCTGCCCGTCGTCGAGCGCGCGCACCCTGGGCATCGCTGCCATGGCGGGCGTGCGCGCGCTGTATTGGGGATCGGCGCGATTGGGCCGGCCGCTGCGCAGCACGGTGGCGCCGCGGCGGCTGCTGAGCACGGTCGCGCCTGACCATGCCTGCAAGGCGGCGATGCCGCCCGCATGGTCAAAGTGCTCGTGCGAATTGAGGATGTACTTGATGTCCTCCACCTTGAATCCCAGCTGGCCGATGTGGGCGGCGATCTGCGCGGGCGAGTCGGGACTGCCGCCGTCGATCAGGATGTGGCCGTCGGGCGACGTAATCAACACGGCACTGAGGCCGCGCACACCCACATAATACGTGTTGCCATAAATGGCGAACGGCTCCTGGGGATCGTTCCAGTCGTCGGCGTGGGCGGACGCGGCCCCGGCCAGCAGGGCGCCAGCGAGCGCCAGGCGAATTGCAGTCATGCGGTTCTCCAGGTGAGTCAGAATTGATCGAGGGTGGCAAGCCGGGCCGGCAGCTCGCGCAGGAAGGCTTGCTTGACGCGGGGGCCGGCCGGTGCGCGCGCCTGCGTCCGGTCGCGCAGCAAGCGGGCAAACACCACCGTGCGGCCGCCCTTGCTGGCCCAGCCCACGAACCAGCCGTAGGTCCTGGACGGGTCGGCGGCGCCGTCAGGCGGTATTCCCATGGCCGTGCCGGTCTTGCCGAACACTTGCCAGCCGCCCTGGTCGGGCAGGCGCAGCAATTGCGCGCTCATGGTGTAGGCGTGCGCGCTCAGTGGCAATTGCCGGTTGACGACCTTGCGCAGGAACGCCGCCTGCTCGACGGGGGAAATCAGCATCGACGAACTGATCCACGACATGCTCAGGCCATTGTGCTTACCAGCATCGCCCGAGGCGTCGCGGTTGCCGTACGCAAAAGTGTCCAGGTACTGCGCCAGCCGCGCCTCGCCCAGCGTATTGGTGACGTGCTGCGCGTACCAGACCGTGGAATCCTTGATCCAGCGGGTGGGGTCGGTGGCGCGGCGCCAGTTGCTGTTCCAGTCGGCGTAGCCGGGCCGAAACGGCAGCAGGGGCGCGTGGGCGTCGCGCAGGATGCCGCTGTCGAAGCCCATCAGGCTCACCGCAATATTGAACGTCGATGCGGGCGTGACGCGGGTGTCGCAATCGCCCAGCTGTTGCAGGCGCCGCCCGCTGGTGGCGTCGACCAGCAGAGTGCAGTCGAGTTCGCCATTGGCGGGGCTGGCGACGACGCCCGCGACCAGCGGCTGTGGCAGGGGCGCGCCAGCGTGCCAGGCCAGCGCCGGTTGCAGCGCCAGGTTGACGGCGAAGACGGCGCCCAGCGCCAGCAGCGCGACCGTGCGGCTGAGCGCACCGTGCACGGCGGCCAGCGGTGCCCGGATCAGGCCGATGCGCGCGGCCAGCGTGTCGCTGTTGGCGCCGCCGAAAGCGAGCACCACTTCGCCCGGGCGCTGCCGGGTTTTCAGTTGCGCCAGCAACGCCGCGGCATAGGCCTTGCGCGCGGCCTGGGGACGTCCGCGCAACACGTCCCGGTCGCAGGCCAGCTCTTGCGCCCAAGACAGATGGGCACGCAGCAAGCGCATGGCCGGGTGGAACCAGAACAGGGTCTGCAGCGCCACCGCCGCGCCCGTCCAGCGCAGGTCGCCGCGGCGCCAGTGGGTCAGTTCGTGGGCGACGATCAATTGCTGCTGGAGCACCTCAAAACTGCGCAGGTGGCGCGGCAGCAGCAGGCGCGGACGGAACACCCCGCACAGCATGGGCGAGATGGCCGCGTCCACTTCGATGACGGCGGGCGTGAGCACGGTGCCGGCGCCAAACCCCGCATGCGGGTCGGCGCTCGACAAGTGCGCGCCGGCCCGCGCCAGGCGGTCGACCGCCCGGCTGCTGCGCCACAGGCGCAGCAGCGCCAGCGCCAGGCCCAGCAGGTACAGCGCCAGCCAGCCTTGCGCACCCCGCAGGGGCCAGTCGATGGCGGCCCCGCTGGCCGGCGCGGCAAGGCTGCCGCCATCGACGCTGGCGCCATCGAGTGCCGCCGCCGGGGCAGACGGCGCCGCCTCGCTCACCTCGATGGCGGGCACCATGCGCAGGGGCGCCGTTTGCGGCAGCAGCACCAGGATAAACGTGGCGGCAATGGCCAGTTGCCCCAGCAGCCAGGCCGAACGCTGCAAGGCCAGCAGCGGCAGGTAGCGGCGGCACAGCGCGCACACGGCCGCCACCCCCGCACCCGCTGCCAGGCAAGCCAGGGTCGCCAGCGCGAAGCGCATGCAGAACAGGTCGAAGCCGCTCATGGGGCATCGGCCTCGTCGCTGGGCCAGTCGTGCAGCAATTGTTCCAGCTGGGCCAGCTCGGCCTCATCGACCAGCTTGCTCCCGGTAAACATCGTGACCGGCAAGGGCGTGTCGATCTCCATCACGCGGTGGGCGAAATCGTGGGCGAAGGCGGCCAGGGTATCGACCTTCTCCAGCACCGCCTGGTACACCTGCATGCCGTGCACGATCTGCTGGCTGACCATGCCCTTCTCGAGCATGCGCTCGAGCGTCTTGCGGGTGGACGAATACGACCAGTCCAGCTCGTCGACGATGCGCTCGTGGATTTCGCGGGCGCTCAGCGGCTGCTGGCGCCACAGGGCTTTTAATAAACTCAGTTCAGAAATCGAGGGAACAGCCATGGGAGACTCCGTGCGTGACGATGGCTCCGATTATGCGACTATTGTCGCATGCCTGTCAAGAAGCGTCCGAATCGCGCCGGCGCCACAGCTGCCAGCGCTCCTTGCCCGCGAACACGGCGATGGAATCGCTGACCGCGGCGTCCTCGAGGCGCTCGAAGTGGGGAGACAGCAGCGCGTCGAGCCGTGCGGGCGTGATGCCGAACGGTGGCCCCTTGGGGGTGCTGTCGAAAAAGAAAAACCCGGCCAGCAGCGCGCCGGCCGGCAACAGGGCGGCGTAGCGCGCCGCCACCTGCGGCCACAGGGCGGGCGGCAAGGCGCACAGGAAGGCGCGCTCGTAGATCAGCTGCAAGGGGACCGGTGGGGTGTAGGCAAAAAAATCGGCCTCGATGACGCGTGCTTGCCACGGGCCCAGTTGCGCGCGCGCCTGGGCCACGGCGGCGGGCGAAAAATCGATGGCGGTGGCGTCCCAGCCCAGTTCGCACAGGGCGGCCAGTTCGTAGGCGGCGCCGCAGCCGGGAATCAAGGTCACGCACGGGGCGGCGGTGGCGGCGAACTGGCGCAGCGCCTGCGGCACCCCGCCCCGGTCCCACGGCGTGAAGCCGCGGCGAAAGCGCTCGTCCCAGAAGGCCGGGTCGAGCGGGTCGCGCACGGCAAACGCGGGTGCGGGGCTGGATGGCGCCTCGTCCATTTAGAAACCGCCGTGGTAGTGCAGGAACAGGCGGATGGCGCCGAAGCCGGCCACCAGCGTGACCGTGAACACCACGAAAAAGCCCAGCAGGCGGTTGGTGCGGCGCTGTTCGAGCAGCAGCAGCTTCATCATGTCGCTGTCGTTGCCGCCGTGCTGCACGCGTTCGAGCGCGCGGTGCACGAGGCGGGGCAACTGGGGGATGATCTGCCCGTAACGGGGCGCCTCGGCCTTGAGGCGCTCGACCAGGCCGCGCCAGCCCACCTGCTCGCCCATCCAGTTTTCCAGGTAGGGCTTGGCGGTTTTCCACAAATCGAGGTTGGGGTCGAGCTGGCGGCCCAGGCCTTCGATGTTCAACAGGGTTTTTTGCAGCAACACCAGTTGCGGCTGCACCTCGACATTGAAGCGGCGCGAGGTCTGGAACAGGCGCAGCAGGATCTGGCCGAACGAGATATCTTTGAGCGGCCGGTCGAAAATGGGCTCGCAGCAGGCGCGCACGGCGGACTCGAGCTCGTCGACGCGGGTGCTCGGGGGTGCCCAGCCGGACTCGATGTGGGCTTCGGCCACCCGTTTATAGTCGCGCTGGAAAAACGCCAGGAAGTTCTGCGACAGGTAATCCTTGTCGAAGTCGTTCAGGGTGCCCATCACACCGAAGTCGAGGGCGATGTAGCGCCCGAAAGTTTCCGGCGCCACCGACACGAGGATGTTACCGGGGTGCATATCGGCGTGAAAAAAGCCGTCGCGGAACACTTGGGTAAAGAAAATCTCCACACCGTCGCTCGACAGCTTCGACAGGTCGACCCCGGCGGCCGACAGGCGCTCGATCTGCGAGACGGGAATGCCGTGCATGCGTTCCATGACGATCACGCTGCTCGAACAATAGTCCCAGTACATTTCCGGCACCATCAGCAAGTTCGAATTGGCGAAGTTGCGGCGCAGCTGGCTGGCGTTGGCCGCCTCGCGCATCAGGTCCAGTTCGTCATGCAGGTATTTGTCGAACTCGCCCACCACTTCGCGCGGCTTGAGGCGCTTCGATTCCGTCCACAGGCGCTCGACCAGCTGGGCGGCCAGATGCATCAGGGCGACGTCCTCGTCGATCGATTTCTTCATGCCGGGACGCAGCACCTTGACGGCCACTTCCTTGCCGTTTTTGAGGACGGCGAAGTGGACCTGGGCAATCGAGGCGGACGCCACGGGGATGCGCTCGAAGCTGGCGAACAGCTGGTCCGGGTGGGCGCCCAGCGACTTGGTGATTTGCGCGATGGCCAGGTCGGAATCGAAGGGCGGCACCCGGTCTTGCAACGCCGCCAGTTCGGCGGCGATGTCGGGCGGCATCAGGTCGGCGCGGGTCGACAGCACCTGGCCGAACTTGACGAAGATGGGACCGAGCTCCTCGAGCGCCATGCGCAGGCGCACGCCGCGGGGCGCGGAGATGTCGCGCCAGAACACCACCGTGTCGATCAGCTTGGCCGTGCGGGGCACCTTGAAGCCGGAAATGGCGATCTCGTCGAGACCGTACTTGGTCGCCACCCGCAGAATTTTCAGCAGGCGCAGGAATTTCAATATCATCAGCGGTCCAGGGAGGGCGGTAACACGGCGACGCCGCGCGGCGCTGCCGCCGTTTTGTTCAATTGGTCGTCGAGTCGGGCGATGCGCTTGGCGGCCCGTTCGACGTCGTCGCGCAAGCGGGTGATGTCGGCGCCCATGGCTTCGAGCAAGGCCGGGCGCACCAGCACGCCCTGCTCTTCGGCCAGGTATTCGGCGACGTTTTCGCTCAGCTTGCGCTGGCCCGTGACGGCGGCGGCGAACAGGCCGCGCGCGCCCTCGGTCAGGCGGGTGGCGGCGATGGGGCCGGCGAAGCGCTCGAGGTCGGCTTCGGGTTCCCAGCGCAAGTGCTTGCTCAGCTGCGAAATCGTGTTGGCGAACTCGGCGTCGCCTTCGATCTTGACGAAGGAAAAGGCGCGCTCGCGCTGCTGGGCGATCAGGGGCAGGTCCGACAGCTTCATGCGGATCGTCACGGCCGGCTCGGCTTCCAGGGCGCCGGCGGCGAGCATGCCGTCGGCCGTCACCGCCAGGCGCAAGGCGATGCTGCCGGCATCGATCAGCGCCAGCTTGCCCGCGTGCGGGCGCAACAGCTCGCGCGCCCACCCCTCTTGCGCCAGCAGGTGGTTGATGGCGGCCACGGCGGGGGTGGCCAGGCTCAGGTCGAACAGGAAGGAAGATGAAGGCATGGCGCTCGCTGTAGAAACAAAAAAACCGCCCGGTGCGCGGGCGGTTTCGATCTTACCAGTTTGCCGGACAGAATCGCCGTGCGTGTGGGCGGCCCGGCAAAATAGATCAGGACAATTGCTGGATACCGGCCAGCACCCAGCCGCCATTGCCGGCGACGTTCTTCGACATATTCCACACCTCGGCGAACGGCTCCGGCGCGGCCGTCGGGGCCGCCTTGATCATGCCGGTGAACTTGACGCTGGCCAGGTACTCGTTGCCGATCGTTTCGATGCCCAGCAGTTCGCCATCGATGGTGACGACGTCCGTGAAATCGGCGCTGGCGCCCCGTTCCTGGATTTGCATTTTCAGCTCGGCAAATATTTCCGGCGTGGTGAATTCGCGCAGGTCGTTGGTGTCGGCCTTGTCCCAGGCCGCTTGCATGCGGATGAACGAGGACTTGGCATGGCGCAGGAAGGCGGCGCTGTCGAAGTCGGCAGGCACGCCAAATTGGGCGGCAGGGGCGTAAGCGCCGCCCGAGGCGGGCGCCTCAAAGGCGGCCGGCTGGGCCGGGACGTAGGGCTGGTTCAGGCCGGAGCCGATTTCCGGCGTGCCACCGGCGGGCAGCGGGCTGTCGAAGGGCTTGAAGCCGCCGGCCGCGGGCGCCGCGGCATTTTTGCGGCTGAACATGCGGTAGATAAAGAACACGGCGCCGGCCAGCAAGGCGATCATCAGGATCGAGCTGATGGCCGAGGCGATGGCGCCGCCCAGGCCGAAGTGCGACAGCATGGCGCCCAGGCCCAGGCCCAGCAGTGCGCCGCCCAGCATGCCTTTCCAGCGCGAGGCCGGTTTTGGCACGGCGGCGGCCGGTGCGGCTGCCGGCGCGGGCGCGGCTTGCTGGCGCTGCACGGGCGCGGCCGGTGCGGCCTGCTGGCGGGTGACCGACTGCGATTGCCGGCCGATCGAGCGGCCGCCGCCCATGGGCTTGGCGACCACTTCAGCGACCATCGACGTCATGGTCACGGCGATCATCATGCTGGCTAAAAATTTTTTCATCGTTGTCATCCTAGAGTTTGATGCCGGTGTGGAGTGCGGCGACACCGGCCGTGAGATTGTAATAATCGACGCGCTCGAGGCCCGCCTCTTCCATCATGGTTTTCAGGGTTTCCTGGTCCGGATGCATGCGGATCGATTCGGCCAAATAGCGGTAGCTGTCGGCGTCGCCGGCGATCTTCTGGCCCAGCCACGGCAGCACGGAAAACGAGTACAGATCGTAGGGCTTTTGCAGGGGCGCCGCCACCTTGGAAAACTCCAGCACCAGCAGCTTGCCGCCCGGTTTCAGGACGCGCCGCATTTCGGCCAGCGCCTGGTCCTTGTGCGTCATGTTGCGCAAGCCGAAGGCCACGCTGACCCGGTCGAAATAATTGTCGGGAAATGGCAGTTTTTCGGCGTCACACAGCAAGGTGGGGGTCATCAAGCCCTTGTTCAAGAGGCGGTCGCGGCCCACGCGCAGCATCGACTCGTTGATGTCGGTGAGCCAGACTTCGCCCGTCGGCCCCGCCTGCCTGGCGAAGGCCTTGGCCAGGTCGCCCGTGCCGCCGGCAATGTCGAGCACCTTGAAGCCGGGGCGCACGCCCGCCTTGGCGATCGTGAAAATCTTCCACGCCCGGTGCAGGCCGGCCGACATCAGGTCATTCATGACGTCGTACTTGGCCGCGACAGAGTGAAACACTTTGGCGACTTCGTGGACCTTGTCGTCCTCGGAGACGGTTTTGTAGCCGAAATGGGTGGTATTGGTCATGGTCTGCAGCCCGTTAATGTTGACTGCATTATACAAGGCGCGTGCTGGCGCGCCCGCCCCCGTGATTTAGTGCCTATCTCAGTAGAGGGGAGGAAGCGGATGGCGATGACTGGCAAGCGCGGGCTAGGCGCGAGGAGGCGGCATGGCTAGCCATGCAACGACGAGCAACGCCGCCCCCGCTTGCCAGGCGCGGCAGCAGCGACTCCAATCTACTGGGATAGGCACTTGGGCTTAACCGCAGCTTTTTGCCTTGGTCGGTGCGCCGGCAATGGCGGCGCCTGGTGCGCGCCCCGTGTCGCCGGCGAAACCGGCTTCTTCCAGCAGGCGCAGGTAGTCGGCCCACAAGGCCCCCTGCTCCGTGCCCAGCTTGTATAAATACGCAAACGTGTACAGGCCGCTGTCGTGGCCGTCCGAAAAAGTGGGCTTGACGGCGTAGTTGCCGACCGGCTCGAGCGCCGTCATGCCCACCTCGCGCTTGCCAAGTTGCAGCACTTCCTGGCCGGCGCCGTGGCCTTTGACTTCGGCCGAGGGCGAGTACACGCGCAGGTATTCGAACGGCAAGGTGAACGCGGCGCCGTCATCGAAGGCGATGTCGAGCAGGCGCGATTGCTGGTGGACGGTCAGATCGGTAGGAATTGGATTGCTCATAGTGGACTCATTCTATCGTCATGCGGCGGATGATCTCCGCGCGCAGTTGGGGCAAGTGCGCGCGCCGTTCGGCCAATACGGCCTCGGCGGTGGTGCGCACGGGGCTGGCCCACACGGGGGCAGGAAAATGGGCGTCGTCAAGGTAACGGGGAATGATGTGCCAGTGCAGGTGCGGCACCACGTTGCCCAGGCTTGCCACGTTGATTTTCAAGGGGCGCATCACCGCCCGCACGGCCAGCTCGACGCGGTGGACGGCATCGTTCAGGGCCAGCCGGTGGGCGTCGGCCAGGTCGCTCATTTCGCGCACATGGTCGTGCCAGATGACGCGCACGAAACCTGGATACGCAGCATCATCGACCATGATCACGGAAAAAAGTTCATTGCGCCAGACGGGAACGCTGCCCGACTGGCTCAACTCACACAATTCGCACGGAGCGGCCATGGTCACACCAGCACCCGCTCGATGCCGCCGTTGTTGGCGCGCGCCACATACTCGGGCATCCAGTTCTCGCCCAGCAGGTGTTTGGCCATTTCCACCACGATATAATCGGCCGTGGCGCCCGCGTCGTGCTTGTAGCGGCTCAAGCCTTGCAGGCAGGATGGGCAACTGGTGAGGATTTTCACTTCACCGTCGAAACCGTCGGCGCGCAGCTTGGCCGCACCCTTTTCCATTTCGTCCTGCTTGCGGTAGCGCACCTGGGTGGCGATATCGGGCCGCGAAATACCGAAGGTGCCCGACTCGCCGCAGCAGCGGTCGTTCTTCTCGATTTTCGTGTTGTCCACCGTCGACACCAGCGCATTGACGGTCTTGACGGAGTCCTGCAGCTTCATGGGGTTGTGGCAGGGCTCGTGATACATATAGCGGGTGCCGCTGACGCCTTCGAGGCGCATGCCCTTCTCGAGCAGGTATTCATGGATGTCCATGATGCGGCAGCCGGGGAAAATCTTGTCGAACTCGTAGGTCGCCAACTGGTCGTAGCAGGTGCCGCAGGACACCAGCACGGTCTTGATGTCGAGATAATTGAGCGTGTTGGCCATGCGGTGGAACAGCACGCGGTTGTCCGTCATCATCTTGTCGGCCTTGTCGAACTGGCCCGCGCCCCGCTGCGGATAACCGCAGCACAGGTAGCCCGGCGGCAGCACGGTCTGCACCCCCACTTCCCACAGCATCGCCTGGGTGGCCAGGCCCACCTGCGAAAACAGGCGCTCGGAGCCGCAGCCAGGAAAATAAAACACCGCTTCCGTGTCCGCATTGGTCAACTTCGGATTGCGGATGATGGGGATGACTTTATCGTCCTCGATGTCGAGCAGCGCCCGCGCCGTCTTTTTCGGCAGGTTGCCCGGCATCTTCTTGTTAATGAAGTGGATCACCTGCTCGCGCACGGGCGCCTTGCCGGTCGACGGCGGCGGCGCGGCGACCTGCTTGGCGGCAAATTTGCGCAGCAAGGTGTTGCCCATGCGCTGGGCCTTGAAGCCGATGCCCGTCATGACGGCGCGCGCCGCGTTGATCGTGGTGGGATCGGTGGCGTTGAGGAAGAACATGGCGGCCGCATTGGCCGGCTTGAAACTCTTCTTGTCCATCTTGCGCAGCAAATTGCGCATGTTCATCGAGACGTCACCGAAATCGATGTTGACGGGGCACGGCGTGACGCACTTGTGGCACACCGTGCAATGGTCGGCCACGTCTTCGAACTCTTCCCAGTGGCGGATCGAGACGCCGCGCCGGGTTTGCTCCTCGTACAGGAACGCTTCGATCAGCAGCGAGGTGGCGAGGATCTTGTCGCGCGGCGAGTACAGCAGGTTGGCGCGGGGCACGTGGGTGGTGCAGACGGGCTTGCACTTGCCGCAGCGCAGGCAGTCCTTGATGCTGTGGGCAATCGCGCCGATATCGCTTTGCTGCATGATCAGCGATTCGTGGCCCATCAGGCCGAACGAGGGCGTGTAGGCGTTGGTCAGATCGGCCTTGACGCCATCGAGATTGAGCAGCTTGCCCTTGTTGAAGCGCCCTTCCGGATCGACCCGCAATTTGTAGTCGCGAAATTCACTGATTTCCTCTTCCTTGAGGAACTCGAGCTTGGTGATGCCGATCCCGTGCTCGCCCGAAATGACGCCATCGAGCGAACGCGCCAGCGCCATGATGCGCTCGACCGCCTGGTGGGCGTCCTGCAGCATGGCGTAGTCGTCGGAATTGACGGGCAAGTTGGTGTGCACATTGCCGTCGCCCGCGTGCATGTGCAGGGCGACGAACACGCGCGAGCGCAAGACCTTGGCGTGGATGGCGTTCAATTCGTCAAGAATGAGCTTGAAGGCGGCGCCATTGAAAATCTGCCGCAGGGGCACGCGGATTTCCTGCTTCCACGACACCCGCACGGTGCGGTCCTGGACGATGTCGAACACGCGCGCGGCCGGTTGCGCATCGAGGCGCTGCTCGAACGCGGCGGCCAGCTCCTGCAAGCCAATCTGATACATTTCCTGGCGACTTCCAGCCAAATCTGTATCGAGATGGTCGAGCAACCACTGCCAGCGCAGCTGCGCCCCGGCCAGGATCGCCTCGGCCTGCTGCACGCGGTCGCCCAGCATTTCTTCGACGCCGATGGTTTCGCCGGTGGCGTCGTCGCTCTTGCCGACCGGCAGGTTGCCGCCATTGACGAAGGCGCGCAATTGCTCGACGAGCTTGAGCTTGTTGCGGATCGACAGTTCGATGTTGATGCGCTCGATGCCGTCCGTGTATTCGCCCATGCGGTTGAGGGGAATGACGACGTCTTCGTTGATTTTAAAGGCGTTGGTGTGCTTGGCGATGGCCGCCGTGCGGGCGCGGTCGAGCCAGAATTTTTTGCGGGCTTCGGCGCTGACGGCGACAAAGCCTTCGCCCACGCGCGTGTTGGCCAGGCGCACCACTTCCGAGGCGGCGATGGCCACCGCGTTTTCATCGTCGCCGACAATGTCGCCGAACAGCGCCATTTTCGGCAGCACGGCCCGCTTGGACTTGGTGGCATAGCCGACCGCGCGCAGGTAGCGCTCGTCCAGATGTTCCAGGCCCGCCAGGCGCACGCTGGCAAACTGCGCGCCGCCCGTTTTCGGCAGATTGTCGAGGTAGTCCTTGATTTCGACGATGGACGGAATGGCGTCGCGCGCCTGGCCGAAAAACTCCAGGCAGACGGTGCGGGCGTGCGCGGGCATCTTGTGCAAGATCCAGCGGGCCGAGGTGATCAAGCCGTCGCAGCCCTCTTTTTGCACGCCCGGCAAGCCGGACAGGAACTTGTCGGTGACGTCCTTGCCCAGGCCTTCCTTGCGGAACTTGCTGCCCTGGATGACCAGGGTTTCCGTCTTGAACGGCGCGCTTTTCGCTTCGCCCTTGGCGTTCGGGTGCGTCCAGTCGAGCCGGAACGTGGCGACGGGTGCGTCGTGGATTTTCGACAGATTGTGGTCCATCCGCGTCACGTCGAGCCAGTCGCCGTTGGGGTCGACCATTTTCCACGAGGCCAGGTTGTCCAGCGCCGTGCCCCACAGCACGGCCTTCTTGCCGCCCGCATTCATGGCGATATTGCCACCGATGCAGGACGCTTCGGCCGACGTGGGGTCGACGGCGAACACGAAGCCGGCCCGGTCGGCGGCGTCGGAGACGCGCTTGGTGACCACGCCGGCACCCGAATAAATGGTGGCGTAGTCGCGCTCGACGCCGGGCAGGCGGGTCATTTCGACGGGGCCCAGGTCGATCAGCTTTTCCGTGTTGATGACGGCCGACATGGGCGTCAGGGGAATCGCGCCGCCCGTGTAGCCGGTGCCGCCGCCGCGCGGGATGATGGTCAGTCCCAGCTCGATGCAACCGGTGACGAGACCGGCCATTTCATCTTCGTTGTCGGGCGTGAGTACCACGAACGGGTATTCGACGCGCCAGTCGGTGGCGTCGGTGACGTGCGAGACGCGCTTGATGCCATCGAAGCGGATGTTGTGCTTGTCCGTGTAGCGGCCCAGCACCTTGACGGCGCGCTTGCGCAGGTCGTAGGTGGCGCGGAACTCGGCGCCGAAGTCGTCGACGGCCTTGCGGGCGGCCGCCAGCAGGCGTTCGACGGCGGCGCTGCGGGCGGCGGCCACGGCCGGATCGGCCTCGCTGACATCGACGGCCAGGCGGCGTTTATCGACCTCGGCCAGGCGGTGATGGAGGGCGTCGATCAGTTCGGCGCGCCGCTTCGGGTTGTCCAGCATGTCGTCCTGCAGGTACGGATTCCTGCGCACCACCCAGATATCGCCGAGCACCTCGTAGAGCATGCGCGCCGAACGGCCCGTCTGGCGCGAGCCGCGCAATTGATCGAGCAATTGCCAGGCGTCTTCGCCCAGCAGGCGGATGACGATTTCGCGGTCGGAAAACGAGGTGTAGTTGTAGGGAATTTCGCGCAAGCGCGTTGTCGACGGGCCGTGCGGCGCATCGGACAGGAGGGCCTGGATCTGGACTGGGGCGTTCATGGAGTGGTGGCGTGTGGGCTGGCCCGGGGACGCTTATTCTAGCGTATTGCGCTGCACCACGCTGGACGACAGGCCGAAGCAATGAGACTGGAACGAAGTGCCGACAACCTAAAATTCGGCAAAAATGACGATGACCGAAGGAAGCTGCGGCAGGAAGCCTTGATCACGGGCCTAGGAGATCAGCTCGCCCAGTTTTTTCCACACCCCGTCTGGCACGTACAGCAACAAACACGTCATGCTCACATAGCGGGCAAACTTGCCGACGGCCATGTAGCCGACGCTGGGCCAGAACGGCATGTGCAGCCAGCCCGCCATCGTGCACAGGGGGTCGCCGATGCCGGGCACCCACGACAACAACATCGTTTTCGGGCCATAGCGCTCGAGCCACAAGAACCAGCGCGTCTTGCGCTCCTTGGCGAAGGCCACCTTGGCGCGGTAGCCGAGAAAATAGTCGAAGGCGCCGCCCAGCGTGTTGCCCAGCGTGCCCACCAGGATGGCCGACCAGAACAGATCGGGATTGGCCTTGACGACGGCGAACACGGCCGGCTCCGAGCCCAGCGGCAGCAAGGTGGCGGAAATGAAACTGACAATAAAAATCGACGACAAACCCACCGCGGGGGCGGCGACCAGCTTCAATAGCCAGATTACGGCAGATTCGATCATCAGGAAGGAGGCCGGGAGCCGCTGCGGGGAGGCGTCTATTATAATGAGGAAAACTCCATGCAACGACACGATACGCCGAGCCTGCCAACCGGGCCCTGCCTCGCACTGCCAGACCGGTCATCCGCCGCCCTGCGCAGTCCTGGTCAACAATGTTCCTGCCAATTGTCCACAGACTGCCGAGACCGCCCCGCCCTATGACCATCGATTACCTGAAGAAAATCCTCACCTCGCGCGTCTATGACGTCGCCCAGGAAACCCCGCTGGAACTGGCGCCATCGCTGTCGCAGCGCTTCGACAACCGCATCTATTTCAAGCGCGAGGACATGCAAAGCGTGTTCAGCTTCAAGCTGCGCGGGGCGTACAACAAGATGGCGCAACTGTCGCCCGCCCAGCTCAAGCGCGGCGTCATTTGCGCCTCGGCCGGCAACCACGCCCAGGGCGTGGCGCTGTCGGCCGCCAAGCTGGGCTGCCGCGCCCTGATCGTCATGCCCACCACCACGCCGCCCGTAAAAATCGAGGCCGTGCGCGAACGGGGCGGACCGAACGTGGAAATCGTGCTGTTCGGCGACTCCTACACGGACGCCTACAACCACGCGCTCACGCTCGAACGCGAGCAAAGCCTGACCTTCGTCCACCCCTTCGACGACCCCGACGTGATCGCCGGCCAGGGCACCATCGGCATGGAAATACTGCGCCAGCACGCGGGGCCGATCCACGCCATCTTCGTCGCCATCGGCGGCGGCGGCTTGATTTCGGGCATCGGCGCCTACGTCAAGGCGGTGCGCCCGGACATTAAAATCATCGGCGTACAAACGCTCGACTCCGACGCCATGGCGAAAAGCCTGAAGGCGGGCAGCCGGATCACCCTGCCCGACGTCGGCTTGTTTTCCGATGGCACCGCGGTGCGCCTGGTGGGCGAGGAAACCTTCCGGGTGGCCCAGCAGGTCGTCGACGAGATCATCATCGTCGACACGGATGCCATCTGCGCCGCCATCAAGGACGTGTTCCAGGACACCCGCAGCATTCTTGAACCGGCCGGCGCCCTGGCCGTGGCCGGCGCCAAGGCCTACGTCGAGCGCGCCGCCATGTCCAGGCAGCCCATCGCGGGCCAGACCCTGGTGGCCATCGCCTGCGGCGCCAACATGAACTTCGACCGCCTGCGCTTTGTCGCCGAGCGGGCCGAACTGGGCGAAGCGCGCGAAGCCGTGTTCGCCGTCACCATGCCGGAAGAACGGGGCAGCTTCCGCCGCTTTTGCCAGCTGGTGGGACCGCGCAATGTCACCGAATTTAATTACCGGGTCAGCGACCAGGCCCAGGCCCACGTGTTCGTCGGCATCCAGATCGGCAAGCGCAGCGAGTCCGGCCTGTTGGCGCGCACGTTTGAACAGCACGACTTCAAGACGCTCGACCTGACCCACGACGAGCTGGCGAAATTGCACATCCGCCACCTGGTGGGCGGCAAGAGCGCGCTGGCCCATGACGAGTTGCTCTACCGTTTTGAATTTCCCGAACGGCCGGGCGCCCTCATGCGCTTTCTCGACAGCATGGCGCCGAACTGGAATATTTCGCTGTTTCACTACCGCAACCAGGGCGGCGATGTGGGCCGCATCCTCGTCGGCTTGCAGGTGCCGGCCGAAGAAATGGACGATTTCCGTCGCTTCCTCGCCAGCCTGGGCTACCGCCACTGGGACGAGACGGCCAACCCCGTCTACAAGCTGTTCCTATAAATACATGTAAAGTTGATCGATGATTCCAGATACCGCCGCCGGCACCCCGGCCGACTCTCCGCTCGGCAAGAGCGCCGCCTACCGCAGCGATTACGCGCCCGAGTTGCTGTTTCCCATCGCCCGCCAGGACAAGCGCGATGAGCTCAGCCTGACGGGCACGCTGCCGTTTTTCGGCGTCGATATCTGGAACGCCTACGAGGTGTCGTGGCTGAACATGCGCGGCAAGCCGCAGGTGGCCATCGCCACCATCACGGCGCCCGCCGACAGCCCCAACATCATCGAATCGAAATCGTTCAAGCTGTACCTGAACTCGTTTAACCAGACCCGACTGGCCAACCAAGAGGCCCTGCTGGCGCTGCTGCGGGAAGACCTGGCGGGCGGCTTCGGCGCGCCCGTGCAGGTGAGCCTGGTGTTGCCGGACCAGTTCGACCAGCTCCGGATGGGCGAACTCGACGGCCTGCTGCTCGACCGCCTCGACCTGGAAATCGACAGCTATGCACCGGCGCCGCACGTGCTCACGGCCCGCTTCGACGGCGCCCCCGTGGAAGAAAAGCTGCTGTCGCACCTGCTCAAATCGAATTGCCTGGTCACGGGGCAGCCCGATTGGGCCAGCGTACAAATTCATTATGTGGGCCCCCAGATCGACCAGGAAAGTCTACTGCGCTATCTGATAGGTTTCCGCGAGCACAACGAATTCCACGAACAATGTGTCGAACGCATCTTTGTCGATATCCTGCGCGCCTGCAAACCGCAAAAACTGGCCGTGTATGCCCGTTATACCCGGCGCGGGGGGCTTGATATCAACCCATGGCGTACCAACTTTACCAGTGGGCGCCCACCGAATTTGCGTAACGCGCGGCAATAAAAGGGCAAAATTGGCTGTTTTTTGATCGCGCGCAAGCGCAGTTTGCTGCGCCGTTGACCTTGACCGCAGGCGGGCCTAGTCTCAACCTTCACGCCGACCGTTGTTGTATCGTTGCACTGTGATAAATGCCATGCGGGGGCCCGCAAACAGGCCTATAATTCCGGCTCGCAAGTCACTGTGCCCAGAGCACGATTTCTAGTGTCATGACCAATCTTAGCAAAATCTTATCCCTTGAGAATGTCCAGCTTGATCTCGAAGTGTCCAGCAAAAAGCGGGCATTCGAACAGGCGGGCCTGATTTTCGAGAACAATTGCGGCATCGCCCGCTCGACCGTCTCCGACAACCTGTTCGCCCGCGAACGGCTGGGATCCACGGGCCTCGGTCATGGTGTTGCCGTGCCGCACGGCCGTATCAAGGGCAGCAAGAGCCTCAAGTCGCCGCTGGCCGCCTTCGTGCGCCTGCTCGAACCGATTCCGTTCGAGTCGCCCGATGGCCAGCCTGTCAATTTGCTGTTCTTCCTGCTCATTCCCGACCACGTTACCCAGCAGCACCTGGAAATTCTGTCGGAAATCGCCGAAATATTCTCCGATGACGCCATCCGCACGGCCTTGTCGACGGAAAACGACCCCCGCGCCGTCCATTCCCGCATTATCAATTGGCAACCGAGCCTGCAAGCCTTGGGTTAAACTTCTTTCGTGCCGGCCGCCCTGCCTCCCTACACTGCCGGTCTTGACTGAATGAAGACCTTCCATGCTGCAATCCCCGCTGACCATTCAACGGCTGTACGACGACAACCGCGAAAGCCTGCAACTGGGCTGGTTCGCCGGCTTTCCCGGCGGCGAGCGCCTCATTTCCGGTGACGTCGCCTCGGCCGCCGACCAGGTCGGCCACCTGAACCTGATCCACCCGGGCCGCATCCAGGTCTTCGGCCACCAGGAACTGACCTATTACCACCGCCTCAAATCGAATTCGCGCAGCCACGTCATCGGCGAACTGATCGCCGGCGGCCCGCCCGCCCTGATCATCGCCCAGGGGCTCGACACCCCGCCCGACATCCTCGCCATCTGCGACGAGCAGAACATTCCCCTGTTTTCCACCCCGCTGCCGGCGGCCCAGGTGATCGATTACCTGCGCGTGTACCTGTCGAAAAAGCTGGCGCAACGGATCATCATGCACGGCGTGTTCATGGACGTGCTGGGCGTGGGCGTGCTCATCACGGGTGACTCCGGGCTGGGTAAAAGCGAACTGGGGCTCGAACTCATTTCGCGCAGCCATGGCCTGGTGGCCGACGACGCCGTCGAGTTTTCCCGCATCGCGCCCAACATGATCGAGGGCCGCTGCCCGCCCCTGCTGCAAAACCTGCTGGAAGTGCGGGGCCTGGGCCTGCTCGACATCAAGGCCATTTTTGGCGAAACGGCGGTGCGCCGCAAGATGCGCCTGAAACTGATCGTGCACCTGGTGCGCCGCAGCGCGCTGGAAGAGGAAGCCGAGCGCCTGCCCTTCCTGTTCCCCACCGAAGACGTGCTCGGCTTGCCGGTGCGCAAGGTGGTCATTCCCGTGGCGGCCGGCCGCAACATCGCCGTGCTGCTCGAAGCGGCCGTGCGCAACACGATCTTGCAATTGCGTGGCATCGACACCTTGCAGGAATTCATGGAACGCCAGCGCCAGGCGATGAGCGGCGACTGATGGACCTGCTGCCCATGCGACTGGCGCCGGGCGCCGACCTGCGGCGCGCGCTCGAGGCGGCCGGCGCGGGCGGCGCCTTCGTCGTCTCGGCCATGGGCAGCTTGCGCGATGTGCAATTGCGCTTCGCGGGCGCGGCCCAGCCGACCTTGCTGCCGGGCGACTTCGAAATCGTCTCGATGGCGGGCGCCATCACCGCCGAGGGCGCCCATTTGCACATGGCGGAGGCGGACGCGGCTGGCGCCGTGTTTGGCGGCCACGTCGTGTATGGCAACCTGGTGCGCACCACGGCGGAAGTGCTGCTCGCGCCCACCCCGGGCTGGCACTTGGCGCGCCAGTTCGATCCCGCCACCGGCTATGCCGAACTGGTGGTGCGCGCCGCCGACCCGGGCGCCTGAGCAAGCGCACTGAGCATTAAATCGGGGCCTGGCTGCGACTTCGGCCCCGCATGCGGTATCATCGCCCCATGCGCATTGTTCTCATTTCAGGTATTTCAGGCTCCGGTAAATCGGTCGCCCTCAACGTTCTCGAAGACGCCGGCTATTATTGCGTCGACAATCTGCCGCCCGCCTTGCTGGCGCCGCTGGTCGATACCCTGCTGGCCGAAGGCGTGCCCAGCGTGGCCGTCGCCGTCGACGCGCGCAGCTCCGAGTCGCTGGTCGAATTGCCCGTCAATGTGGCCGAACTGAAGGCCCAGGGGCACGACGTCAAGGTCATGTTCCTCACCTCGAATACCCATTCGCTGGTGGCGCGGTTTTCGGAAACGCGGCGCAGCCATCCGCTGTCGCACCAGTTGCGCCCCCAGGAAAATCCGGCGTCGCGGCGCACCCTGATCGAATGCATCACCGAAGAGCGCGAGCGCCTGTCCGCCATCGAACAACTGGGACTGGTCATCGACACCTCGGACTTGTCGGCCAATAAACTGCGCGCCTGGATCAAGGAGCTGGTGGCCCTCGAACGGGCGCCGCTGACGCTGTTTTTCGAGTCCTTCGCCTTCAAGCTGGGCGTGCCGCTCGACGCCGACTTCGTGTTCGACGTGCGCGCCCTGCCGAACCCGTATTACGACATTACCCTGCGTCCCTTGACAGGCATGGACGCCCCCGTGATCGCCTTTCTCGATGCCCAGCCGGCCGCCAGCGAGCTGTTGGAAGACATCCGCGCGTTCATCGAAAAATGGCTGCCCTCGTTCAAGACGGACAACCGCAGCTACCTGACGGTGGCGCTGGGCTGCACGGGTGGCCAGCACCGCTCGGTGTACATGGCCGAGCGCCTGGCGGCGTATTTCGGCCCCACCGAACGGGTGGTGCTGCGCCACCGCGAGCAGGCGTAGCGCAGGCCCGGTGATTTAGACGCCCAGATCGCGCAAGGGATGGGCGCGCGCCGGCCACGGCGAGGCGAAAAACTGCGCGACCATGGCATCGCTGACGGCGTCGAGGGTGGGCGGATTCCAGCGGGGCGCATTGTCCTTGTCGATCACCAGCGCGCGGATGCCCTCGAGCACTTCGCCATGCTCGAAATTACGCCGCACCAGGATGCGCTCCATGCGCAGGCAGTCGGCGAGGTCCAGTGTGGCTCCCCGATTTAACAATTCCAGCGTCACTTTCAGCAGCAGCGGCGAGCGCTTGCGCATGGCGGCCAGGGCTTTTTGCATGGGCTCACTGTCATCCTTCTCCAGCGAGGCCATGATCGCTTCGATCGTGGGCAAGCTGAAATGGCGGTCGATGGCGGCGCGCTGGTCTGCCAGCGGGGCGACGCCGGCGGTGCTGCGCAGCGGCGCGGCGAAGGCGGCGACGGCCTCGCGCAATTGCGCGCCCGGCGTGCGCTCAATCAGTTCGAGCAGCGCCGGCATGGTGGCCTGGGTGACGAAGGTGTCGGCCAGGCCGCAATACAAGGCGTCGGCGGCGCGCACCGTCAAGCCCGTCAAAGCCAGGTAGTAGCCCAGTCTGCCGGGCGCATGGCTGAGAAAATAACTGCCGCCCACGTCGGGAAACAGGCCGATGTTTACTTCAGGCATGGCCAACTTGCTGCCGTCGGTGACCACCCGCAGGCCCCGCTCGCGGTGCGCTTCCGACACGCCCAGGCCACCGCCCATGACGACGCCGTCCATCAGGGCGATATAGGTTTTCGGGTAAAAGTGGATCAGGTGGTTGAGGCGGTATTCCTCGGTAAAAAAATCTTCCAGCGACGCGCTGCCGCCCGTGGTGGGCAAGGTGCCGACATCGTAAAAATACCGGATGTCGCCGCCCGCGCACAAGGCCTTGTCGGTGCTGCTGCGCAGGACCACGGCGTCGATCGCGGCGTCGTCCTGCCAGGCCAGCAGCGCATCGGTGAGCGCGCGGATCATGTCCAGCGAGAGCGAATTGAGGGTGCGCGGGCGGTCCAGCGTGATGATGCCGGTGCGCACAGCGATGCGGGTCTTGACGAAGTCGGTCATGGCGTGGGGACTGGAATAAAACGCCTATTTTAGCAGTCGCCCCGCGCACAAGCGGCCGCCCCAATGACAAGGGCGCCTTGACGGCGCCCTCATCCGAATTGGTCGGCCTTAAGCGGCAGCGGCCGGGAGTTCTTGCTCGGACAGGTGCTTGATGGCCTGGTGGTCGTGGTCCTGGATCTGGGATTTGTATTTCATGACCTGGCGGTCGAGCTTGTCGATGAGACAGTCGACGGCGGCATACAGGTCGTGCGACAGGGCGTTGACGTTGATGGTCTTGCCCGGCAATCGGAGGTTGATTTCGGCTTTCTGCCGTTTTTCTTTTTCAGTCAGATTATCGACGGTGAGAATGACAGCAATGTCGATCACTTGGTCAAAATGGCGCCGCACGCGTTCCAGTTTGCTCTGTACGTAGTCACGGATGGCTGGGGTCACTTCAAGATGATGTCCGCTGATTGTGAGATTCATACACACTCCTTAGATGATGTCGCTTCCTGTTCATGCATGCCGCATAAAGCGGGACGTAGAGGAACACTGAAAAAACGATCTACAGATTCTTGCGGAGAGCGACAGGTGGAATCTTGAGCGCTTCACGGTATTTGGCCACCGTGCGGCGCGCAATGACCATCCCCTGTTCCCCCAGCATATCTGCGATCTTGCTGTCTGAAAGTGGGTTCTTCGGGTCTTCCGCTCCTGTCAATTGCACGATCAGTGCCCGGATCGCTGTCGACGATGCTTCGCCGCCGGCGTCGGTCGCTACGTGGCTGCCAAAGAAATATTTCAACTCAAACATTCCATGCGGGGTCAGCATGTATTTTTGAGTGGTTACCCGAGAGATAGTGCTCTCGTGTAGGCCCAGTGTATCAGCAATTTCACGCAGCACAAGTGGCCGCATGGCAACTGCGCCGTGCGAGAAGAAATTTCTCTGGCGCTCGACGATGGCCTCGGCCACGCGCAAAATTGTGTCGAAGCGCTGGCGCATATTTTTGATCAGCCACTTCGCTTCCTGCAGCTGCGCGCCCATCTGGCTCTCGCCCTTGCCCTGCTTGAGCAGGTTGGCGTACATGCTGTTCACGCGCAGGCGCGGCATGACGTCGTTGTTCAGGCTCACGGTCCAGCCGCCGCGGCCCTTCTTGACGATGACGTCGGGCACCACGTAGTCGGAGGCGCCGGCGCCGAAGCCGGCGCCCGGGTGCGGATTGCACTGGCGGATTACCGCTTGCGCTTCGCGCAGGTCCTCGTCATCGCAGTCGAGGGCTTTTTTGAGTTTGTTAAATTCGCGCTGGGCGAACCAGGTCAGGTGATTGCAGACGATGTCGAGGGCCATGCGGCGCGTCACCAGCGGCACGCCCGCCATGCGCCGGATCTGGATCGCCAGGCACTCGGCGGCGTTGCGCGCGCCCACGCCGGGCGGGTCAAAACTTTGCAGCAGCGACAAGGCGGTTTTCAGCTCGTCCGGATCGATCTCGAGTTCGGCCGGCATGCGCTCGAGGATGTCGTCGAGCGATTCGGTCAGGTAGCCATTGTCGTCGAGCGCGTCGATCATCAGTTCGACCAGCGCGCGGTCGCGCACTTCGAGCATGGCCAGGCGCATCTGCTCACACAGGTGCTCGCGCAGGCTGGTGGCCGTCGCCTCGATCTGCGGGCGCGAATCCTCGTCGTCGGGCGACTTGTTGCGCGACGCTTCGCTCCAGTCCTCGCCGTCGCCGCTGGTGTCCTGGGCGCTCTCGCCGCCCATGTCGACGTTCTCGCCGCTGTCGGCCGCCGGCGCGTCGGCGCTGGGCGGCGCATCCTGGTTCGACACTTCCGGCGCTTCGGCGTTGCCGCTGGCGCCGACGGCGCCATCGGCCAGCAGGCGTACCGAGTTGTCGAGCGGGTCGTCGAGACGCTCGAGCAGGGGATTGTCGGACAGCAGATGCTCGAGCTCCTGGTGCAGTTCGAGCGTCGACAACTGCAGCAGGCGGATCGACTGCTGCAGCTGCGGCGTGAGCGCCAGGTGCTGCGACGTGCGTAGTTGGAGGGACTGTTTCATGGTTCGTCAGTGGCCTACATGCGGAAGTGTTCGCCCAGATAGACCCGCCGCACCGACTCGTCGGCGATGATGTCATCGGGGCGCCCGGAGGCCAGCACGGCGCCCTGATTGATGATGTAAGCGCGGTCGCAGATGCCCAGCGTTTCGCGCACATTGTGGTCGGTAATGAGCACGCCGATGCCACGCTCCTTCAAAAAGCGCACGATGCGCTGGATCTCGATGACGGCGATCGGGTCGACCCCGGCGAACGGTTCGTCGAGCAGCACGAAACGGGGGTTGGTGGCCAGCGCGCGGGCGATTTCCACGCGCCGCCGCTCGCCGCCCGACAGCGACAAGGCCTGGTTCTCGCGCAGCTTGTCGATCTGCAGGTCGGCCAGGAGGCTGTCGAGGCGCTCGTTGATCTGCGCCTTGGTCAGCGCCTTGCCGTCGACTTTTTGCAGTTCGAGCACGGCGCGGATGTTTTCTTCCACAGTCAGCTTGCGAAATACCGACGCTTCCTGCGGCAGGTAGGACAGCCCCAGCATGGCGCGCCGGTGGATCGGCAGGCTCGAGATGTCGACGCCGCTGATGTCGATCGAGCCGGCGTCGGACGCCACCAGGCCGACGATCATGTAGAACGAGGTGGTCTTGCCGGCGCCGTTGGGGCCCAGCAGGCCCACCACTTCGCCGCACTCGACCTGCAGCGAGACGTCGCGCACGACGAGCCGCTTGCCATAGCTTTTTTGCAGGCCGCGCACGATCAGGGTACTGCCGCAGGATTTCGCTTCCATCATGGCTTTTTCGCCGGTGGCACAGGCGTCGACGGCGCCACGGCGGCGGGCGCTGGCGTTGCCGCCGGCTGCTTCGGCTCGATCACCATGCGCACGCGGCCCGAGCCGGCCTTGCTGGTGCCGCTGACGTCGTTCTCGACCGAATAGACTTCCTTGCGGCTGTCGTAGGACAGGTACGGGCCCTGCACTTCCTGGGTCTTGCGCTTGCCTTCGAGGGTGGTGATTTTCGCCTTCGAGAACATCTTGACGATTTCAAGCTTGTTGTCGTACTCGATGCGCTCGGCCTCGCCCTCGTCCCAGACGTCAGCGCCGTCGCGTTTCTGGCGGAACGTGGCCAGGCCGCCCGGGGCGGCATAGAAGGTGGCGTAGACATAGCCCTCCGGGTCGCTCTTGACGACGGCGCGCCCCGCCTTCATCAGCAGGGTGCCCCGCTGCAGCACGACATTGCCGATCAGGGTGCGGGTCTGGGTGACGTCGTTGCCGGTGGCCGAATCGGCGTCGATGACGGTCGGCTTGCTCGAATCGGCCCGTTCGGCGCAGGCCGTGCCGGCAGCGAAGGTGGTGGCGGCGATCAGCGCGCAGAGCAGCAGGCGAATGTTCATGGTCGGTTCTCGGCTTTCAGTTCGGTAAGGGTTCGGCGGCTCGGTGGAGATCATCAGCGCTTCGGCGGATAGACGATGTGGACCCGGTGGTACAGGTCGACCTGGCTGGCGGCGCGGTCGGCCAGCATGCCGACACCGGTGATGACGGTGGCATCCTGCAGCATTTCAACGGCCAGATCGGTGCGTAGCTTGTCTTCGTCGGTGAGGATGGTGAGCGCCTCGGTTTTCAGGCGCAGGCGCGGGCCGTGCGGCGAGCCGGGACGCAGGACCACGACGTCGCCCTGCATGTCGACGATGTTCCTGACCTGGTCGATGCGGCCGGTGGCGCTCGTCATGGTCATCGGCGGCAGCGGCGGCGACAGGCTTTGCACGACCGGGCGCAGCACGTCGGCGCTGTCGGTGTCGGGATGGTGGGTCAGCTTATCGCCGGCGACGATGTAGCGCGGCTTGCCATCGGCGGTCATCTTGACCACGCTGAAATTCTCGACGATGTAGTCAGGCTCGCTTTTCGACACCTCGCTGCTGGCGAAGTCGCCCCGGTTGATCACCTGGACCAGCCAGAAACTGCCGAGCGCGACCAGCACGGCGGCGCCAATGCTGGCGCCGACCTGCCAGCGGTGCGCCGTGCGTCTGTGCTGGGCGGGCGCCATGTCAGGCGAAATACGGCGCCAGCGCCGCATCGATGGTGTGCTGGGCGCGCATGATCAGGTCGCACACTTCGCGCACCGCGCCGCGCCCGCCGTTGGCGCGGGTGACGTAATGGACGCGGTGCTGCACTTCCGGGTGGCCGCTGGGCACGGCCACGGCAAAGCCCACCTGGCGCAGCAGCGGCAGGTCGATGACGTCGTCGCCGATGTAGCCGCACTGCGCGGCCGACAGGCCCGTCAGCGCCAGCACCTCGGCAAAGGCGATGCGCTTGTCGTGAGTGCCCTGGTAGACGTGGGCGATTTTCAGGTCGGCGGCGCGGCGCACCACCACCGGCGACTTGCGCGCGCTGATGATGGCCACGGCGACGCCGGTTTTCTGCAGCAGCTCGATGCCCAGGCCGTCGAGCACATTGAAGGTCTTGGTCACTTCGCCGTCGGCGCCGTAAGTCAGGCTGCCGTCGGTGAGCACGCCGTCGACGTCGAGAATGAGCAGGCGAACGGCGGCGGCGCGGCGCACGTGATCGAGCATGGTGTCGGTTACAGGGTCGGTCATCAGATTACCTTGGCGCGCGTGAGGTCGTGAATATGCAGGGCGCCAACCAGGCGGTCGTCGGCGTCGACCACCAGCATCTGGTTGATGCGGTGTTGTTCCATGATGGCGACGGCGTCGACGGCGAGCTGCTCGGCGCGCACGCGGCGCGGGTCGGCGTGCATGACGTCGCGGATCATGATTTTCGTGAAATCCTGGACCCGTTCGATCAGGCGGCGCAGGTCGCCGTCGGTGAACACGCCGACCGGGTGGCCGCCGGCGTCGACGATGGCGGTCATGCCCATGCCCTTCTGGGTGATTTCCAGCAGCGCCTGCGACAGGCTGGCGTCCTCGCCCACCGCCGGCACGTCGGCGCCGCTGCGCATGACGTCGCGCACGTGGGTGAGCAGGCGCCGGCCCAGCGCGCCGCCCGGGTGCGAGCGGGCGAAATCTTCTTCGCGAAAGCCGCGCGCGTCGAGCAGCGCCACCGCCAGCGCGTCGCCCAGCGCCAGCGTGACGGTGGTGCTGGCGGTGGGGGCCAGGTTCATCGGGCAGGCTTCCTTGGCCACCGAGACGTCGAGGTGGACATCGGCCATCACGGCCAGCGAGGAGCCGGGTTTGCCCGTCATGGCAATCAGGGGCGCGCCCATGCGCTTGACGATGGGCAGGATGGCCATCAGCTCGGCCGATTCGCCCGAATACGAGATGGCGATGAAGGCGTCCTGCGGGGTCACCATGCCGAGGTCGCCGTGGGCCGCTTCGGCCGGGTGGACGAACATGGCGGGCGTGCCCGTCGAGGCCAGCGTGGCGGCGATCTTGCGGGCGATGTGGCCCGACTTGCCGATGCCCGACACCACCACGCGCCCGCTGCAGGCGAGCAGCAGGTTGACGGCGTGGCCCACGCTGTCGTCCGTCGCCAGGCGCTCGTAGACGGCGCGAATGGCGTCGGCCTCGATCGCCAGCGTCTCGCGTGCCAGCTGCATCGAGCGCTTTGTCAGGTTTTCGTCAAAAGCTTTCAACATTGTTTTTTCATGGGTTACACTCGTTCAGCCAGTATAAACGAATTGAGAAAGCAAAAAACTTGCCAGTCATTTTATATCACCGTCATCGCGCTGCCCCGGAGCGGCCTTAGCATGGCGTCCGGCCTCGAACTGACCCTGTTGTTGCTCGGTAGCGCCGTCCTTGGCGTGGTGTTGTTCCGCATGCTGCACCTGCCACCCATGCTGGGCTACCTGGCGGTGGGCATCCTGATCGGCCCCCATGCACTGGGGCTGGCTGACAACAACGCCTCCACCCACGCACTGGCCGAATTCGGCGTGGTGTTCCTGATGTTTTCCATCGGCCTGGAGTTTTCGCTCTCGCAGCTCAAGGCGATGCGCTCGATCGTGTTCGGCCTGGGGCTGGCGCAGGTGGTGGCGACGATCGCCGCCACCATGCTGTTCGGCCTGCTGCTGGCGACCCTGCTGCCACCGTCGCTGCACGTGAGCTGGCAGGCGGCGTTCGCGCTGGGCGGCGCGCTGGCCATGTCGTCCACCGCCATCGTCTCGAAGATGCTGACCGAGCGGCTCGAACTGGAGAGCCAGCACGGCCGCCGCATCATCGGCATCCTGCTGTTCCAGGACCTGGCGGTGGTGCCGCTGCTGATCCTGATTCCGTCTCTGGCACAAAAGCCCACCGAACTGGCCGCCACCCTGGGCTGGGCCAGCCTGAAGGCACTGGTGGTGCTGGTGCTGCTGCTGTTCTTCGGCCAGAAACTCATGCGCAAGTGGTTCACGCTGGTGGTCAAGCGGCGCTCGCAGGAGCTGTTCATGCTCAACCTGCTGCTCATCACCCTGGGCGCGGCGTGGATCACCGAGAAGGCCGGGCTGTCGATGGCGCTGGGCGCGTTCGTGGCCGGCATGCTGGTCTCGGAAACCCAGTACAAGCACCAGGTGGAAGAAGACATCAAGCCGTTCCGCGACGTGCTGCTGGGCCTGTTTTTCATCACCGTCGGCATGCTGCTCAATGTCGACCTGGTGCTGCAGCACTGGGCGCTGGTGCTGCTGCTGCTGTGCGGGCCGGTGCTGCTCAAGTTCGCCCTGATCGCCGTGCTGGCCAAGCTGTTCGGCGCCTCCGACGGCGTGTCGATGCGCACCGGGCTGGCGCTGGCGCAGGCGGGCGAATTCGGCTTCGTGCTGCTCAACCTGACCGCCGGCGCCGCCCTGATCGACCCGTTCATCATCCAGCTGGTGCTGGCCTCGATGGTGCTGTCGATGCTGGTGGCGCCCCTGATCATCGCCAAGTCCGACCAGATCGTCATGAAGATCGCCGCCAACGAGTGGATGCTGCAGTCACTGCAGCTGACCCAGATCGCCAGCCGCAGCATGGCCCTGCAAAAGCACGTCATCGTGGCCGGTTTCGGCCGCAGCGGGCAGTCGCTGGCGACCTTGCTGACGGAAGAAAAAATCGCCTACCAGGCGCTCGACCTGGACCCGGAGCGGGTGCAGGAGGCGCAGGCGGCCGGCGCCCACGTGGCCTACGGCGACGCCGCCCGCCGCGAGTCGCTGGTGGCGGCCGGCATCAACCGCGCCAGCTGCCTGGTGATCACCTATGCCGACACCGCCTCGGCCCTGAAGGTGCTGCACCTGGCGCACGAGATGGCGCCGGCGCTGCCGGTGATCGTGCGCAGCCACGACGACACCGACCTTGATCTGCTCAAGCGGGCCGGCGCCGCCGAAGTGGTGCCCGAAGCGCTCGAGGGCAGCCTGATGCTGGCCTCGCACGCGCTGGTGATGATGGGGGTGCCGTTGCGCCGCGTGGTGCACCGGGTGCAGGAGGCGCGCGACGAGCGCTATGCCTCGCTGCGCGGCTATTTTCACGGCGCCGGCGACGTCTCCGACGACCCCGAGCGGATGTACGTGCGCCTGCACACGGTGACCTTGCGTGACGACGCGGGGGCGGTCGGCAAGCGCATCGAGGAACTTGAACTGGGCAGCGTCGGCGCCGAGGTGACGGCCGTCAGGCGCGGCAAGCAGCGCCTGGAGACGACGCCGGCGACGGTGCTCGACGCGGGCGACGTGGTGGTGCTGCGGGGCTCGGGCGATGCGGTGAGCCGGGCCGAGGGGCGCTTGCTGCAATAGGGCGCAGGCGCCCGCCGCGGATCAATCGTCGAAGCTGACCACGCGGTTGCGGCCCGTTTCCTTGGCCTGGTAGAGCGCCGAATCGGCCTGCGCCACCAGTTGCTGGGCCACGCCCTCGATGGCGTGATCGCGCTCGAAATCGTCGAGGGTGGCCACGCCGATCGACACCGACACGGGCATCAACTCGCCACTGGAGAGTTCGAACGGGATATTGGCGATGCTGGCGCGGATGCGCTGGGCCACCATGGTGGCGCTGTCGAGGTCGGCATCGATGAGCAGCACGACGAATTCCTCGCCGCCGAAGCGGCCCAGGGCGTCGGAGATGCGCAGCTCGGCCTTGATGCGGGTGGCCACTTCGCGCAGCACTTCATCGCCGCCCTGGTGGCCGACGCTGTCGTTGACGAGCTTGAAATGGTCGATGTCGATGTACATGCAGGAGATGCGATAGGCCTGGCGGCGCGCGCGGCCGATTTCTTCCAGCAGGCGGCGGTCGATGTAGCGGCGGTTGTAGACGCCGGTGAGCGAATCGGTCAGGCCGATATACTTGAGCATCTCGTTGCTGATGACGTTTTCCAGGCAGATGGCGATGATCGATGCCATGTGCTCGATGAAGTCGGTGCCCAGCGCGGCCGTGAAGCGGGTGGCGTCGACGCTGCCCAGGTTCAGGCTGCCGATGATGCGCCGGTTGCGCAGCAGCGGCACCTGGGCGATGCTTTGCAGCTGCGCCGGCGCATTCGGGAACAAGTCCTGGTGCAGGCCCGCCACATACGGCCCCAGTTGCGGCTTGGGCGCCCCCGCTGGAACGTCGCGGCGCGCCGGCATGAAGCCCAGCGCGTGCTCGCTGTCGATGAACATGAGCTCGGGGAAGGCGGCAAAATCGACCCCCAGCTTGTCCATCACGGTGTGGATGTCGGCGTCCTTGTCGACCAGCGTCAGGGTCACCATGTCGAGACTGGAAATGGCCGGCAGGCTGCGGAAAATCGTGCCGATCAGTTCGGGGAAGGTGCCGGCGCCGACGATTTCCAGATCAAAAGCCTGGTGCCGGCACATGATCGAATGGTTCAGTTCAGCCTGCTCAATCAGATAGGCCAGGCGCGCGCGCAGGGACTCGTTCTCGGCTTCCAGTGCGGGCGGCGAGGCAAGCTGTTCGGACATGACACTCCTGACTAATTTGTGGATGGGGAATTTCACCAATTATCGCAACCTTACGCCAACTTGCGGCGCTTGCAAATGAAAAAAGTTGTCGCCAGATACTTTTTTGCACGTTCGCCTCGCCGCCCATTCGCCCCGCCGCGGCCGTGCCGGCGGCATGGCCGCCCCACCCTGCCCGGACTATCTAGCTCGAATCAGTGCGCTTAGAACCTATCCCGGCAGGTAGGAGGAAGCGGATTGCGACGTGCGCGTAGGCGATGCATGGCAGCCGAGGGCAAGGCGCGAGGATGACGCATGGCGAGCCATGCGAAGACGAGGCAAGTCATATATGACGGCCCGCCATCGGTTGCCAGGCGTCGCAGCGGCGCACCGGCAAGCAGCGACTCCGACCTACCGGGATAGGTTCTTACTAGCCGATCTCTAGTCGATCACTAGTCGAACGCCAGGTGGCCGTCGACGCTTTGCCCCACCACCAGCACGGTGCCGGCGCCGGCGCTGACGACACAATTCATGCCCACGCAGACCGCGTCGTCGAGCAGCGCCTTGCGGCGGTACGCTTGCAGCACGTCGAGCGGGTCGGGGCCGGGCACGCCGGTGGCCTGGTCGACCGACGGGATCGGGCAGCGCGGGCACGGCTTGACGGGGCAGATGACGGCCTCGCCGATCTCGAACTGGGCCACGTAATCTTCCTCGAACGCTTCCAGCCCGGCCAGCACCAGGTTGGGACGGAAGCGGTTCATCGGCAGCGCCGCCCTGCCCGCCTGGCGCAGGCGCGTGTTGATGTCCTCGAGCGAGGCGGCGCCGATTACCAGCAAAGGGTAGCCGTCGGCAAAGCGGGTCGGCGCGCCGGCCCCGCCGGTCCAGCGCTGCCCCGTCAGGCGCAGCGCATGCGGGGCGAAGCGCACCAGCCGGCACGCCACGCCCAGCGCGGCGCTGATCCAGGCGGCGGCGCCATCGCCGCCGTCACAGGCGTCGACGCTGTCGTCCCACACGCTCACGCGCACGCTGGCCGCGTCGACCTGGTGGGCATATGGCAGGGCGAACGGCAACTGCCCCGGCATGGTCAGCATCAGGGCCTGCTCCGTCAGCGCCGGCCGCAACAACGCCATGCGCGGCAGCTCGCGCTGGCTCAGGAAGCGGCCCGCCAGATCGACCACCATCCACTCGCGATCGGCCACCTGGCCCGTCGACAGGCCCGACGGCGTGAGCGTCGCTTCGTGCAGGTCGATGCCGGCGCACGATTTGATGGGGTAGATGGTGAGGCTGGCAATGGTGGGCATGGCGTACGTGGGCAATAGCGGAGATGGTGGTTGAGCTGGCGGCTGGAGGACGGCGCGCATGGAAAAAAAGGCGCCGCGGCGCCTTTTTTAATGCTGTCGCGAACGATCAGACGTTGAACAGGAAGTTGAGCACATCGCCATCCTTGACCACGTACTCCTTGCCCTCGGCGCGCATCTTGCCCGCTTCCTTGGCGCCCGCTTCGCCCTTGAAGGCGATGAAGTCTTCATAGGCGATGGTTTGCGCGCGAATGAAACCGCGCTCGAAGTCGGTGTGGATGACGCCGGCCGCTTGCGGCGCCGTGTCGCCCACGTGGATCGTCCAGGCGCGCACTTCCTTGACGCCGGCGGTGAAATAGGTCTGCAGGCCCAGCAGTTTTTGGGCGGCGCGGATCAGCCGGTCCAGGCCGGGTTCCTGCATGCCCATGTCGGCCAGGAACGCGCCCTTGTCGTCATCGTCGAGGTCGGCGATTTCGGACTCGATCGAGGCGCAGATGGCGACGATGGGGGCGTTCTGCGCGTTGGCGTAGGCGGTCAACTGGTCCAGCAGGGGGTTATTGGTAAAGCCCGTGTCGGAGACGTTGGCGACGAACATGGCCGGCTTGGCCGTAATCAGGCACAGCGTTTTGATCAGCGCCATGTCGTCCGCGTCCAGGCCCATGGTACGCACGGGCTTGCCTTCGTTCAGGTGCGGCATCAGGCGTTCGCAAATGGCGACCAGCTTGGCGGCATCCTTGTCGCCCGAGCGGGCTTTCTTGTTTTCGCGGTGAATGGCCTTTTCCACCGCCGCCATGTCGGCCAGCGCCAGCTCGGTCTGGATGACTTCGATGTCGTCGAGGGGGCTGATCTTGCCGGCCACGTGGATCACGTTGTCATCCTCGAAGCAGCGCACGACGTTGACGATGGCATCGGTTTCGCGGATGTGCGACAGGAACTGGTTGCCCAGGCCCTCGCCCTTCGATGCGCCCGCCACCAGGCCGGCGATGTCGACGAATTCGACGATGGCGTTGACCATGCGCTCGGGCTTGACGATCGCCGCCAGCGCCTGCATGCGCGGGTCCGGCACTTCGACGACGCCGACGTTCGGCTCGATGGTGCAGAACGGGTAGTTCTCAGCAGGAATGCCGGCCTTGGTCAGCGCATTGAAAAGGGTGGACTTGCCGACGTTGGGCAGGCCGACGATGCCGCATTGGAGACTCATGGGAATACTTTCTGATCCGATTGGCGGGACCGGACAGCAAGCGTCCGCCCCAAACCCTATATTGTAACCGGGCCGGCTCCACACTGCCGCAAAAATAGCCAGCCGGTATTCATTTAATTGCAACTAATAGTTCTGTCGAGAAACCTTACACCTTGCGCGCACGCCGATTCTTCGAAAAATATATATTCTTAATATTCAACAACTTATGCTTTGTGGCATGTTTTTTGCTACACTTAAATCATCTTAGCTCTCACTGCCTCTCATCATGAAAAAATTCCTTCACGCCTGCCTGCTCCTGGCAGTTTTGCTCGCCACCGGCGCCCACGCGTCCGTCATCCGGGGCATCGGCACCGGCGCCCTGGTGGGCGGCGACCTGACCGACCCGGAAAACAATGGCAATCCGAACGCCAACGTCAATTACAACGCCGTATTCCGCTCGTCGGACAGCCAGGGTTTTAACGGCGAGGGGCCGTTCAATGTATTTGACAACCAGTTGGGCGCCACCGTCAACAAGTGGTGCTGCGGCGCCGGCACGGTGTGGGTCGAGGCCGATTTCGGCGCCAAGCGCTTCACCCTGAGCAGTTTTACGGCCGCGTCCGCCAACGACACGCCGGGGCGCGATTCGAGCAACTGGCAGATCCAGGGGTCCAACGACGGCATCACGTACACGACGATTTTTGCCTACACCAGCAGCGTGTCGGCCTGGGCCAACCGCAACCAGGTCAATCAGTACTTGGTCGGCAGCGATTTCGCCGCCCCTGCCGCCTATAGCATTTTCCGCTACCTGTCGACCGCCACCATCAACGGCAACGCCTCGCACCAATTGGGCGAACTGGAGTTTTTCGGCACTGCCGTGCCGGAACCGGGCGTGCCAGCCCTGCTGGGCCTGGGCCTGGCGGCGATGCTGCTGGCGCGCCGCCGCGCACGCCGCTGATCGCTTAAGTATTCCTGAACCATCTCTGACCGCTGCTTGCAGCGGTTTTTTTTCGACCAGGATCAGATCGGCTGTATCCGCGCCACATCGGGCCGCAGGGCGAAGGCGGCGAAATCGTCGCGCAGGCGCTCGCCTTCTCCGATGGCGCGCTGCCAGGCGGCGATGCGGGCGTCGTGGTCGAGGCCGTAATACGTAAAATCCTTGCGGTCGGGCAGCTTGGCGCGCGGCAGGGTGGCGAGAAATGCGCGCGAAGGCGCCACGATCAGCACATTGTCGAGCCAGGCGCGGCGGGGGCCGCGGGCGGCGCGCCGCCAGGGCATCGCCTTGTCCAGCCAGCCTGGGATGATGTGCTCGCCAAAATGGGGATACAGCACCAGGTCCGGCGCCTGCCGCGCGTACGGCAAGGCCAGGTGGTAGTCGATGATGCCGCCGTCCCAGTAGTGGCCGGGCGGCGCGCCGGGCAGCGCGCGCACCGGCTGCATGATCAGCGGCAAGCTGCCCGAGGCCAGCAGGGCGGGCGCCAGGTTGTCCGCATTTAAGCTGCCAAAATGGGTGCGAAAATCGTCGAAAGGCTGGTGCAGCCAGTCGGCGCCGCCGCGGGCATCGCCCAGCACGACGCGCTCGACCATGCCGGCCAGCGCGCGCCGGCCCGCCAGGTTGCGCAGCGCGGCGCCGGCGAAGCCCCGCATTTCACCCATCCGGCCAACCGGGGCGGCCAGCGCGCCGATGCCGCGGTTAGTGATCAGGTGCAGGCGGTGCTGGGGATGGTCCAGCATGGCCTGGGCGTGGCCGCCGATGAAATCGGCCAGCAGCGCGCGGCACACGCCATCAATTTCCGGTTGCGACGGCTTGGCCGTGTAGCGCTGGTTGCAATAAAGCTGGCCCAGGCGGGCAAACGCGGCCACCGGATCGGGCTGGCAGGCCGCGGCCATGCGCCAGGCGCCGATCGAGGCGCCGATCAGGGTGCGCGGGCGCGGCGCGGCGGGCAGCCAGTCGCCAAACAAAAATTGATCGAGCGCCTGGAAGATCAAGCCCTTGGGGCCGCCCGCGGCGGCGGGAATGATGCCGATGTCGGCCGCCTGCACACCGTGCGCGGCGATACGCGCCAGCGCCGCCGGCCCGGCATGAAAGGTCAGGGATCGCATCGCCTCAGGCGGTGTGCAGTTGCATGGTGGCCTGGTCGAACTTGCCCTCCAACACCAGAGGCAGCACCCGCAAGGCCTTGTCGATCGACTCGTCGATCAGCGACTGCTCTTCCTTCCTGGGCCGGTGCAGCACGAAGTCGGCCACCGCCTGCTGGGAACTGAGGCTCCTGGGGTGGCCGATGCCGATGCGCAATCTCCAGTAATCCTGGGTGCCCAGCGCCGACGTGATGTCTTTCAGACCATTGTGGCCGCCCGAGGAGCCGCCCTTCTTCATCTTGACGGTGCCGGGCGAGAGGTCGAGTTCGTCGTGGACCACCAGGATCTCGTCCGGATTGATTTTATAGAAACGCGCCAACTGCCCCACCGACAGGCCGGAACGGTTCATGAAGGTGAGCGGTTCGAGCAGGAACAGATCGTTGCCGCCCACCTTGGCCTTGCCGAGCTTGGCATTGAAGCGCGATTCGTGCTGGAGGCGGCAGCCGGGCAGGCTATTGGCGAACTGGTCGACCAGCCAGAAGCCGGCGTTGTGGCGGGTTTGTTCGTATTCGGGGCCGGGGTTGCCGAGGCCGACGATCAGGCGGATGGACATATCAATGAGTTGGTTAAGTGCGGATTGTGCAGGGTAAAGCAAAACGGGAAACCCGCGAGAACGCCAGCGCGAAAAAAAACCCGCCGGGCCGGAGCCGAGCGGGCTTTGACTGCCTAAGAAAAATTACTTCTTCTTGGCATCGGCTTCAGCAGCGACAGGCGCGGCAACAGCGGCTTCGTCAGCGACTTTACCGGCTGGGATGGCAGCGGTAGCAACGGTCTGGTCATCGCCGTGGGCAACAACGGTCACGCCTTTAGGCAGTTTCAGTGCCGACACGTGGATCGAGTGGCCCACTTCGATGCTGCCCAGATCGACTTCGATGAATTCTGGCAGATCGGCTGGCAGGCAGGTGATGTCCAGGTCGGTCAGCACGTGCGAAATGACGGCACCGTTCAGTTTCACGGCAGGCGACAGGTCAGCGTTGACGAAGTGCAGGGCGACTTTCTTGTGGATCGCTTGCTTGGCATCGACGCGCTGGAAGTCAGCGTGCAGGACCAGTTGCTTAAATGCGTGCATCTGGAAGTCGCGCAGGACGACTTGCTGGCTGGCGCCGTCGATTTCCAGGTCCAGGATCGAACCGTGGAAGGCTTCTTTTTTCAGCGCGTGGTACAGCGCGTTGCCGTCCAGCGAGATCATCACGGGAGCGTCGACGCCACCGTAGATGATGCCAGGCGTTTGACCGGAAGTACGCAGGCGGCGGCTCGCTCCGGACCCCTGCAAAGTGCGATTGAATGCGATAACTTTCATGTGTTGCTCCAAAAAATGCAGGACTGAATTGCCCTGCGGTTGAAACGCCCGCGACCAGGCGTTTCCAAAGTCGGCTGCAGCGACGCTGCGGCCGGTAAAACGGTGAATTCTTTAAAACGGCAACGGCGCCCTGGCTGTTCGCCGGGGCGCCGTGTCATCGACAGCAAGCAGTTTCTTAGTCGATGAAGAGCGACATGACCGAATCGCCCTTGATAATGCGTTTGAACGTTTCAGCCAGCAGGGGCGCGCACGACACCTGGCGAATCTTGCCACAGGCGGCGGCAGCGGCCGACAGGGGGATGGTGTCCGTCACCACCAGTTCGTCCAGCGGCGAGGCGGCGATGCGGTCGATGGCGGGACCGGACAATACCGGGTGGGTGCAATACGCCACCACTTTTTTGGCGCCGCGCGACTTCAATACTTCGGCCGCCTTGGTCAGGGTGCCGGCGGTATCGACCATGTCATCCATGATCACGCAGTTGCGGCCTTCGACTTCACCGATGATGTTCATCACTTCCGACACGTTCGCCTTCGGGCGGCGCTTGTCGATGATGGCCAGGTCGCAGCCGAGGCGCTTGGCCAGCGCACGGGCGCGCACCACGCCGCCGACGTCGGGCGAAACCACCAGCAGGTCGTCGTAGTTCTTTTTTTGCAGGTCGCCCAGCAGCAGGGGCGATGCATAAATATTGTCAACCGGGATGTCAAAAAAGCCCTGGATCTGGTCGGCGTGCAAGTCCATGATCAGCATGCGCTCGACACCGGCTTTTTCCAGCATATTGGCCACCACCTTGGCCGAGATGGCCACGCGCGCCGAACGGGGACGACGGTCCTGGCGGGCATAACCGAAATACGGGATGGCGGCGGTGATGCGACCGGCCGACGCGCGTTTGAGGGCGTCGACCATCAGGATGATTTCCATCAGGCTGTCATTGGTCGGTGCGCAGGTCGACTGCAACACGAAGACGTCTTTACCGCGGACGTTTTCGTTGATCTCGACCATCACTTCGCCATCGGAAAATTTCGAGACAACGGCCTTGCCGAGCGGGATGCCGAGATTTTTTGCGACTCCTTCTGCCAGCGCGGGGTTAGCGTTGCCGGTAAAAACCATCAGGTTTTCGTAAGCCATGGGAGTCCCAAGAGAAGATGAGTTGAAGTGTTGCGGTAAGGCCAGCCTACCGAAGGTCGACTGGCGCTGTGCTAAAGAGTGACCCGAGCGCGGGTCCGGCGATCTAGCCGGCTGGACGCGAATAGCGCATCGACAGTCCGACAAAATGAATGGCAGGGGAACAAGGATTCGAACCTTGGTATGCTGGAATCAAAATCCAGTGCCTTAACCAGCTTGGCGATTCCCCTACGCAACTGCTTTGCTTGTCACGATGGTGGACGCATTGTATCGTCAAACATCGTGCCAGGCCAAATTCTATTCGATTTCACTACCAACTTGCAACTGCGCTAGCAGCGGATGTCGCTGCAACGAACTGGCTGTAAAAGCACGCCAGACCGCCGGCACCTTCGCCAACACCGCCAGTGCTTCGGCTTCGTTGGCAAACGCGCAAAACACGCATGCTCCGGAACCTGTCATCCTGGCGTCGCCGTATGCACCGAGCCATTCTACCGCCTCGGCTACCGGCGGGAACAAGCGCGTTGCAACTGCTTGCAAATCGTTCCTTCCGTATCCCGTCAGACTTGCTTCTGTCTTCAGGTGTCTGGAAAAGTCCGTTATTTTGACCGGTTTCGCGTCTCTTGTCAAATCACTGGCAGAAAAAATTGATGCAGTCGGTACTTCGACACCGGGGGCGATGACGAGGTAGCAGCAATCGGGTGTCTCCAGCGCCACCATCTGCTCGCCCACGCCCTCCACGAAGGCGTTCTGGCCGAACAGAAAAAACGGGATGTCGGCGCCCAGCGGCAAGCCCAGCGCCATCAATTGCGCCGTGCTGAACCCCGCCTGCCACAAGTGATTGAGCGCCATCAAGGCGGTGGCGGCATCGGACGAGCCGCCACCGAGTCCGCCCCCCATCGGCAAGCGCTTGGTCACGGCCACATCGACGCCGGGCGGCAGGTGGCCGTGACGCTGCTGGTAGGCCGCTTGCAACAGGCGCAAGGCGCGCACCACCAGGTCGCTCTCGGCGGGCACCCCGGCCAGGGTGCTGGTGCGGACGATGCGCTCGTCGTCGCGCAGATCAAAGTCGAGGCTGTCGCCGTAATCGATCAACTGGAACGCCGATTGCAGCAAGTGATAGCCGTCGGCGCGCCGGCCCGTCACGTGCAGGAACAGATTGAGTTTTGCCGGGGCCGGGCAGCCGTGCAGCGAACGCATGTCAGAGCGGGCCATCGAGGACGATGCGGATCGCCAGCTCTTCGGTGGCCGCACCGAGCGCGGCGTCGCGTGCGGCATCGATGCGCCGGGGGATGCTGTGCCCGGCCGCGTCGCTTTGCCAGGACACGAAGCGCAGGCGCCAGCCGTCCCGGGTGGTGACGCTGCTGGCGCTGGCCGAGGCGACAAAGGCGCTGCCGTCGGCGGCGGTGGCACGGCCCTGCAACCAGTCGCGCAAGCCCGACACGGGCAGGGTCCAGCCCAGTGACGCGGCGGTCAGCGATTCCAGGTCGGCGGCCACCTGCGGCGCCTTGTCCGCCTGCACCAGCGTGGCCGACTGCGGCGTGACGCTGATGGTGGCAATGGTCGCCATGGGCGAGGACAAGGTGACGTCGAGGCGGGTGGGCGTCTGCACCCAGGTGAACTTGCCGGTCAGCGACTCGGGATTGCCATTGTGCTTGTAGTTGACGGACAGGCGGCCGGCGGCGTCGAAGTTGGCGCGGTAGGCGGCAACGGGCGCTGCGGCGCCGCCCGTGCTGGGCGCCACGCTGGCGCAACCGGCCAGCAGCGCGGCGCACAGGCCGGCTGCGATGAGGGAGGATCGTTGCATGGTTCTCTTGCGGATTGAGTGGTAAAAAATTACATGCTGGTACGCAGGCGCGCCAGCGTGCTCTTGAGGGTGTCGTTCTTGGGGTCCTTGGTGCGCGCTTCGCGCCACAGCTTGCGGGCGGCGGCCTGCTGCCCTTTTTGCCACAGCACTTCACCGAGGTGGACGGCGATTTCAGCATCGTTGCGCAAGGTGTAGGCCTGGCGCAGCAGCTTTTCGGCCCCGTCCAGATTGCCCATACGGAATTGCACCCAGCCCATGCTGTCCATGATGAACGGGTCGTCCGGGGCCAGTTGCAAGGCCTTGGTGATCAGTTCGAACGCTTCGGGCAGGCGCACATTGCGCTCGGCCAGCGAATAGCCCAGCGCATTGTAGGCATGGTGGTTGTCGGGCGACTGCGCCATCACCTGGCGCAGGGCTTTTTCCATGTCGTCGAGGCGGCCGGTTTTTTCCGCCAGCATGGCGAAATCGTAGAGCACGTCGGCGTTCGCGGGGAATTTGACCAGCCCCCCTTGCAGCAAGCTATAGGCCTGTTCCTGCTGGCCGGCGTCGCGCAGCACCTGCCCCTCGGCCAACAGCACCTGGGCCTGCTCGGCCGCGGTGGGCGCCGGCAATCCCGTCAGCAGGAGGCGCGCGGCGGCCAGGTCGCCGCCCTTGGCCACCAGTTGGGCGCGCTTGAGCTGGGCGGCGAACCAGCCGCGCTCGTCCGGATCGATTTTGTCGAGCCAGGCCAGCGCCGCGCCGCGGTCGCCGCGGTCGTCGGCCAGCTGGGCCAGCAGGCTGTAGGCGCGGGTGGTATCGGTATCGCCATCGGCCTGCTTGCCGGCCGCTTCCGTAAAGCGCACCAGGTAGGCTTCGGCGCTGGCGTTGTCGCTCATTTGCAGCGAGACGATGCCCAGCGCGTAGAGGGTACTGAGATTGTCCGGCTGCCCCTTGAGCAGGGTGCGCAACTCGTCGCGGGCGGGGCCGAACTGGCGCGCGCCCGCCAGCAGGCGGGCGTGGGCGGCGCGCACGTCGCGTGCGTTCGGATGGGCTTTCAGAAAGCGCGCCAGCACGGCCTGCGCGCTGGCCTCGTCGGCGCTGACCTGGGCCAGCAACAGCACGGCGATCTCGGCGTCGGGCTTTTGTGCCAGCGCCGCCTGCGCCTGTTGCTGGGCGAGCAGCTTGTCGCCGCGGCTGAACGCCGCCTGCGCCAGCACGATGTGTCCTTCGAGGGTGCTGGCGTACGGCGCCACCAGCCGCTCGAGCATGGCGTTGGCGGCCGCCTGGTCCTTGGCGCGGGCGAGCAGTTGCTGCGTTTGAAACAGCAGCAAGCCCAGTTCAGCGGGGGCGGGGGCGGCGTCGGCCAGCCGGCCGCGGAATATGCCCTCGGCCTCGCTGATGTCGTCCGATAACACCACCAGGCCCAGGTAGTACTGGTTCGCCTCGTCGGACTGGGGCGCCAGTTCGCGCCACAGCCGGATGGCCGCCATGGTGGGCTCGCCCTGGCGCGCGGCGAGGGCGATTTCGGAGGCGCGCTGGGCCAGGCGGGGGTCGCGCGTTTGCTGGGCCGCGCCCATCATGAGCATGTAGGGCCCCTGCCAGTTGCCGTTTTTGAGGTCGATTTCGGCCAGCACCAGCTTGTACAACAGCTCGCTGGTGAGCTCGACGTTGGGCAGGGGCGGCTCGGCCTGCGCGGCGGGCGGCGCGGCGGTGACGGGCGTGGTGCGCTCGACCGACCAGGCCGGCGCAGCCGCCGCCTCCGATTGGGCCTGCGCCGACGGCGTGGCGCACGCCGTCAATACCGCGGCGAGAGTTACAATAACGAAAGCGTTTTTCAAGGCAATTCCAAGATGACCCGACTGATCTCCGATTCTACGCGCAACCATGCGCGCGCGTGCGGCAATGCCGCGCACCATGGGACTGGCGCCTGATGCCTGAACTGCCCGAAGTCGAAGTCACCCGGCGCGGCGTCGCCCCCCACCTGGAGGGCCGGCTGGTCGAGCGCGTGCTGCTGCGCCGCGACGGTTTGCGCTGGCCCTTTCCGCCTGCCCTGCCGGCCCTGCTGGCGGGCCGGCGCATCCTCGGCACGGGGCGGCGCGGCAAGTACCTGCTGCTGCATTTCGAGCATGGCAGTCTGATCATTCACCTGGGCATGTCGGGCCACTTGCGGGTGCTCGATCCCGCCACGGCGCTCAAGAAACACGACCATTTCGACCTGGTCGTGCGCGGTCCCGATGGCGAGCAGGCCCTGCGCCTGAACGATCCGCGCCGCTTCGGCGCCGTGCTCTGGCATGCCAACGACGACGGCGAACTGGCCACCCATGTGCTGCTGCGGGGGCTGGGCGTGGAGCCGCTGGAAGACGGTTTTACGGGCGAGACCCTGTATCGCGCCAGCCGCGGCCGCACCACCCCCGTCAAGCAGTTCTTGCTGGGCGGCGATATCGTCGTCGGGGTCGGCAACATCTATGCGTGCGAAAGCCTGTTTCGCGCCCGGATCAATCCGAAGACGGCGGCCGGGCGCATCGCGCGCGGCCGCTATGACGCACTGGCGCTGGCCATCCGCGAGATCCTCGCCGAGGCCATCGTGCAAGGGGGCAGCACCTTGCGTGATTTTCTTGCGGTCAACGGGCAATCGGGCTATTTCCAACAGACATATTTCGTCTATGATCGGGAAGGAGTGCCGTGCCGCAACTGTGGCACGCCGATCCGCCGGATCGTGCAGGGGCAGCGCTCGACGTTTTATTGTGTGAACTGCCAAAAGTAAGCGACACACGAACAGACGTAAAAACAGGCAAGGTGAGTGAGATGGTGCAGGATTTTCAACAGTACGGCGCCTGGCGCCAGGGCGTGGTGACGGCGCTGGAAAGCTACCAGATGTGGGTCAACGCGGCCGAGCTGACCGATGGCGCCACCGAGCAGCGCATCGCGCGCGCCCTGCTGCGCCTGGCCGACGACAAGCTGTCGGTGGCCTTCGTCGCTGAATTCTCGCGCGGCAAATCGGAACTGATCAACGCCCTGTTTTTCGCCGACTACGGCCAGCGCCTGCTGCCGTCGGCGGCCGGGCGCACCACCATGTGCCCCACCGAACTGCTGTACGACCCGGCCTGCCCGCCCAGCCTGCGCCTGCTGCCCATCGAAACGCGCGCCAGCACGCGCTCGACGAGCGACTACCGCGACGAGGCCTCGGCCTGGACCGTGCTGCCGCTGTCGCTCGACGCCGGCGACCAGATGACGGAAACGTTCAAGCAGGTCAGCCTGACCAAGCGGGTCAGCGCCGCCGAGGCGCAGCGCTACGGCCTGTACGACGCCGCCGACCCCGACAGCGCCAGCGCGCTCGATGCGCACGGCATGGTGGAAGTGTCGCTGTGGCGCCATGCCATCATCAATTTCCCCCATCCCCTGCTCAAGCAGGGCCTGGTCATCATCGACACGCCCGGCCTGAACGCCATCGGCACCGAGCCCGAGCTGACCCTGAACCTGATTCCCAACGCGCACGCAGTGCTGTTCATCCTGGCGGCCGAAACGGGCGTGACCAAGAGCGACATCGAGCTCTGGCGCAGCCATATCGGCGCCGGCCGCGGGCGCATCGTCGTGCTCAATAAAATCGACGCCATGTGGGACGAGCTCAAGACCGACGCCGCCATCGACGCCGACATCGCCCGCCAGCAGGCCAGCGTGGCCCAGCTGCTCGCGCTCAGCGCGCGCCAGGTGTATCCCGTGTCGGCGCAAAAAGCGCTGGTGGCGAAGATCAACCAAGACCTGCCGCTGCTGGAAAAAAGCCGCCTGGGCGCGCTCGAGGCGGCGCTGTTCAATGAACTGATTCCGGCCAAGAAGGACATCATCCGCGCCCAGCTGCAGGACGACATGGCGCAGCTGGCGCGCGCCCAGCACGCCATGCTGGGCGCGCGCGGACGCGACCTGGTCGAGCAGTTGCAGGAACTGCGCAGCCTGCGCGGCAAGAACCAGGGCGTGATCGCCCACATGATGCGGCGGGTGGAAATCGAAAAGAAGGAGTTCGACGCCAGCCTGGTCAAGCTGGCCGGCACGCGCGCCGTGTTCGCCCACCTGTCGACGGAGCTGTTTACGGCGATGGGGATGGCAACGGTGCAGGAAGACGTCGACGCCGTGCGCGCGGCGATGCAGGCGAGCCGCTTCGCCACCGGCATGCGCGCGCCCGTCAAGGTGTTTTTCGAGCAGGCCCGCGCCCACCTCGACACGGCTGGCCTGAAGGTGCAGGAAATCGGCGCCATGATGGAATCGATGTACAAGAAATTCTCGGCCGAGCACGGCCTCGCGCTGACGCTGCCGATGCTGTTCTCGTTCGACAAATACCGCGCCGAGATCGACGCCATCGAGGCCGTCTACCAGAAGCAGTTCGGCACCGCCACCTTGCTGCTGACGGGCCGCGCCGCCCTGGTCGAACGCTTTTTCGACGCCATCGCCTCGCGCGTGCGGCGCACCTGGAACGCCGCCAACGCCGACGTCGAAGCGTGGCTGAAAGTGATCATGGCGCCGCTCGAAGCGCAGATCCGCCAGCACAAGGACCAGCTGAAACACCGACTGAGCTCGATCAGCCGGATCCACGACGCCACCGACAGCCTCGAACAGAAAATCACCGCCTTCGAGACCACCCAGGGCAACCTGCTGCGGGTCGAAGGCCAGCTGCGCCAGCTGGCCGCCGGTGTCGCCGCCGCCCTCGCCGCCACCCCGGCCGTGCTGGAGGTGGCCGCGTGAAGGCCGCGCGCGCCAGCGCCGACCAGGGCGAGCTGGCCGACCCGGGCTTCTCCGCCGCCGTCATCGACTGGCAACGAGAACACGGCCGCCACGCCCTGCCCTGGCAGAACACGCGCGACGCCTACCGCATCTGGCTCTCCGAAATCATGCTGCAGCAGACCCAGGTCGCCGCCGTGCTGGGCTACTACCAGCGCTTTCTCGCGCGTTGTCCCGACGTTGCGTCGCTGGCCGCCGCCTCGCCCGAGGAAGTGATGCAACTGTGGAGCGGCCTCGGTTACTACACGCGCGCACGCAACCTGCACGCCTGCGCCAGGCGCGTGGTGGCCGAATACGGCGGCCAGTTCCCCGTCGAGCAGGCGCTGCTGGCCGACCTGCCCGGCATCGGCCGTTCCACCGCCGCCGCCATCACCGCGTTCGCCTACGGCACCCGCGCCGCCATCCTCGACGGCAACGTCAAGCGCGTGTTCGCCCGCGTGTTCGGCATCGAGCAGTACCCCGGCATCAAGCCGGTGGAAGACGCCCTGTGGCGGCGCGCCGAGGCGCTGCGGCCCGACAACGGCATCGAGCGCTACACGCAAGGGCTGATGGACCTGGGCGCGACGCTGTGCACGCGCGCCAATCCGGCCTGCGAACGCTGCCCGCTGCGCGCGCGCTGCGTGGCCCATGCGACGGGCCGCACGGCCGAACTGCCCGTGCGCAAACCGGCCAAGGCCACGCCGGAAAAGCGCGCCGCCATGCTGGTGGTGGTCGACGCCGGCCAGGTGCTGCTCGAGCAGCGCGCCGACAGCGGCATCTGGGGCGGCCTGCTGTCGCTGCCCGAGGTCGACGGCCACGCCGCCATCGAGGTGGCGCTGCCGGACCCGCTGGCGTCGGCGCAGCGCTTTGGCGCGGTCGACAGCATCGACAGCCTGCTGCCGCTCACGCACGGTTTTACCCACTACAAGCTGCACATCCATCCGCGCCAGGTGGCGCTGTCGGCGCGCGCCGCCGCCGTCGACGGCTATGTATGGTGGGACCTGGACAAGATCGGCGCGGCGCCGCTGCCGGCGCCCGTCAAGAAGCTGCTGGCGCAACTGGCGGCGCCGTCGCTGTTCTAACGTCTTTTTTTGCCCGCCGCCAGGCTTACAGCTCGTCGATGGAAAAAATCCGCCGGTGCTCGCGAATGGCGTAGCGGTCCGTCATGCCGGCGATGTAGTCGGCGATCTTGCGCGCCTGCCGGGCCAGGTCGCCGTCGGCGGCCAGGTAGTCGGGAGGCAGCAGCACCGGGTCTTTCATGAACGCCTCGAACAGGTCGTTGACGATGCGGCTGGCTTTGACGCGCATCCGGTTGACCTGGTAGTGGCGGTACAGATTGGCGTGCAAGAAGCGCTTCAGGGCCGTCGTTTCCAGCTTCATGCTGTCGGAAAAACGGATCAAGGGGGGACTGGCCCGCACCGCGTCGATGCTGTCCGGCGCCGCGTCGGCGATCAGGGCGGCCGAGGTGGCCACCACGTCGGCCGTCATCACCGTGATCATGCGGCGTGAGGTTTCGTACAGGGCGCGCCGGCCCGGCAGGCCGGGATAGCGCGCCTCGACTTCGCGGTGGTAGCGGGCGAACAGGTCCACTTCCATCATCTGCGCCATGGTGATCAGGCCCGAGCGCAGGCCATCGTCGATGTCGTGGTTGTTGTAGGCGATTTCGTCGGCCAGGTTGGTCAGCTGCGCTTCCAGGCTGGGCTGGGTGCGCTCGATGAAGCGCCGCCCCAGTTCGCCCAGCTGGCGCGCATTGGCCGCCGAGCAGTGCTTGAGGATGCCTTCGCGCGTTTCGAACATCAGGTTCAGGCCGTCGAAGTCGCCGTAATGCTCTTCGAGCGAATCGACCACGCGCAGGCTTTGCAGGTTGTGCTCGAAGCCGCCGTACTGGCCCATGCACTCGTTGAGCACGTCCTGGCCCACGTGGCCGAACGGCGTGTGGCCCAGGTCGTGCGCCAGCGCCACCGCTTCGACCAGGTCTTCGTTCAGGTGCAGGCTGCGCGCGAGCGTGCGGCCGATCTGCGCCACTTCGATCGAATGGGTCAGGCGGGTGCGGAACAGGTCGCCCTCGTGATTGAGGAACACTTGCGTCTTGTATTCGAGGCGGCGAAACGCGGTCGAGTGGATGATGCGGTCGCGGTCGCGCTGGAACTCGCTGCGCGAGCCGGCCGGCGCCTCGGCGAAGGCGCGCCCGCGCCCCAGACCCGAATGGGCGGCATACGGCGCCAGGCGGTCGTCGAAGTTCATGGCGCGCTGCAGGCGGCGATGGTATCGAGCAGCAGCTGGCGCGGGGCGCCGCCGATGCTGGGCGAACCGAGTGGCTTGAGCAGGATGAACTTGATGTCGCCGCCCTCGTTTTTCTTGTCCACTTCCATCAGCTCGAGCCAGCGCGCGCTGGCCATGGCCGGCGCCACCGTGGGCAGGCCGGCGGCGGCGACCAGGCGCTGCACGCGGGCGAACGCGGCCTCGTCGATGTAGCCCAGCCGGCGCGACAGGTCGGCCGCCATCACCATGCCGCAACCGACCGCTTCGCCGTGCAGCCAGGCGCCATAGCCCATGCCCGCTTCGATGGCGTGGCCGAAGGTGTGGCCGAAATTGAGGATGGCGCGCAGGCCGCCCTCGCGCTCGTCCTGGCGCACCACCTCGGACTTGATTTCGCACGAGCGCGACACGGCGTAAGCCAGCGCGGCGCGCTCGCCCGCCACCAGGGCGGCGATGTTCGCTTCGATCCAGCTGAAAAAATTAGCGTCTATGATGGCGCCATGCTTGATCACTTCGGCCAGCCCGGCGGCCAGTTCGCGCTGCGGCAGGGTGGCCAGGGCGGCCGTATCGGCCAGCACCGCGCGTGGCTGGTAGAAGGCGCCGATCATGTTCTTGCCCAGCCGGTGGTTGATGCCCGTCTTGCCGCCCACCGAGGAGTCGACCTGGGCCAGCAAGGTGGTGGGCAATTGCACGAAGGGCACGCCGCGCATGTAGCTGGCGGCGGCGTAGCCGGTCAGGTCGCCGATGACGCCGCCGCCCAGCGCCACCAGGGTGACCTTGCGGTCGCACTTGTGGGTCAGCAGGGCGTCGAACACGTGCATGAGCGAGTCGTGCGTCTTGTACTGTTCACCGTCGGGCAAAATAATTTCCAGCACATCGCGGCCGGCCGCGCGCAAGGCGCCCGCCACGCCGGCCAGGTACAGCGGGGCGACGGTGGTGTTGGAGACGATGGCGACCTGGCGGCCCTGGATGTGGCGCGCCAGCAGATCGGCGTCGCCCAGCAAGTTGGCGCCGATCACGATCGGGTAGCTGCGCTCGCCGAGATCGACGCTGAGAGTAAGGGGGGACAATTGCGGGGTCATTGAGTCGGTGGCTGCCAGAGCCTGGGCGCGCGCGGGCGCGCCGAGCAGGTCGAGCTGGTCCAGAATGGTTTGAACCATCGATTGTACGTTAGGGCGGCCCGTGTCGATCACCAGTTGGGCGATTTCGCGGTACAGCGGCTCGCGCTGGAGCAGCAGCTCTTCGAGTTTGCGACGGGGATCGGCCGTCTGCAGCAACGGCCGGTTCTTGTCGTGGGCGGTGCGCTGGAGGATGTTGTGGACGTTGGCGCGCAGGTAGACGACGGTACCGCCGGCGGCCAGCCGCGCGCGGTTTTCGGCCGACAACACGGCGCCGCCGCCGGTGGCGAGCACGATGCCATCCTGGCCGCACAGGTCACGGATGACTTCGGTCTCGCGGCGGCGGAAACTCTCCTCGCCCTCGATTTCGAAAATCCACGGGATCGACGCGCCGGTGCGCGCTTCGATCTCGTGGTCGGAGTCGATGAAGCGCTTGCCCAGTTTGCGGGCAAGGATGCGGCCGATGGTGGTTTTTCCTGCACCCATCAGGCCGACGAGGTAAATGTTGTTGCTTGCTTGATCGGCCACTATGTTCGCAGTGTATCGGCCCCGCTTACGGGCAACTGAAGGTCACCTTGAACGGGTAGGTTGTCGTTACCAGCCGGGGCGTGGTGATGTTCACATTAAAGCTGCTCACCAGCGGACCCAGGCACGGGCTTGGCTGCGAGCTGCCAATCGTAATTGTATGATATGAACCCTGATTTCCGCTAATCGTGTTGCCAGTCTGGTCATCGCCGCTGGCGGAGTGGGGGAAAATATTTTGCACCGTGGCGGGCGCGACACCGGCCGCATTGCCATTGGTGATGTTGGCGATGGAAACGGTGGTGCCGAACGGCAGCGGGTTGAAGTTCAGGTCGCTGATCAGCAGGCTGAACACCTTCGACTCGGCCGCGCGCACCGTGCCCAGGTCGACCACCGTGCCGTCGAGCCGCGTGGTGGCGCCGTTCAGGTAGACGTTCGGGGCGGCGCTACCGCTGAAGAAAATCGTGGTTTTCTTGAAGATGGTGTTGGTGCCGTCCGTCGAACTGGCGCAAATGGTGGCCACGCCGGCACGGGTGGCATCGTTCATGCCGACCCCGCCCACGCCATAGTTGTTGCAGGCCGTGCCGGGCGTGTTGGCGGTGTTGCTGCGCGGGTCCTGGGTGCGGAAGTCCACCGTGCAGCCACCGTTGAAGGTGTTGCAGCCACCCTTGTTGGCACTGCCGACGGCGCCCAGGTTGGTCTGGAACACCACCGGGGTGCCGTCCGGCACGGGATTGCCGAACAGGTCGGCAATGAGCACATTGACGTTGCTGGCCGGCGTGGCCGTGCCACTGTCATAGTTCCAGCCTTCAACGTTGCTGGTGGTCACGCTCAGCGAAAACGCTTTCTGCACGGGCAGGCCGGTGGTGACGACGATCGAGTCGGACAGGGTGGCGATGCCGCTGGCCAGTTTGGCCTGGACGCGGAAGGTGGTGGCCTGGGTGCCGGAATTGACGGTGGTGATGACTTCGCCGTTCTGGTCGGTGGTGTCGGACATCTTGTTGATCGTCACGTCCGTCGAGGTGGTGCTGAAAGTGACGACCTGGCCAGCGAGCGGGTTGCCGAAAATGTCGAAGACCTTGAACTTGAGCGTGGCCGTCTCGGTGCGCAGCAGGCCGCCCTGCCCCTTGATGACGATCGACTGATTGGTCGGCAGCGCGGACGAAAACTGCACCGAGGCGGGCGCCGGCGCGGCAATGGCCAGCGCGGCGCTGACGGGCGAACTGGCCCCTTGCACGGAGGCGGTGATGGTGTCGGCGGTGCCGCAGCCGAGGTCGCGGTAGACCGCCTGGGCGGTGCCGCTGGCCGTGTTGACGCTGCCGGCCAGGGTGGCCTTGCCGCGCGCCACGCAGGCCGAACTGAGGGTGACCGCCAGTTGCTGGTCGGTGTAGCGCACGCCGGCGGCGAGCACGTCGACCGACAGCGTCGTCGAGCCATAGGCGGCGATGGTGTTCGGCGCCAGCGTCAGCGCGCCCAGGGTCAGCGCGGTGGCGCCCACGGAAAAATTGCCGGTGGTGACGGTGCTGGCGCCGGCCACGTCGGCGGTGACGGTCACCTTGCCGGCGCCGCCCGCGGCCAGGCTGGCCGCGCGCATGGTCACGCTGGCCACGCCGTTCGCGTCCGTCAGGGCGGTGCCGACGGACGGCGAAAACACGGCCAGCGTATTGTCGGCTGCAAACGCCACCAGTGCGCCCGCCACCACCTTGCCGTCCTTGTCGAGCACGGTGGCCTTGGCCACCAGCGGGGTGGCCGCGCTCAGCGAATTGGTGACCTGGCCCGCGACGCTGGTGAACGCCAGCGCCACGGTGGGCACGGTCACCACGGGCGTGACCGGCGTGACCGGGGTGACGGGGGTGACGGTACCGCTGCCGGTGGTGCCGGCCGAGCCGCCGCCGCCGCCGCAAGCGGCCAGCGAAGCGGACATCAAACCGATGGCGGCGTAACGGGCCAGCACGGCGACCGGGAGGGAAGAAGGCGAAGTTTTCAGCAATTGCATGATCGGTCCATTCAAAGGTGCGCCGCCGGCGTGGCCGCGGCGCAATGCGATGTCATTAGCGGGCGGGCGGTGCGTCGGCGACGATTTTCGGCGTCAGGAACACCAGCAGTTCGGTTTTCGTCGTTTCGCGGCCGGTGGTCTTGAACAAGTGTCCCAGGAAGGGCACGTCGCCCAGCAGGGGCACCTTGGTGGCGCTGGTGCGGTCGGTTTGCTGGTAAATGCCGCCAAGCACGACGGTGCCGCCGTTTTCGACCCGCACCTTGGTTTTCACGTGCTGGTTGTTGATGGCGAAACCGGCCGGCGTGACGTCGCCCTTGGAATCCTTGTTCACTTCGACGTCGAGCATGATGTTGCCGTCCGGGGTGATCTGGGGCGTCACTTCCAGGCGCAAATTGGCCTTTTTGAAAGTGATCGAGGTGGCCCCGCTGCTGGTGGCGACCTGGTAGGGCAATTCGATACCCTGCTCGATGACGGCGACCATCTTGTCTTCGGTCAGCACGCGGGGATTCGACAGGATCTTGCCCTTGCCGTCCGCTTCCAGCGCCGACAGTTCCAGGTTGAGGAAGCGGTTGGCGGCGGCCGAAAACAGGGAAAACGCCACCGTGGCCGGCGGCACCGTGCCGATGGCGGCGGCGGGCAGGTTGATCAACTGGCTGTTGGCGAAGGAGTCGGCGCCAGAGACCTGGCCACTGACCTGGCCCGCGCCGGTGAGGTTGCCGCCGATGGCGAGGCGGTTGTTACCGCTGAGCTGATAGCCGCCATCGCCGTTGCGCTGGGTGCGCAGGTCGGAAAAGCCCAGCTTGGCGCCCAGGTTGCGGCTGAAACTGTCGTTCGCTTCCACCAGGCGCGCTTCGATCAGCACCTGCTTGGAGGCGATGTCGGTCTTGAGGATCAGGCGGCGGATGTCTTCGATCTTCGAGGCGATGTCGGTGACGAACATCTGGTTGGTGCGGGCGTCGATGATGGCGCTGCCCCGCTTGGAGAGGATGCGGTTGCGGCTTTCGGGGCCGGCGTCGATGCCCAGCACGGTGCGGAAGGACTCGGCCTTCTGATAGTTCAGCTGAAAAATTTCCGAACGCAGGGGCTCGAGGTCGGCAATTTGCGCGCGCTGCTCGAGTTCGAGCTTTTCCTTGCTCAGCAATTCTTCCTTCGGCGCGATCCACAGCACCGTGCCGTTCTTGCGCATGTCGAGGCCCTTGGCCTGCAGGATCACGTCAAGCGCCTGGTCCCACGGCACTTCCTTCAGGCGCAAGGTCAAGTTGCCCGTCACCGAATCGCTGGTGATGATGTTCAGGCCCGAAATATCGGCAATGGCTTGCAATGCCGCCCGCACTTCCACGTTCTGGAAATTGAACGACAGCTTTTCACCCCGATAACCGGGCCCGCCCGCGGTCAGCTTGTTGGGGTCTTCCTTGACCGGCTTGACGTCGATCACCAGTTGGGTGTCGCTCTGGTACACCGTCTGCTCCCAGGCGCCGCGCGCTTCGATCGTCATGCGCGTGTTCTCGCCCTGCGGCGCGGTCGTCACCAGCGACACGGGGGTGCCGAAATCGGTGACGTCGAGGCGGCGGCGCAGGCTGGCCGGCACGCCCGTGTTCATGAAATCGACCAGCACCTTGCTGCCCACCTGGCGCACGTCGACCGCCACCTGGCTGTTGGGCAGATCGACGACGATGCGGCCTTCGCCGTTGGCGCCCCGCTTGAAGTCGAGGTCGCGCAGCATTTGCCGGCCAGGCGGCAGTTGCTGCACCTTCACGGGCAGGCCCGCGCTGTTGACGGCCTGGGCGACGCCGCCCGAGCCTTCGACGGTGACGATGACGGACTTGCCGTCGATGGCGGTGGCGTAATTGAGGGGCCGCTTGAGGTTGAGCACCAGGCGCGTGCGCTCGCCCGCCTGGGCCACATTGACGCTGCGCAGGTCGCCCACATTGAGGTCCTGGCTGTTCTTGCCGGTGGCGTTGGCGGTGGCGCCGAAATCGAGGGCGATGCGGCTGGGGTTGCTGATCAAAAAGCCGATCGGCAATTTTTTTGGCGCCGTGCGCATGCCGATATTGACGATCACGTTGCCGCCATGGGCGCTGGCGGTGATCGATTCGATGGCGTTATCCTGGGCTTGGGCGGGCTGCGCGGCGGCGGGCGCCTGGGCCAGCGCTGCGGGCGCCAGCAGGGCCAGGCAGCTCAGCGCCAGTGCCGCCTGTCGTCCAATGCGGGAAATTTTTAAAGTGCTCATTTTTTTGACTCCTTACTTTCCTGCAATTCCAGCTTCGCCAAGCGCTCGACCCATTCGCCGCCCGCATCTTGCACCACTTCCTTGATACTCACGGCCGATTCACCGACGGCGATGATGGTGCCGAAATTCTGGCCGATCCGCTGGCCCGCCCTGACCTGGTAGACCTGGCGGTCAAGCTGCAGCAGCGCGTAGTTGACGCCCGCCTTTTGCATGGTGCCGACCATGCTCAGGGTGTCGAGCGGATAGTTTTCCAGCACCTCCTTGCGGCGCGCCATGTCCGGTTTGAGCCGGTCGACGTTGGTGTCGGCCACCCGCGCCAGTTCGGCCAGCAGTTTATTCGGCGTGAACGGATCGAGGCTCTCGCGCGCCATGTAGGCGAACGGAATAAACGTCTTCGGCTCGGCGATCGGCTTGACGGAGACCTTGGTGTCGCGTTTGACCTGGTCCATCCAGGTCTGCACTTCGTGCACGTTGCTGGCGCCGCAGCCGGCCAGCAGCAGGGCCGCAGCGAGGACGCAAAGACGGATCGGGCGCATCATTTGGCCGCTCCCTTGGCAGCGCGCTCGCGTTCAAGGCGGGCCTTGCGCTGGGCATTGGCTTCGTCCGGATCGAGGTAGCGGAACGTCTTGGCGACGGCGTCGAGCACCAGCGCGCCATCCTTGCCGGCGATGAGCGACATATTGTTGAGGGTGACGATGCGCGGCAGGTTGGCCATGTCGGCGGCGAAGGCGCCGATGTCGTGGTAACTGCCGGTCACCTTGATGTCGATGGGCTGCTCGGCGTAGTAATCGCGCACCACCACCTGGCCCGGCCGGAACAGGTCGAACTGCAGGCCGCGACCCAGGCCCGCCTGGTTGATATCGGACAGCAAGGCCGCCATCTCCGCCTTGTTCGGCAACTGTTTCTGCAGGCGCTCGACGTACTGGTCGACCTGCACCTTCTGCGCCGTGAGCGCCTCGAGGTTGATGGCCTGGGCCATCTTGATCTTGTACTGGTCGCGCAAGCCCAGTTCGGCCGCGACGAGCCGGTCCTGGGTCTCGAACTGGTTGCTCCAGTAAAACCAGTAACCGAGGCCGACCACGCCCACCATCACCCCGATCGCACACAGCACGCGCGGGGCCAGCGGCCACAGGCCCGGATGGCGTCCGGCCAGACCTTCGAACTGGCTGCCGATCGAGGCGCTGAACTCTTTGAGATTGATATCCATGGCCATTCCTTACTTCGGCGCTGCCGCGGGTTGGGACGTGGCGCCTGGCGCCGCCGCGAGCGTTTTCACGCCCGGCTTGTCGCCATCCTTGTCGCGCGGGCGCTTGATGCCCACGGTGAGGACGAATTCCACGACCTTCTTGCCGGCTTTACTTTGCTGCAAAATTGCCGCCTTTACTTCCGTCAATTCGGGACGATCGAGCCACGGCGAATTGCCGGCCAGGTTGCGCAGCAGTTCGGCCACCCGCTCCTGCGACTGGGCAAAGCCGGTCAGGGTGACGCGCTGACCGTCCTGCTTGACGCTTTTCAGATACACGCCCGACGGCGTCTGCTTGACCAGTTCGTCGAGCAGGTAGACGGGCTGATTGCGGTCGCCCTGCAGGTCTTCGACCGCTTGCTGGCGCGCCTTGAGCGCTTCGATCTCTTGCTTGAGGGTGGCGATGGCGACAATTTTCTTGTCGAGTTCGGTGTTCGCCCGCGTCAGCAGGCCATTTTTCTCTTCCTGGATGGCGATCTGGGTGGCGTTGTAGCCGCCCACGGCCAGCACGACGACGGCGCCGAGGATGCCGCCGAGTGCCATCAGGGCGGCGAACGCGGCTTTCTTCTGCTTGCGCTTGGCCTCGCGGTGCGGCAACAGGTTAATGCGTATCATCAGCCGAACCTCCTCAGGGCCAGCCCGCAGGCGACCAGGTAGGCCGGCGCTTCGGCGCGCAGGCTCGCTTCGCGCACGCCGGGTGCCAGCGCCATGCCCTTGAAGGGCGAAACGACAGCGGTGGAAATCTTGGTGCGGGCGGCGACGATATCGAGCAGGCCCGGCATCACGGCGCAGCCGCCGGCCAGGTACAGCTGGTCAACCCGGGTGTACGGCGTCGAGGTGTAGAAAAACTGGATGGCGCGGGAAATTTCCGAGGCGGCGTTTTCGAGAAACGGCGCGGCGTAATCGGCCTGGTAACCATCGGGCAATTCGCCGGCGCGCTTCCTGGCGTCCGCTTCTTCGAACGACAGGCCGTAGGCGCGCACCAGGTCGGCGGTGAGCTGGTTGCCGCCGAACGGCTGCTCGCGCTCATAAATGGTTTCGCTGCCGATCATGACGGAAATCTGGGTGACGGCGGCGCCGATCTGGAACAGGGCGACGATCTGTTCGGACGCCCCCGGCTGGATCGAGGTGACGCGCTCGAGGGCGGCGCGGGCCGCATACGATTCGATGTCCATCACGGTGGCGCTCAGGCCCGCCGCTTCGGCAATCGCCACCCGGTCCTCGACCTTTTCCTTGCGCGCCGCCGCCAGCATGACGTCGATGTCCTCGGGCGAATTGGTGGCCATGCCCAGCACGTCGAAGTCGAGACTGACTTCATCGAGGGCGAACGGGATGTACTGGCTCGCTTCGGATTCGACCTGCACTTCGAGCTGGTCTTCCGACAGGCCGGCCGGCAAGATGATTTTTTTGGTGATGACGGAGGCGGGCGGCATGCCCATGGCGACCAGCTTGACCCGGGTGCCGCTTTTTTTCCACACGCGGCGCACGGCCTCGCACACTTGCTCCATGTTTTCGATGTTGCCGTCGACCACGGCGCCGCGCGGCAAGGGCTCGGACGCGTAGCGCTCGAGCCGCAGTGCGCCCTTGCCGGCGTCGGCCAGCTCCACCATGCGGATGCCCGAGGTGCTGATATCCAGGCCGACCAGCGGGGGGCTGACTTTGCCGAACAGGGAAGCTAGATTTATCATTCCGACCGTACTCCTCAACTACCGCGATGCCGATACGGCCTGCAAGATGACATTGCCGAACCGATATCAATCGCGCTCAACGACGTGGAATTTGTTAAAAAACCGCCACTTAGCTGAATCACGTAAGGCGGCACATTAAATCGTAGCAACACTCTTCGCGGGGTGTAAAGGTATTTCTACATTGGAACATTCGGTGTACGGGCGTGGATGCCACACTCTGTGAGCGGGCCGACATCACAGTTGTCGGCTGCACCACTGGAAGGGGGGCCGGCCATTATAAACTGCCATCGGAGTTGACCTTGAGGCAAACTTTCCCCCTTGCAGTACCCCCTTGCCGAAGCGGGAATTGCCGCAGGGCTCCCGTATAATGCACGGGTTTAGTTAACTGAAAGATGTGCGCGCATGAAGTCATCGAACGGCTCGACAAAATCCGACAAACAGGCCCGGTCCTCGCAGGCCACGCCCGGCGGCCGGCCGCTCACGCCCAGGCGTATCGCGCTGATCGTGGCGGGTGTGCTGGGCGGCGGCGCGCTGGCGGCGGTGCTGGTGGTGGTGTTCGCGCTGGCGATGGCCTATCCGAACCTGCCGGCACTGGACACCCTGACCGATTACCGTCCGAAAATGCCGCTGCGGGTGTTCTCCGCCGACGGCGTGCTGATCGGTGAATTCGGCGAGGAGCGGCGCACCCTCGTGCGGTTTGCCGAGATCCCCACGGTGATGAAAAAAGCCGTGCTGGCCATCGAGGACGACCGCTTCTATTCGCATGGCGGGGTCGACTACCTGGGCATCCTGCGCGCTGCCGTGCACAACGCCACCGGCGGCGCCCGCCAGGGCGCCTCGACCATCACCCAGCAGGTGGCGCGCAACTTCTTCCTGTCGTCCGAACAGACCTTGAAGCGCAAGGCCTACGAAGTGTTGCTGGCGTGGAAAATCGAAAAAAACCTCAGCAAGGACCAGATCCTCGAGGTCTACATGAACCAGATCTACCTGGGCCAGCGGGCCTTCGGTTTCAGTTCAGCGGCGCAAATTTATTTTGGCAAGAATCTGAAAGACATCACGGTGGCCGAAGCGGCCATGCTGGCCGGCCTGCCGAAAGCGCCGTCGGCCTACAACCCCGTGGTCAACCCCAAGCGCGCGCGCATGCGCCAGCAGTACATCCTCGTGCGCATGCACCAGCTGGGCTACATCACGGACGCCCAGTTTGAAACGGCCAAGGCCGAGCCCCTGAAAATCAAGACCGACAGCGGCGAGTTCGGCGTGCACGCCGAGTACGTGGCGGAAATGGCGCGCCAGCTGGTCTACGAGCAGTTCAAGGAAGAAACCTACACGCGGGGCTTGAACGTGTTTACCACCGTCACCAAGGCCGACCAGGACGCCGCTTACCTGGCGCTGCGCCGCGGGGTGATGGACTATGAAAAGCGCCACCCTTACCGGGGCCCGGACGCCTACATCGACATTCCCAACGTGAAGGAAGACGCCGACGAAGCGATCGAGACGGAGCTGGCCGAGCACCCCGACAGCGACGACATCATCGCCGCCATGGTGCTGCAGGCGAACGCCAGCGGCATCGTCGCCGTCACCGCCTCGGGCGAAGAAATCCGCATATCGGGCGCCGGCCTGGCGTTCGCCCGCGAATGGCTCTCCGACAAGGCCGCGCCCAACCGCCGCCTGCGCCGCGGCGCCGTGATCCGCGTGACCCAGGAGGGCGGCGCCACCTGGAGCGTGACGCAGATGCCGGAAATCGAATCGGCCTTCGTCGCCGCCGACGCCACCGACGGCTCGATTCGCGCCCTGGTGGGCGGCTTCGACTACAACCGCAACAAGTTCAACCACGTCACCCAGGCCTGGCGCCAGCCCGGCTCCTCGTTCAAGCCCTTCATCTATTCGGCCTCGCTCGAGCGGGGACTGTCGCCGGCCACCATCATCAACGACGCCCCGATTTCCTTCGATGCGGGCCAGACGGGCGGACAGGCGTGGGAGCCGAAAAACTACGACGGCAAGTACGACGGCCCGATGACCATGCGGCGCGGCCTGACGAAATCGAAGAACATGATTTCGATTCGCATCCTGCACAAGATCGGCGCCAAGTATGGCCAGGAATACACGAGCCGCTTCGGCTTCGATCCCGACAAGAATCCGCCCTACCTGACGCTGGCGCTGGGCGCGGGCTCGACGACGCCGTTGCAGATGGCCGGCGCCTACGCCGTGTTCGCCAACGGCGGCTACCGGGTCAGCCCCTTCCTGATCTCGAAAGTGACGGACGCCGACGGCAAGATCCTGTCGCAGGCGGCGCCCGACAAGGCGGGCGTGGACGGCAACCGCGTCATCGACGAGCGCAATGCCTTCCTGGTCGACAGCATGCTCAAGGACGTGGTGCGCTATGGCACCGCCACCAAGGCGCTGGTACTGAAACGGGCCGACCTGGCCGGCAAGACGGGCACCACCAACGATTCGATCGACGCCTGGTTCGCCGGCTACGCGGGCAATATGGTGGGCATCGCCTGGATCGGTTACGACCAGCCGCGCAACCTGGGCAACAAGGAAACGGGCGGCGGCCTGGCCCTGCCCATCTGGATCAACTACATGCAAAAGGCGCTCAAGACCGTGCCCGTCGAAGAGCGCGTGGTGCCGGCCGGACTGGTCCAGTATGGCGACGAATATTATTATGCGGAGAACCCGCCGGGGACGGGTGTGCAAAGCCTGGACGTGGGCACGCGCGGCACGCCGGCCGAAGAGAAGCAGAAGGATGCGGTCAAGAACGAGTTGTTCTGACGGGTGCAAGGCGAGGGGGACGGGTCGTCCCCCTGTGGGAACTTACAGTGTGACGGTGGCGCCGCCCTGGCCGCTGGCCAGGGTCGACAGGGCGGCGAACAGTTCCGAGCCGTCGCGGGTGTTGATCCACTGCGCGTCCACCCGCTTGTAGTGGTAACCGCCCGCCTTCGCCGCCACCCACAATTCCTGCATGGGCGCCTGGCTGTTGACGATGATCTTGCTGCCGTTATCGATGAATTCGATCTCGAGCACGTTACCGCTGCGCTTGCATTCGACGTCGATGACGTCTTCATCGTTGAGGCGGTCCATGGCCGCCTCGATGGTATTCAAGGTGCTTTCGGCCAGGTCCAAAAATTCTGTTTCGCTCATGCTACACTCCAAGTCGTGGTCCAAATTCCATCAATCAGACAGTGATTCTAAACGTGAAGTCTCTTCCCGCGCTCGCGCCCGCAATTGTGTTCTGCCTCGCCCTGCCCGGCTGCGGCCAGACCGGCCCCTTGTACATGCCCAAAACCGTCGCCCGGCCCCCCGTCGTGCAGCCGGCGCCGGTGCCCCCGGTGATCTCCACCGTACCCGCCCAGCCCGCTGGCACGCCGTCGCCATAACACCGTATCCACCTATTAACCCGCAAGTACGATCAGCCCGCCATGCCCCACACCACGCCATACTTTGATTACCACGATGGCGTCCTGCACGCCGAAACCACCGCGCTGTCGTCCGTCGCCGCGCACTATGGCACGCCCCTGTACGTGTATTCGAAAGCGGCCTTGCTGCACAATTTCGATGCCTACGCCGACGCCTGCAGCGGCCGCCCGGCGCTGGTGTGCTACGCCATGAAGGCCAATTCCAACCTGGCCATTCTCGACCTGCTGGCGCGCCGCGGCGCCGGTTTCGACATCGTCTCCGGCGGCGAACTGCTGCGCGTGCTGGCGGTGGGGGGCGATCCCCGCAAAGTGATTTTTTCCGGTGTCGGCAAGAGCGTCGAGGAAATGCGCCTGGCGCTCAGCCACGACATCCTGTGCTTTAACGTCGAGTCGATCCCCGAACTGCACCGCCTCAATGCCGTGGCCGGCAGCATGGGCAAGACCGCCCGCATCTCGCTGCGCGTGAACCCGAATGTGGACGCCAAGACCCACCCCTATATCGCCACCGGTCTGAAGGCGAGCAAGTTCGGCGTCGCCTTCGACGATGCCATGGACACCTACCGCGTCGCCGCCGCCCTGCCCCACCTGGAAGTGGCCGGCATCGATTGCCACATCGGCTCGCAACTGCTCGACGACGCGCCCCTGCTCGAAGCACTCGACAAGCTCATCGACCTGATCGACGACCTGGCCCTCGAAGGCATCGTGCTGCACCACCTGGACATCGGTGGCGGCCTGGGCATCGATTATGGCGAAGCGGGCGAAGCGCCGCCGGTGCCGGTGGCCGATTACCTGGGCCGGCTGTTCCACCGCATCGACCAGTGGCGCCGCGAACGCCATGACGGCGTGCCCATCAAGGTCATTTTCGAGCCGGGCCGTTCCATCGTCGGCAACACGGGGGTGCTGTTGACCACCGTCGAATACCTGAAAAAAGGCGAAGAAAAGAATTTCTGCGTGGTCGATGCGGCCATGAATGACCTGATGCGCCCGGCCCTGTACCAGGCATGGATGGGCGTGCAGCCCGTGCAGCCGCGCAGCGGCACCTCGGCCGACCTGTACGACGTCGTCGGCCCCGTGTGCGAATCGGGCGACTGGCTCGCGCACGACCGCATCCTGTCGGCCGAACCGGGCGATGTGCTGGCCATCATGAGCGCGGGCGCTTACGGCCAGTCGATGGCATCGAACTACAACACGCGCGGGCGCGCCGCCGAAGTGCTCATCGACGGCGCCACCGCCCACCTGGTGCGCGAACGCGAACAGGCGGCCGACCTGTTCGCGCTGGAAAAAGTGGTCAAGTAAGCGGATCGCCGGCGCGCGCCGGCATTGCCGCGCGCGCCGGCTTGCGCAGTTTCCAGTAAAGCCGCATGCCCAGCAGCAGCGCCACGATGGCGCCGAAGATGATCGGCTCCTGGAAATTGTGCTTGGCCGCCTTCATCCACCAGAAGTGCAGGATGCCCAGCGGCGCGATCAGGTAGATCAGCCGGTGCAGCCATTGCCAGCGCTTGCCGCCCAGTGCGCGGATCATGGCGTTGGTGCTGGTGGCCGCCAGCGGAATGAGCAGCACGAAGGCGATAAAACCGACGGTGATGAAGGGCCGCTTGACGACGTCTTTCCACATGGCGGCCAGGTCGAAGAAATGGTCGAACCAGAGGAAGGTCATGAAGTGCAGGAAGGCGTAGAAAAACGCAAACAGCCCCACTTCGCGGCGCAGTTTCACCAGCCAGTTCCAGCCACTCAGGCGGCGCAGCGGCGTCACCGCCAGGGTGATGCACAGAAAATACAAGGTCCAGTCACCCGTGCCGCGGGTGATGTGCTCGAGCGGCTCGACCAGCTGCCCGCTCACCGTCAGGTAGGCCATCTTCGCCACCGGTATCAAGCCCAGCAGGAAAATCATCGCCTTGATGGCGCTGACCTGGCGCGCGCCGGGGGTGAAGGCCGCCATGATCAGAAGTTCTTTTTCAGGTCCATGCCCGTGTACAGCGAGGCGACATCGCTGTAGCCGTTGAACATCAGGGTCTTGCGTTTTTTCTGGAAGAAGCCGTCTTCGCCGATCCGGCGCTCGCTCGCCTGCGACCAGCGCGGGTGGTCGACGTCAGGATTGACGTTCGAATAGAAGCCGTATTCGGACGGCGCCGAGACATTCCACGCGGTTTTCGGCATCTCCTTCACGAAGCGGATCTTGACGATCGACTTGGCCGATTTAAAACCGTATTTCCAGGGCACCACGATGCGCACGGGGGCGCCATTCTGGTTCGGCAGGACCTGGCCGTACATGCCCACCGTCAGCAAGGTCAGCGGGTGCATCGCCTCGTCCATGCGCAAGCCTTCGACGTAAGGCCAGTTGAGCACGCGGCTGTTCACGCCCGGCATTTGCTTGGGGTCGGCCAGGGTGACGAATTCAATGAACTTGGCGTTGCCCGTCGGCTCGACCTTCTTGATCAGGTTCGACAGCGAGTAACCGATCCACGGAATGACCATCGACCAGCCCTCGACGCAGCGCAGGCGGTAGGCGCGCTCTTCCAGCGGGGCCAGCCTGGTCAGCGCATCGATGTCGATCGTCATGGGCTTGTTGACTTCGCCCTCGATCGACACCGTCCACGGCCGGGTTTTCAGGGTGTGGGCGTTGACGGCCGGCTCGGACTTGTCGGTGCCGAACTCGTAGAAATTGTTGTAGGTCGAGGCATCCTTGAACGGCGTCGGCTTGTCCAGCGCCGAGTAGGCGGGGTTGAGCTTGGCGGCCAGTTTGGCCGCCGGCGTCTGCGCGAACGCTTCGCGGTTGGCCATCTCCCACAGGGCGCCGCCGGCGACGGCGCCCAGCGCCATCTTCTGGATGAATTCACGGCGCTGTTCGTAGACGGCCTGCGGCGTGATTTCGGAGGAGTACGGTACATCGAGTCCGTTCGGACGGCGTGGGATCTGCATGGCGTTCCTTAACAATCAGTGGTGTGAAACTGCACCTTCACAGGATGGGGCGCAATCCTTTAATTTGCCTTAACCATACACCAAATTGTTACATTGTTTCGTGCGCTGACCCGCTGATGACCTGCCCTTACAACTTGCCATACGAGTGCAAACCCGACAGGAACATATTCACTCCCAGGAAGGCAAACGTCGTCACCAGCAAGCCCACCAGCGCCCACCAGGCCGCCACCCTGCCGCGCAGCCCGCTCATCAGGCGCATGTGCAGCCAGGCCGCGTAGTTGAGCCAGACGATCAGCGCCCAGGTTTCTTTCGGGTCCCACGACCAGTAGCCGCCCCAGGCCTCGGCGGCCCACAGGGCGCCCAGGATGGTGGCCACCGTGAAGAAGGCGAAGCCGACGGAAATGGCCTTGTACATGACGTCGTCGAGCACTTCCAGCGGGGGCAGGCGGTCGACCAGGTAGCCGTGCGACTTGAGCAGGTAGGCCGCGCCCACCATGGCGGCCAGGGCGAAGGTGCCGTAGCCGATGAAATTGGCGGGCACGTGGATTTTCATCCACCAGCTTTGCAGGGCCGGCACCAGCGGCTGGATGTCGGCGGCGTCGCGCGTGACGGTGTACCACAGCAAGAAGCCAACGGCGGCGGCAATCACCAGCAGCACGAAGGCGCCCAGCTGGCGGGTGCCGTAGTGCTGTTCGTAGTACAGATAAAACATGGCGGTGATCATCGAAAACAGGATGAACACTTCGTACAGGTTCGACACGGGGATGTGGCCGACGTCGCTGCCGATCAGGTAGGACTCGTACCAGCGCACCATCATGCCGGTCCAGCCCAGCACCACGGCCGCCCAGCACAGCTTGGAGCCGACGGCGCCGCCGAACGGCGAGCGGGCCACCAGGCCGATCCAGTAGAACACGGTGGAAAACACGAACAGGGTGCTCATCCACAGGATCGCCGACTGCGACGACAGCATGTATTTGAGGAAAAATTTCTTGTTCGCCATATCGAGATTGCCCCCGTACAGCGCGATGGCGCAGAACGCCAGCACGGCCACCAGCGGCATCAGCGTGCGCACCGGTTTCCAGTGCCAGCCCAGGGCGGCGAAGGTGGGCACGGCGCAGACCAGGATGGCTTGCTCGTAGACATCCATGAAGCTGCCGTAGCGCTGCAGGGCGAAGCCGGCGCCTGCCGCCAGCACGACGGCGAACAGCCAGTCGAGCACCTGCAAGCGGCGGAAATAGCCGGGCGCCTGCACGTAGGCGGCGGCGCCGGGCGGTGTTTGTGATAATTCCATCGTAGTCTCCTGAACCGGGCCAGCTTACGCCGATTGCGCCAGCTTGGCTGTCATATCGTTAAATTCGTGCTCGAAATCGAGCGTCTTGCGCTGGGTGCTCATGGCCATCAAGCCTTCGCTGCCGCCATCGCTGTCGGCAATCCAGATCCACAGGCGCCGCTCGCGAATATAAAACATGGAGAACACGCCCAGGATCAGCAGGAAGCAGCCCAGGTAGACCACTTTCTTGCCGGGCGAGCGCGTCACCTGCAGCACGGAAGCCTTGACCTCGACGAACTCATCGAGCTGCAGGTAGACGGGGGCGCCGTAAAACACGCTGTCCGACAAGGCCAGCATCGACAGTTGCAGGAAGCGGGCGTGCGCCTCGCTGGGCGCGGCCGGCGCCAGTCCGGCGCCCTCGCGAGCCACTTGCCACAGCTGCCACAGGCTGCCGTCGAGCATCTTCATGAAAATATTCGCCGCCTTGGTCTGTTCCTCGGCCGGCACCTTGATGCCTTCGATGAATTTCGCCACCGCGGCCAGGCCGCCGTCGCCGGCACCCTTGCCGGCGAAAATGGCCAGCGTGCGCGCGGTCGACTCCTGCAACTGGGCCGACAAGGCGGCCGCTTCGGCACTGGCAGCGGGCGGAATGGCCTGGCGCGCGTAGCGGGCAGCCGCCTCGGCACGCATGACGGGGTTGGCGAGGGCGGCGCGCAGGCTCATCCAGTCGCGCACGCTGTGGGCGTCGTCGGCGGGAATGCGCAGGAAACGAAATGCCTCCGCTTCGCTGGCGCGCATGCCCGACAGGTAGACCTGGCCGCCATCGATGGTGACGGGCTGCATGTAATTCTGGTATTCGCGCGCCTGGCCGGTGCTGTCGCGCAGCTTGTACTGGACGCTGGGGCCCACGTTCTTCAAGTCCTTGTTGTTGGCGTTCTTGGCGGCCGAACCGGAATGCTTGTCCAGGCTGGCCGACAGTTGCTCGTTCAGGCTGCTGCCCTGCTTGACGGCGCGGGCATCCTGGCTGCCCAGGTTTTCCACGTTGAACGGCCGAAACCCCGTCCATTCGATGCTGTACTGCTCGTTGCCGCGCTTGAAGGGCGTGGCGGCATTGACTTCGCCCTTGACGGGAAAGCCGCTCGCGTCACTGCCCGTCATGGGGAAACCGGTCAGCGTGAGCTTGCTGCCGCCGTCGCCGAAGCTGGACTGGTAGACCGCCACCCCTTTGTAGATGAGCGGCTTGTTGACCTCGATGGTGGCCGGAAAGGTGCGATTGGTCTCGTGGTCGCGGATGACGACGTCGCTGGCGAACAGTTTCGGCATGCCCGTCGAATAGAAATCGATGTGGAATTTTTTCAGCTCGATCGTGAACGGCAACTCCTGCACCAGCACCCCGGTCGCTTGCGGAATGATGGCCACGGGGCTGCTGCCCCCTTCGGGAATCTCGGTGTTGCCGCGGAAGGTGGGATTGCCCAGTCCCAGCCGGTGCTGGGCGGGAATCTGCGAGATCAGGCCGTTGCCGGCAAACGGCGTCTTGCCCATGAACCATTGCTGGAAGCGGATGGGCAAATCGGAGTCGAGCATGCCGCCCACCAGGATGACGATGATGGCGCTGTGGGCAAAAATGTAGCCGAGCTTGTTAAACGCGCCCTTCTTGGCCGCCACCAGGACGCCGTTCGGCTTGGTGACGACCTTGGCCTGGTAGCCCGCGTCGGCCAGCCGCGCCACGCTCTGGCGTGCCAGTTCGGCCGGCGCCAGGGCCGTGCGCCACACCGCCTTGTGGTGAAAATTGCGCAGCGATTCCTCGCGCACGTTCTCGCGCCAGCTGCGCATGTCGCGCAGCATGCGCGGGCCGTTGCGGGTGATGCACAGGGCCGTCGAGGCAATCAGGAACACCAGGATCAGCAGGAACCACCACGCCGAGTACACCGCGTACAGGCCCAGGTGCTTGAACACCTCGAACCAGAACGGGCCGAACTGGTCGACGTAGTTGGGCATGGGCGCGTTTTGCGGCATCACCGTGCCGATCATGGCCGAGATGGCGATGATGGCAAGCAAGCTGATGGCAAAGCGCATCGACGACACCAGCTCGACGACATCGCCAAGATAGGGGGGCCGACGGCGTGATTCGATTTCCTTACTGCGCATTGATTAATCCTGGTTGCAACAAAAAAGGGCGGCCCGCTGACGCGTGCCGCCCCACTTCACCGCGTGCGTGATAGCCGCCTATTTTAAGCCGGCGATGTAATCGGCAACAGCTTTCATTTCGTCGTCGGACATGCGCTGGGCCAGCGTGCTCATGGGCGCGCTGTTCTTGCGGCCACCGCTGCGGAACGTGGTCAGCTGGGCGACCGTGTAATCCTGGTGCTGGCCGGCCAGGCGCGGGTACTGGATGGGCAAGCCATCGCCGGCGGCGCCGTGGCAGCTGGCGCAGGCGGCCACGCCCTTGTCGGCGATGCCGCCCCGATAAATCTTGCGGCCCGTTTCCAGCGTGTCCTTGTTCCTGGCCGCGCCCGCTTTGGGGACCTGGCTGGCAAGGTAGGCGGCGACGTTTTTCTTCTCGTCGTCCGTCAGCATTTTCGAATAGGCCGTCATGATGGGGTTGACGCGGTTGGGGCCGGTGAAGTCGACCAGCTGCTTGTAGACGTAATTCGAGACCTGGCCGGACAATTTCGGGTTGGCGACGATGGTCGAGTTGCCGGCGGCGCCGTGGCAGGACACGCAGGCGGGCAAGCCGCGCGCGGCGTCGCCGCTGTCGTACAGGGTGGCGCCCTTGGCGGGATCGACTTTCGCGGCCGGCGCGGCGGCGGCGCCGTGGCCGGCGTCCTGGGCCTGGGCCGTGCCGGCGACGATGGCCAGAACGATCAGCGATTTCACAAATGCCGTGACGGCGGACGGGAACAAAGCTCGATTCATTCAAACACCCTGACCATGTAAAAATTGATTTTATTGAGGGACGCCCGGCCGATGCCCTGCAGCAGGCGGTCTCGCGCCTGCAATTTTTCAGGTCCCCCGTCAAGGCGGGATGCGGACATCGTAACCTCTTATTGTACAATAGCTTTCTTGCGTTATCGCCAGCTTTTATTGCAATTTACCCCACTCCATGTCCAAACTCTGGCAAGCCCGATTTTTTACCACCGTCAACCAATTGCGCGATCTGCCGACCACCGTCGCCCCAGAAATCGCCTTTGCCGGCCGCTCCAACGCCGGCAAATCGACGGCCATCAACATCCTCACCAATCAGAAGGGGCTGGCGTTCGCCTCCAAGACCCCCGGTCGCACCCAGCACATCAATTACTTTTCCATCGGTGGTGCCCACGTGGGCCAGCACCGCAAGGACCCCACCCGTCTCGACGAAATCGAAGCGTTGCTGGTCGACTTGCCCGGCTACGGTTACGCGGAAGTGTCCGGTTCGGCCAAGCTGCACTGGCAAAAGCTGCTGGGCGATTACGTCCAGCGCCGCGAGCAACTGGCCGCGCTGGTGCTGATCATGGACTCGCGCCGCCCGTTCACCGACCTCGACATCCAGATGCTCGAATGGTTCGCCCCCACCGGCAAGCCGATCCACTGCATCCTGACCAAGGCCGACAAGCTCAACCGCAACGAGTCCACCAACGCCCTGCGCAAGGCCGAGCAAATGCTCGCCAGCTACGTCGATGAAGACGGCGAAGGCTTTCCGTTCACCGTGCAACTGTTCTCCGCCCTCAAGCGCGTGGGCATCGACGAAGCGAACGACAAGATCATCGACCTGCTCGGCCTGGTCGATGTGGAAACCGACCCCGACGCCGTGCTGGTCGACCCTGTAGACACCGAGGACTAACGCCCACCATGCCCGCCCATATTCCTGCCGCCTACCCGTCGATCCGCCTGCGCCGCATGCGCCGCGATCCGTTTTCGCGCGCCCTGATGCGTGAAAACACCATCACGCCGCACGACCTGATCTATCCCGTCTTCATTCTCGACGGCGCAAACGAGCGCCAGCAGGTGGCGTCGATGCCGGGCGTGGAGCGGGTATCGGTCGACCTGCTGCTGGAAGTTGCGCAAGATTGCGTCAACCTGGGCATTCCCGTGATCGCCCTGTTTCCCGTCATCGATGGCGCCCTCAAGACCTACGACGGCGCCGAGGCGACCAACCCGGACGGCCTGGTGCCGCGCGCCATCAAGACGCTCAAGGCGCACTTTCCCCAGTTGGGCATCCTGACCGACATCGCGCTCGACCCCTACACCACCCACGGCCAGGACGGCCTGCCCGACGAGAACGGCTACATCGTCAACGAAGCGACCATCGACATGCTGATCAAGCAGGCGCTCACCCATGCGCGGGCCGGGGTCGACATCGTGGCGCCGTCGGACATGATGGACGGGCGCATCGGCGCCATCCGCGCCGCGCTGGAAGATAACGGCCACATCCACACGCGCATCATGGCGTATTCGGCCAAGTATGCCTCGGCGTTTTACGGCCCGTTCCGCGACGCCGTCGGCTCCTCGGCCAACCTGGGCAAGGCCGACAAGAACACCTACCAGATGGACCCGGCCAACTCCGACGAAGCCTTGCGCGAAGTGGGCCTGGACCTGGCCGAAGGGGCCGACATGGTCATGGTCAAGCCCGGCATGCCCTACCTGGACATCGTGCGGCGCGTCAAGGACGAGTTCCGCGTGCCCACCTTTGCCTACCAGGTCAGCGGTGAGTACGCGATGTTGAAGGCGGCCGCGCAAAACGGCTGGCTCGACCACGACAAGGTCATGATGGAGTCGATGATGGCGTTCAAGCGGGCGGGCGCGGACGGCGTGCTGACGTATTTCGCGCGCGATATTGCGCGACTGCTGCAGCGCTAATCACGCGCCAGCGGTATTCGACAACAAGGGGGCGGGCGCGCATGCGTGCCCGCCCCCTTGTGCGTTTAACGACGCGGCGGCTTGTATTCCGGGAACATCTCTTTGAACAGGAAAGCCTGCAGTTCGGCCGTGTCCTGTGGCCGTGCACTCATTTTGACCACCCGCTGCAAGCGGTGCGAATCCCAGTCGAAGTCGCCGGTTTTTTCCTTGCGAATCAGTTCGATCATCTTATTGACGATGGCCGTCTCGATATCGCGCTCCGTGCCCTGCTCCACCGTCACCTGCTGCAGCCAGCGCCGCTTGAACGTCGGATTCCAGCCGCGGAACTTGACGTCGGCACGGTTGAAGGTCTTGTTGGTGATCGAAAATACACCACCCGATTCATTGTTGTCGTCGCCACGCGAGCGGCCGTTGGCGGAGGCAATATTGGCCATCGAAATACGGGTGGCCTTGGCGTTCTCGCTCTCTTCGCCCGGGGCCTCGCTGGGGTCCTTGGCCCCACGCGCCTTGCGCCGCGCTTCCACATAGGCTTGCATGTCCGTCTCGGGCGGCGGCGTCGACTTGGCCGGGGTGGGCGGGGCCTGCTCGACCACTTGCACGGGCGGCGGTTTATCGTCCGGCAAGGTGATGGTGTTGGGCAGCCGCTTGACGTTGACCGGCTGCGGTGTCGGCTTGCTCTTCGGTGCTTTCTTGGGCGCCTGCTGCTGGGGCGGCGTCTTCTTCGGCTTGCCTTGCGGCAGCGGCGCGATGTACACCATGGTGGCGCCGGCCGGCGGCGGCGCGTGGCGCTCGTGGTTCGGTTGCAGAAAGTAAATGGCGATCAGCAGCAAGTGCAGCAGCACCGTGACGGCGATGCCGGTACGACTGGTTTTTTTCCGGCCGTACTCGCTCACGCCGGCGACCGGCAACGCTTGCCCGCACAGGGCGCAGATCTCGTCGTCGGTATGGGTGTGATGGGGGTGGTCGCGCAAAATAAGGGTCTGCTCAATCAATGTGTGATGGCCTCGAAGGGAGATATCCGTCCCGCTGATGGCCGCAGTCTACCCGGTTTGGGCGCGCGGCGCGAAACACCTTCGGGAGCAGCGACGTTCTGGCCAGGCCCGGTAAAAATCAAGCCATCTGCGCAGCTTACAAGAGTCCGGGCCCGCGCATGTTACAGAATGTATCGCGCTAAGCCCGGCCTAAGCCATGTAAATTTTCGTTAATGCGCCGTGCCGGCCGCCTCGGCCTCGGCAAACTGCTGGTCGTCCATCGGCCCGGAGCCGCTGTATTTGTCGAGGAACAAATAAATCACGGGCGTGATGTACAGGGTAATGACTTGCGAGAACAGCAAGCCGCCGCACACCGCCAGGCCCAGCGGCTGGCGCAGCTCGGCGCCGGCGCCCAGGCCCAGGGCGATCGGCAGCGCCCCCATCAAGGCGGCCAGCGTGGTCATCAGGATGGGCCGGAAGCGCAGCACGCACGCTTCGCGAATCGCCGCGGCCGGGGTCATGCCCTGGTTGCGCTGGGCGTCGAGGGCGAAGTCGATCATCATGATGGCGTTTTTCTTGACGATGCCGATCAGCATCAGGATGCCGATGATGGCGATCATGGTCAGGTCCAGGCCGAAGATGCGCAAGGTCAGCAGCGCCCCCACCGCCGCCGAGGGCAAGCCCGCCAGGATCGTCAGCGGGTGAATGAAACTTTCATACAGCACCCCCAGCAGCACGTAGATCACGCCCAGCGCGGCGACGATCAGGATGATCTGGCTCGACTGCGAATCCTGGAAAACGGCGGCGTCGCCGCCGTAGCGGGTGATGACGGCGGCCGGCAAGCGCATGTCGCGCCCCATCTTGTCGATGGCGGCGGTGGCCACGCCCAGTGGCACGTCCGGCGCCAGGTTGAACGACAGGGTGATGGCCTGCAACTGGCCCTGGTGGTTGACGGAAATCGGCCCCACCGTGCGCTCGACGGTGGCGAAGCTGGCCAGTTTCACCAGTTGGCCGTCCTTGCTGCGCACCGACACGCGCTGCAGGGCGTCGTCGAACTGGCGGTCCTGCTCGGCCGCTTCGAGGATCACGTAATACGAGGCGGCCGGGGCGTAGATGGTCGAGACCTGGCGCTCGCCGAACGCGGCGTACAGGGCGGTGCGCACGTCGACCATGGCCACGCCCAGGGTGTTGGCCTTGTCGCGGTCGATTTTCAGCTGCGCCTGCAAGCCGCGGTTCTGCGAGTCGCTGGTGACGTCGCGGAAATTCGGGTTGTTGCGCATGCCGTCCTGGAACCGGGTCGCCCAGGTGCCCAGCGATTCGGCGCCCGCGCCCACGCTTTGCAAGGTGTACTGGTAGCGGCTCTTCGACTGGCGCCCGCCCAGTTGCAAGTTCTGCACGGGACGCAGGTAGACGGCGATGCCGGGCAGCGCGCGGGTGGCCTTGCGCAGGCGGTCGAGCACCACCGGCATCTTGTCGCGCTCGCCCCGGGGCTTGAGCACCATGAACATGCGGCCGCTGTTGCCGCCACCCGTGAACGAGGTGACGTCCTTGACGGCGCGATCGGCCATCATGATGGCGACGGCTTTTTCCTGCAGCGCCAGCAAGGCCGCCGAGGACGTATCCTCGGCCGCTTCGGTGGTCACCTGGATCTGGCCCAGGTCTTCCTCGGGGAAAAACCCCTTGGGAATCGTCACGTACAGCACCACCGTCAGGGCAAAAGTGGCCAGCGCCACCAGCAGCACGATGTTGCGGTGCGCCAGCGCCGTGTCCAGGCTGCTGGCGTAGCCGTTGCGCACCTTGGCGAAAGCGGCTTCGAAGTGGCGGCCGATAAAGCTTTTTTCGCCCTCGCCATTTTCCACGTGGGGTGGCAGCAGGCGACTGGCCAGCATCGGCACCAGGGTCAGCGAGACGATCGCCGAGACCAGGATCGACAGGCCGACGACGACGGCGAATTCATGGAACAGCAGGCCGATCACGCCGGGCATGAAGAAAATCGGGATGAACACGGCCACCAGCGAAATGGAGATGGAAATAATCGTGAACCCCATCTCCTTGGCGCCCACCAGGGACGCGTGCAGGGGTTTTTTGCCCATCTCGATGTGCCGCACGATATTTTCCAGCACCACGATGGCGTCATCGACGACCAGGCCGACGGCCAGGGTGATGCCCAGCAGGGAGACGTTATCGAGGCTGTAGCCCAGCCAGTTGAGCAGCGCCAGCGCACCGAGCAGGGAGATCGGCATGGTGATGGCCGGAATGAAGGTGGCGGCGGCGCGGTGCAGGAACAGGAAAATCACCAGCACCACCAGCGCCACCGTCAGCGCCAGCGTCAGGTTGACGTCGTGGATGGCTTCGCGGATCGACACGGAACGGTCGTTGACCAGGTTGATCTTGATCGAGGCCGGCACTTGCGACTCGAAACGGGGCAACAGTTTGCGCACGGCGTCGACCACTTCGACCGTGTTGGCATTCGGCTGGCGCTGCACCAGCAGCACGATGGAGCGCTCGCCGTTGTAGCTGCCGGCCGTCTTGACGGACTGAAAGCTGTCCTCGACGGTGGCCACATCCTTCAGGCGCACGGGATCGCCGTTGCGGTTGGCGACGATCAGTTCGGCAAATTCGCTGGCCTTCATCAGTTGCGCATTGCCCTGGATGGTCAGCGTCTGGCTGGGGCCGTCGAGGATGCCCAGCGGCGAATTCGAGTTGGCGGCGCGCAGGGCGATGGCCAGTTCATCCATCGACAGGTTGCGCGCATTCATCAGGTCCGCCTGCGCCCGCACGCGCACGGCAAAGCGCTTCTGGCCGTTGACCGTCACCTGGGCCACGCCCGGCAGGGTCGACAGGCTGGGGGCGATCAGGTTTTCCGCGTAGTCGTTCAGGTCCGACAAGCTCATCGACGGCGAGGTCATGGTCATGAACAGCACCGGGGCATCGGCCGGATTGACCTTGCGGTAGGACGGCAATTCCGTCATTTCCGCCGGCAACTGGCGCTGGGCGCCCAGCAGCGCGGCCTGGACGTCGACGGCGGCCGTGTTGATGTCGATCGAGGGATCGAATTCCAGCGTCAGCGAGGTGGAGCCCTGGGTGCTCGACGAGGTAATCAGGTTGATGCCGGCAATCGTGGAAAACTGCTTTTCCAGCGGCAAGGCCACCGACGAGGCCATGGTTTCCGGACTGGCGCCCGACAGGTTCGCGTTGACGTTGATGACGGGGGTGTTATAGCTGGGCAGGGCCGCCACGGGAATGCTGCGGTAGGCCAGGATGCCGACCAGGATCATGCTGATCGACAGCAGCACCACCATGACGGGACGCCGGATGCACAGTTCGGAAATATTCATGCCTTGCCGCCCTCTGCGCCCTTCTTGTCACCGATGTTCTCGCCCTGCTTCTCAAGCTGCTTCTCGCCCTGCTTCTCACCCTGCTTCTCGCCCGTCTCGGCCAGCTTGACCTTGCCGCCCGGCCGCAAGTTCTGCTTGCCGTCGGTGATGACCTGCTCGTCGCCCGTCAGGCCCGACACGGCCGCATTCAAGCCCCAGGCGTGCAGGCGCGCCACCGGCACCTGGCGCGCCGACTGGTCGGCGTCGACGACATACACAAACGTGCCGCGGGTGTTGATGATGATCGCCGTTTGCGGAATCACCACGGCGTCCGCCAGGTTTTGCACGGTGATGCGGGTGTTGACGTACTGGCCCGGCCACAGGCTGCTGTCGCGGTTGTCGAACTGCGCTTTGACGCGGATGGTGCCGGACAGGGAATCGACGGTGTTGTCGATGAAGCTGATGGTGCCCGTCACGGGCTTGGCGTTGATGCTGCCGGGGGGCGTAACCTGCACGGCCACCTTGCCCCGCTTTTGCGCCGCCAGCAGGTCGCCCAGCGCCGTCTCGGGCAGGGTGAACGAGACGGTGATGGGGTCGAGCTGGGTGATGGTGGTGAGCGAGGTGCTCAGTTGCACCAGGCTACCCGGATAGACATTGATGGCGCCAACCCGGCCCGCCATCGGCGCGCGGATGGCGTTGTAGCTGGCCGAGACGCCCGACGCGCGCAGCGCCGCCTGGTCCGCCTTGAGCAGTGCGCGCGCCGAATCGACCTGGCTGTTGAGGGTGTCGAGGGCGCTCTGGGCGAGGAATTTCTGCGCCACCAGTTCGGCGCTGCGCTTGTACTGGCGTTCGACGTCGGCCAGCGCCGCCTGGTCGCGGGCGATCTGGGCATGGGCCTTGTCGACATTGGCGGCGTCGCTGCGGTCGTCGAGCGAAAACAGCAGCTCGCCTTTCTTGACGAACTGGCCTTCCTTGATGTGGACGGTGCGGATGGTCGAGGTCGTTTGAGGGCGCAGGTCCACCGTGCTCAGGGGCGTGACGGTGCCGTTCGACTGCAAGGCCACCGGCACATCCTGGCGCAGTGGCTTGATCACGCTCACCACCGTGGCGGGCTGGGCCGCGCCGGCCTTGTTGGCGCCGGCGGGCGCATGGTTGCCCACGCCGACCAGGTACCAGGCAGTGGCGCCGACGATGGCGAGGGCGGCGGCGATGACGCCGATGGAAGGTTTGCTCATGCTGGTTCCTGGCCGTCTCGTGGACGGCTGTTTCGTTATTTGATGTTGGATCGAAAAGAATAAAGCCGTCGGGAAAAACTGCGAAGACATTGTCGCACAGCTTGTTTCTCAGGTGACAATTCTTGCCTTAAACGGCCCGGCGCGATGGTACGCCGGCCCCTCCCCTCACGTCTCTGGCAATAATAGCGTCACTTCCAGCCCCCCTTCGCGCCGGTTCAGCAGCGTGACGGTGCCGCCGTGCTGCTCGGCAATGTTACGGGCGATGGTCAAGCCCAGCCCCGTGCCACCGGACTCGCGCGAGCGCGAGGTTTCGACCCGGTAGAACGGCTCGAACACGCGCGCCAGTTCGGCCGGCGCAATCCCGGGACCGCTGTCGCGGATGCGGATGCGCACCGTGCCCGGCTGGCGGTCGACCGAGACGGCGGCGCGCTGGCCATATTTGACGGCGTTGTCGATCAGGTTGACCAGGCAGCGGCGCAGCGACATTGGCCGGCCCAGCACGGCGACATTGGCGCAGCCCGTCAGTTGCACCTGCTGGCCGCTGTCGCTGGCGTCGGCGCACACGCTGTCGAGCAGCGAATCGACGTCCAGCGAATGCATCGCTTCGGTGGTGTCCATGCTGCGCGCCAGGTCGAGCCCTTCGCGCACCATCGCCTGCATGGCCGACAGGTCGCCGATCAGGCGCTCCTGCAGATCGGGGTCGCCCACTTTTTCCAGCCGCAGGCGCAAGCGCGTGAGCGGCGTTTGCAGATCGTGGGTGATCGCCGCCAGCATCTGGGTGCGCTGAAAGATGTACTGGCGAATTCTCGCCTGCATGGCGTTGAAGGCGGCGCTGGCCTGGCGGATTTCGCTGGCGCCCGTCAGCGCCAGCGGCGCCCGGTTGATGTCGTTGCCCAGGTCCTTGGCCGCTTGCGCCAGCTGTTTCAGGGGCCGCGTGGTCATGCGGGCCACCAGGTAGGCCAGCAAACCGATACTGACCAGAAACAGCACGATGATGGAGGTAAAGTTGGTTTTTTCCGCGATGGGAAAAGTCCGTGGCGGCAGCACCGACATGCGCAGCTGCTCGCCGTCGCGCAGGCGGATGTCGAGCACTTCGCAGGTGCCCCGCCACGGCGGTCCCTGGCGCGGACCGAACATCGACGGTTGCGGGCGCGGCGCGGCGCAGGCGGCGGGACGGCCCGCAATCGAGACGATCTGGTAGGCGCTGCCCATGCGTCCGCTCAGCGCCAGCGCAAATTCGCTGGGCTGGGCCGCGTGCGGCAAGTCGGCGTGCACCTGTTCGAGCCGCACGCCGGGGCGGTTGGCCACCGCCAGGTAAGCCAGCCGGGCCGAGGCCGGCACCACCTCGGTGGCCATGATCAATTGTTCTGCGCGCTCGAGGGCGTGCACATCGCGCACCCCTTCGATGGCGCGCTGCCGCTCGGCGTCGGCGGCCCACTGGGTCAGCGCCGCGCTCATCAGTATACCCAGCAGCAAGGTAATAAAGACCCGGCCCGTCATCGAGCCGAAGAATGCCCTCATGCCTGCGGCTCCACGGTCACCTGGCCGGCCAGCACGTAGCCGCCGTTGCGCACGGTTTTAATGATTTGCGGCAGGCGCGCATCCTCGCCCAGCTTTTGCCGCAAGCGGCTGATCTGGATGTCGATCGAGCGGTCGAAGGGATCGGCGTCGCGGCCCTGGGTCAGGTTTAACAATTGATCGCGGTTGAGCACGCGGTTGGGGTGCTCGAGAAACACCCGCAACAGGCGGAACTCGGCGCCCGACAGCATGATCACCAGGCCGTCCGGGTTGAGCAGGTGGCGTGCCGTCAGGTCCAGCGTCCAGCCAGCGAACTTCATCTGCTGGGCGTTGTCAGACGGCGTGTTGGACGGCATCGCGTGGCTGCGGCGCAGCACGCTGCGGATGCGCGCGAGCAGTTCGCGAGGCTCGAAGGGCTTGGGCAAGTAATCGTCGGCGCCCATTTCCAGCCCCAGGATGCGGTCGAGCGGCTCGCCGCGGGCGGTCAGCATGATCACTGGCAGGCTCGAGTGCGCGCGCAGCTTGCGGCACAGGGTCAGGCCGTCGTCGCCGGGCAGGTTCAAGTCGAGCACCAGCAGGTCGGGGCGCGCTTCGTCGAGCACTTTCCACATGGCCGTGCCGTCGGCCGCGACCAGCGCGCGGTAGCCGTTCGTCTCGAGATATTCGGCCAGCAGGGAGCGGATATCGCGATCGTCGTCGACGATCAAGATGGTAGAAGGAGTATCCATACGGCGAATTATCCCCACTTATCCCCCCGCTGCACAGCGACTTTGTATCGCCATGTGTATACACACTGGGACGAAACATATTGATACAAAGTACGAGCTGGCGGACACGCCAATGTTACACGCGCTCGTCATGATGGACTGTGTGCAAGGCGTCCTCGCGATGCACCGCACTTCACCGCAGTTTATTTCACGCTCAAAGGAGCCACCATGAACACCGTCCGCAAACACCTCGTGATCGCCCTCGCCGTCCTCGGCATGGGCAGCAGCGCCTTCGCCGTGCAGGCGCAGACCCCGGCGGCGCCGGAAGGCCGTCCCGGCCACGCCATGACGCCCGAACAACGGGCCGCCAGGATGGGCGAGCACTGGGCCCGTCGCCAGGCCAAACTGCACGATCTGCTGCAACTGACGGGCGGCCAGGAAGCAGCCTGGAGCGCTTACCAGGCCGCCATCAAGCCCAGCGGCGACCTGTTGCGCCCGGCCGCCGACGGCGCCGGCTGGAAAACCCTGAGCGCCCCCCAGCGCCTGGAAAAAATGATCACCATGGGCGAACAGCACCTGGCGAAAATGAAGTCGTCCGTGGGCGCCCTGAACACCTTTTATTCCGTGCTGACGCCGGCGCAAAAGAAAATTTTCGATGAACACGGCCTGGAAGGCCCCGGTGGCCGTGGCGGCCATCGGGGTCATGGCGGCCACCATGGTGGCCCCCAGGGTGGACCTCATGGCGGCCCCCAGGGCGGCCCGCCACCGCGCGGCTAAGCTGCCGATCGGCCCGTCTCGACCAGGGGAGCTTCGGCTCCCTTTTTCATCTCTGCACGCCTGCCGTCAACGGCGGCTCAGCGCAGCTTTGCCAGCGAGGTACTGAACTTGGCGGCGTCCTGGTAGCCGATGACGCGGCTGTCGGCAATTTCCTGGCCCGTCTTGTCGAACAGGATGATGCCTGGCGGCCCGAACAAATTGAAGCGCTTGAGCATGGCTTTGTCGGCCTCGTCATTGGCGGTGACGTCCACCTGCAGCAGCACGCTATCGGCCAGGCGCGCCTTGACTTGGGGCGCGACAAAAGTCAATTTTTCCATTTCCTTGCACGAGACACACCAGTCGGCATAAAAATCGAGCATGGCGGTCTTGCCGCCGGCCTGGGCCAGGGCGGCGTCGAGCTGGGCGACGGTCTTGACGCGGGTAAATTGCAGGCCCGTCTGCGCATGGCCGGCCGCGGCCAGGTGCGACAGGGGCGCGAGCGCATCGCGGCCGCCGCTGGCGGCGCCGATCAGTTGCAGGATGCCCAGCACCGCCAGCGCGGCGCCGAAGGCATTGGCCGACCATTGGCCGCTCAGGCGCATCAGATAAAAGCCGTAGCCGAGCAGCAAGGCGGCCCAGGCCAGCATCTGCACCATGGGCGGCAGCACGGGCGAGACCAGCCAGATCGCCATGGCCAGCATCAGCACGCCGAAGAAGCGCTTGACCGCTTCCATCCAGCGGCCGGCCTTGGGCAGCAGCGAGCCGGCCGACACGCCCACCAGCAGCAGGGGAATGCTCATGCCGATGGCCATCGAAAACAGGGCGGCGCCGCCAATGAACACGTCGCGCGACTGGCTGATGTAGACCAGCGCGCCGGCCAGTGGCGCGGCCACGCAGGGGCCGACGATCAGGGCGGAAATGGCGCCCATGACGAACACACCGCCGAGCTTGCCCGACTTTTGCTTGCCGGAGGCGCCGGCCAGGCGGCTTTGCAGCGCGCTGGGCATCTGCAGTTCGTACAGGCCGAACATCGACAGCGACATCAGCACGATCAACAGGCCGAAGGCGCCCAGCACCCAGGGATTTTGCAGGGCGGCGGCCAGGCCTTCGCCGGCCAGGCCCGCCGCCACGCCCAGCGCCGTGTAGACGATCGCCATGCCCAGCGCATACGCCACCGACAGCAGCAGGCCGCGGCCGCGCGCGATGTGGGCGCCCTCGCCGACGATGATCGACGACAGGATCGGCACCATCGGCAGCACGCACGGGGTAAATGCCAGGCCCAGGCCCAGTAAAAAGAAGGCGGGGACGATGGCCAGCAACTGGCCGCCGCCCAGTACCAGGGCGATGCTGCCCAGCTCCGAGGTGGCCACGCTCGCCCCGGCGGCGGGCACGCTCGCTGCGGGCATGACCGGCGCAGGCGCCAGGCTGGCGGCGGGCGTGGTGGCCAGCGCCGGGGGGGCGGTGCTGGCCGTGCTGTTGCCCATCAGGCGGGCGCTGGCGTCCTGGGGGGCGTAGCACAAGCCGGCGTCGGCGCAGCCTTGCGACTGGGCAGTAATCGTGAACAGGCCCGGTGCGTTGACGGGCAGGACGATGGTGACCGATGTGCGGTAGGTTTCCACGTTCTTTTGAAACGTGTCGTCGAACTTGACTTTACCGGCGGGGAATACCGGCTCGCCCACGGTGGCGCCGTCGGCGCCGAATTTGAAACGCTCGCGGTACATATAGTAGCCGTCGGCAATTTCATAGGTGACGGCGACATGGCTGCCGTCCTGCATGCGGGCGGAAAATTTGAATGCTTGTTCGGGTGGCAGATAATCATCGGCCGCCTGGGCGCCCAGCAGCGTTCCCCACATCAGCAATAAAAAGGCGAACAGACGGGGCAACGCTTGAAACATGATGATCCTGGTGGGAGAACTTCGGCAGCGTGCATCTTACACCGAGCCGACCATTGTTTGCCCGCGCTGCCGACAACGGCACGATCAGTGCGCGCGCCGCTCCAGGTACAGGGGCAGGCAGACCGTGAAGGTGCTGCCGTGGCCTTCGCCGGCGCTGTCGGCGGTGACGGTGCCCTCGTGCGCCTCGACCAGGTTCTTGACCAGGGCCAGCCCCAGGCCGAGCCCGCCACCGGTGCGGTCAGACGAGCGCTCGGCCTGCACGTACAGGTCAAACAGGCGCGGCATCAGGTCCGGCCCGATGCCACTGCCGTTGTCGACCACGCACAGCGCCGCCATCACGCCGCGCGTTTCCAGGCGAATTTCGATGCCACCGCCGTCGTCCGTGTAGCGGATCGAATTGGTCAGCAGATTACTGACAATTTGCACCAGTCGCGTGCGGTCGCCCAGTACCAGCAGGCGCACCCGGCCCAGGCGCTGGACGATCTGATGGTGTTTCAGGTTGGCGGCCGACTGCACCTGCTCGACCGCCGCAGCCACCACCTCGTGCAGCTCGACTGGCCCCTTGTCGATCTGTACCAACCCGCGGCTCACGCGCGAGACGTCGAGCAGGTCCTCGACCAGTTTGCTCATGTGCACCACCTGGCGCGTGATCAACTCGCCCATCTGGGTCACGCGCGCGGGGGTGACGATTTTCGATTGCAGCAACTGGGCGGCCATGCCGGCAGCCGACAGGGGGCCGCGCAGCTCGTGGCTGAGAATGGCGAGAAATTCGTCCTTGCTGCGGTCGGCCCGCTGCAGGGCGGCGGCCTTGTCGTCGAGCAGGGCATTGAGGGCCTCGATGCGCCGGTTGGTGTCTTCCAGGCGCGTCGTCGCCAGCAATAAATCATCTTGCCGCGCCTGCAAGGCGTCGAGGGCGTCGGTCAGCTCGCGGTTCTGGTGGCGCGCTTCCGACAGGGCCGCGTTGGTGGGCAGGGCATCGAATTTCCCGACAATGGCACCGAAGTCGGCCACGCTGATCAGGGGCGCCTGGGCGGGAAACTGGCGGCCCACGGTGATCCTGGTGCCGCCGCTGCCGCTGGCGATATCGAAGTGGTCCATCAGGCGGCGCGCCGACAGGATGCCCAGCCCCAACCCCGTGCTGGAGCGGTAGCCACCGGCCAGGATCAGGTCGAGGTCGACGATGCCGCGCCCGTGGTCTTCCAGCGTGATCAATAACTGCTGGGGCGCGGCCTGGCCGGCAATGGCGAACGAGACGGTGCCGGCGCCCACATAATTAAAAATATTGCGGGCCAGTTCAGACACCACCGTGCCAATGCGCGCCTGATCGAGCGCGGTGAAGCCGCAGGCCTGAGCGATCTGGCGGGCGCGCTGGCGCGCGGCAATCACGTCGAAGTCGCTGGTCACGGCGACCGACAGGATGCGTTCGTTCATGCCCGCATGCCTTTCGTTATCGCCCTTGCCCGCTTGTCCGCCCTTGTATCCACCGTGTCACACCCTCTAGAAAATCGCTGTTCGTGGCGTGGCGCACAGCCCTTGCGCCCACCGCTATTGTCAAAGTGAATTATAACCCGCGGTATCTCACATTGACCTGCGCCCCCCATTGGCTATGATGAAAGTGACGGTGCCGACAACGCTGAAATACCCACGTGGGCCAGCCAGGAGATCGCATGCAACGCTCTTTCACCCGCACCATCGTGCTGACCCTGCTGGCCGCCGCCTGGCCCGCGTCGGCCTTGTCCACGCGCGAGCCGGTGTTTCTCGATGCCGATGGCCTGGTCTGGCTGCCGGCTCCACCGAGCTTGCCGCGCGGCGCCACGTTCGCGATGCTGCAGGGCGACCCGGCCGCTGACGGCCCCTACACCTTGCGCCTGCGGGTGCCCGGCGCCTACGTGGTGGCGCCCCACTTTCACCCCCGTGGCGAGACCCTCACGGTGCTGCGGGGAACCCTGTTCGTGGGGATCGGTGACGTGATCGACAAGAAAACGGCACGGGCCCTGAAAGCGGGCGCCTTTCACCAGGTGCCGCCCAGGGTACGCCACTACGCGTACACCGTCGGCCCGGCCGAGCTGCAAGTGAGCGGCGAAGGCCCGTTCGACAGCGTGTACCTGCGGGCGGCGGACGACCCGGCGACGGTACCCGCGCCGGCGAATGGCGCGCCGAAATAAAAAATGCCGCTCATGCGAGCGGCATTTTTGTGCAACGAGACAGAACGTCGATTACTCGGCGGTCGGTGCAGCGTCGACGTCGGAGACGTCAGGACGGTCCATCAGTTCAACGTAGCACATCGGTGCATTGTCGCCGACGCGGAAACCCATTTTCAGGATACGCAGGTAGCCACCATTACGGTTGGCGTAGCGTGGGCCCAGTTCAGCGAACAGCTTCAAGACCATTTCGCGGTCACGCAGACGCGAGAAAGCCAGACGCTTGTTGGCCAGGGTGTCGGTCTTGCCCATCGTCAGGATCGGCTCAACTACTTTGCGCAGTTCCTTGGCTTTTGGCAGGGTCGTTTTGATGGCTTCATGACGCAGCAGGGAAACGGTCATGTTGCGCAGCATGGCGAGGCGGTGGGACGAAGTACGATTCAGCTTGCGAAGGCCGTGACGGTGACGCATGGTAATTCCTTTCGGTTTTATTCCAGTTCTTCGATCAAGTTATGCACAAATGCGCATAATTTGCGGACCGGTTAGTGGGGGTTATAGCCGGCCTGGCAACACGCCAGGCCGGGATGCTGCAAATTACTTCTCCAGACCGGCAGGTGGCCAGTTCTCGAGTTTCATACCCAGAGTCAAGCCGCGCGATGCAAGCACTTCCTTGATCTCGTTGAGCGACTTGCGGCCCAGGTTTGGCGTCTTGAGCAGTTCGTTTTCCGAACGCTGGATCAGATCGCCGATGTAGTAAATGTTTTCGGCTTTCAGGCAGTTGGCCGAACGCACGGTCAATTCCAGATCGTCGACTGGACGCAGCAGGATCGGATCGACCAGCGGCGCGCGCGATGGCGCTTCGGCGGCAGCTTCCGTGCCTTCCAGGGCAGCGAACACATTCAACTGGTCCACCAGGACGCGGGCCGACTGGCGGATCGCTTCTTCCGGCGTGATGACGCCGTTGGTTTCGATGTTGATGATCAGCTTGTCCAGGTCGGTACGCTGTTCGACGCGGGCCGATTCAACGAAGTACGACACGCGGCGCACTGGCGAGAACGACGCGTCCAGGATGATGCGGCCGATCGTCTTGTTGGTGTCTTCCGACAGGCGACGGACGTTACCGGGCACATAACCACGGCCTTTTTCGACCTTGATCTGCATGTCCAGCTTGCCACCAGCGGTCAGGTGAGCAATCACGTGATCCGGGTTGATCAGCTCGACGTCGTGCGGCAGGTCGATGTCGGAGGCCAGGATGGCGCCTTCGCCTTCCTTTTTCAGGGTCAAGGTCACGGCATCACGGTTGTGCACTTTGAAGACCACGCCCTTCAGGTTGAGCAGCAGGTCGACGACGTCTTCCTGCACGCCGTCGAGCGACGAGTACTCGTGCACGACACCGGCGATGGTCACTTCGGTTGGCGCGTAGCCGACCATCGACGAGAGCAGCACGCGACGCAGCGCATTGCCCAGCGTGTGGCCATAGCCACGCTCGAACGGCTCCATCGTGACCTTGGCATGACCGGCGCCCAGGGCTTCAACATCAATGATACGTGGCTTCAACAAACTGTTTTGCATGTAAATGTCCTTTTCAATACCCTCGGCTCGTTACGCCGATAAGGCTGATGGCATTAGTGAAAACGCCCACTCCAGATGGAGCGGGCGGGAAACGTGACTAACTATGCTACGAATTAACGCGAGTACAGTTCGACGATCAGTGCTTCGTTGACGTCGTTGGCGATTTCGTTACGTTCTGGGAACGAACGGAAGGTGCCTTCCATTTTTTTCGCATCAACCGACACCCAGCTCGGCATACCGATCTGTTCAGCCAGCGACAGCGCTTCGACGATACGAACTTGCTTTTTGGCTTTTTCACGGACAGCGATGACGTCGCCGGTCTTGACCGCGTACGACGCGATGTTGACGACGTTGCCGTTCACGGTGAACGCTTTGTGGCTGACCAACTGGCGCGCTTCAGCGCGGGTCGAACCGAAGCCCATGCGGTAGCAGACGTTGTCGAGACGCGCTTCCAGCAGACGCAGCAGGGTTTCGCCGGTGTTACCCTTGCGACGCGAAGCTTCAGCGAAGTAGCGGCGGAACTGACGCTCGAGGATGCCGTACATGCGCTTGACTTTTTGCTTTTCGCGCAGCTGGTTACCGTAGTCCGAGGTGCGGGCGCCGGATTTGACACCGTGCTGACCTGGCTTGACGTCCAGTTTGCATTTCGAATCGAGCGAGCGACGTGCGCTCTTGAGGAACAGGTCCGTACCTTCACGGCGGGACAATTTTGCTTTAGGTCCGATATAACGTGCCACGATGTTTCCTTTAGTTTTAGATGACGCCCCGACGCAATGCGACAGGCGCTAGTTCGAATCCCGTCTGTGATTTCACAATCAGAGCGCGGTCGAACGGTGGCTGAGACTTGCCTGAAACGCGAACATTCCAGACAACGACAGCCGGGCAGTATACCCTAACAGGGCCTGCGCCGGCGATCTTTGTGCAGCCGAAGCTGCGAACGACGTGTACGTGAGCCGAAGCTTAGATACGACGACGCTTTGGAGGACGGCAACCGTTGTGCGGTACTGGCGTCACGTCCTGGATTTCGGTGATCTTGATACCCAGGTTGTTCAGAGCACGCACAGCCGATTCACGGCCCGGGCCTGGGCCCTTGATACGAACTTCCAGATTCTTGACGCCGCACTCGACAGCAACCTTACCAGCTGCTTCGGCTGCAACCTGCGCTGCGAACGGGGTCGATTTACGCGAACCCTTGAAGCCAGCGCCACCCGAAGTCGCCCACGACAGGGCATTGCCCTGGCGGTCGGTGATCGTGATGATGGTGTTGTTGAAAGAAGCGTGCACGTGGGCGATGCCCTCGGCGACGTTTTTCTTAACCTTTTTGCGGACGCGTGCTGCTGCGGCGCTGCTTTGTTGCTTGGCCATAGTCGTTTCCTATTATTTCTTGAGCGATTGTGCGGCCTTGCGCGGACCTTTGCGGGTACGAGCATTGGTGCGGGTACGCTGACCACGCACTGGCAGACCTTTACGGTGACGCATGCCACGGTAGCAGCCCAGGTCCATCAAGCGCTTGATGTTCATGGACAGCTCACGGCGCAGATCGCCTTCAACGACAAACTTCGCGACTTCGTCACGCAGTTTCTCGAGTTCGTTATCGTCCAGGTCCTTGACCTTTTTATTGGTCGCAACACCCGTAGCGTCGCAGATTTTCTGCGAACGTGGACGGCCAACACCGTAGATCGCCGTCAGGCCGATAACAGTGTGCTGATGATTTGGGATGTTTACCCCTGCAATACGTGCCATTCGTTATTCCTCTATCAATAACGCTAAATTAACCTTGACGCTGCTTGTGACGTGGTTCCACGCAGATTACGCGGACAACGCCTTTGCGCTTGATGATCTTGCAGTTGCGGCAGATCCGCTTGACTGATGCGAGAACTTTCATGTTTGCACTCTCTTTTACGTTCGGATGGTTCGATTTCTAAATTTTACTTGGTTCGGAACACAATCCGGGCCCGGCTAAGGTCGTACGGCGTCAACTCCACCGTGACCTTGTCGCCAGGAAGGATGCGAATGTAATTCATCCGCATTTTACCCGAAATGTGGCCGAGCACCACGTGGCCGTTTTCCAGCTTTACTCGAAATGTCGCGTTGGGGAGATTCTCAAGAATCTCGCCTTGCATTTGTATGACGTCGTCTTTTGCCATTCGCTGTGTCTTCCTGGGCGCTTATCGCGTCGGAATGCCGCCCTTGAAATTTGCCTTGCGCAGCAGTGATTCATATTGCTGCGACATGACGTAGTTCTGTACCTGAGCCATGAAGTCCATGGTGACAACTACAATAATCAACAGGGAGGTGCCACCAAAATAAAACGGCACTTTCCATTTGGCTTGCATAAACTCCGGCAACAAACACACCAGGGTGATATACACCGCGCCAGCCAGGGTCAATCGCATCAGAATCTTGTCGATGTAACGGGCGGTTTGTTCTCCGGGACGAATCCCCGGCACGAACGCGCCACTCTTCTTCAAGTTATCCGCTGTTTCCTTGCTGTTAAACACCAGCGCTGTATAGAAGAAACAGAAAAACACGATGGCCACCGCATACAGCAGCGCATGGATGGGTTCACCGGACCCCATCGATGCCGCCAGATCTTTCAGGAAACCGATGAACGGGTTGCTCGTGTCCTTGCCCTTGGTGAACCAGTCAACGATCGTAGCCGGGAACAAGATGATCGACGAAGCAAAGATCGGGGGAATCACGCCGGCCATGTTCAGCTTCAAAGGCAAGTGGCTGGTCTGACCGCCATATACCTTGTTGCCGACTTGACGCTTGGCGTAATTGACCAGGATCTTGCGTTGTCCGCGCTCGACAAACACCACGAAGTAGGTAACCAGGGCTACCAGCACAATGATGAAGATCGCCGCAAAACTGCTGATCGAACCGTTCGAGATCAAGGTGAACAAGCCACCCAGTGCTGCCGGCAAACCGGCCGCGATCCCGGCAAAAATGATGATCGAGATACCGTTACCCAGACCGCGCTCCGTGATCTGCTCGCCCAGCCACATCAGGAACATGGTACCGGTCAGCAAAGTCACCACGGTAACGAAGCGAAACGCCATGCCAGGATCGAGTACCAACCCAGGCTGCGATTCGAGCGCCACTGCAATGCCGAACGCCTGGAACAACGCCAGCGCCACCGTGAAATACCGGGTGTACTGGGTGATCTTGCGACGGCCTGCTTCGCCCTCTTTCTTCAGCGCTTCCATCTGTGGCGACACGATCGACACCAGTTGCATGATGATCGAGGCCGAGATGTAAGGCATGATGCCGAGAGCGAACACGGTGAAGCGGGACAGGGCGCCGCCCGAGAACATGTTGAACATGCCCAGGACGCCGCCTTCGTTCTGCTTGAACAGTGCTGCCAGCTGGACCGGGTCAATTCCGGGGACCGGAATGTGCGCACCGATACGGTACACGACCAACGCGCCAAGCAAAAACCAGAGCCGGCCCCAAGGGAATCCAGCTGCTGCACTCTTACCAAGTTGTGAATTAGTCGCCAATTTTTGCTCCGATCAAGCCGTTCGCCAATTAGGCTACCGAGCCACCAGCTGCTTCGATGGCCGCTTTGGCGCCCTTCGTTGCTTTGATGCCTTTGAGGTTCACCGCTTTGGTGACTTCGCCGGACAGGATGACACGCACGTCGCGCGCCAGCACTGGCAGGATACCCGCTTGCTTGAGCACCAGGATGTCGACATCGCCGACGGCCAGGTTGTTCAAGTCCGACAGACGCACTTCCGCTTTGAACGTAGCGTTCAAGGACTTGAAGCCGCGTTTTGGCAGACGGCGTTGCAGAGGCATCTGACCGCCTTCGAAACCGACTTTATGAAAGCCGCCCGAACGCGATTTTTGACCCTTGTGACCACGGCCGGACGTTTTGCCCAGACCGGAGCCGATACCGCGGCCGACGCGACGCTTGTAGTGCTTGGCGCCTTCGGCTGGTTGGATGGTATTGAGTTCCATGTTTTTCTCCGTTCGTAAGCGCGAGCGCTTACGACACAACTTTCACGAGGTACGAGACTTTGTTGATCATGCCGCGCACCGATGGGGTGTCTTCCAACTCGGAGACCGAGTTGACGCGACGCAGACCCAGGCCGCGCACGGTCGCGCGATGCGATTCGCGCGTGCCGATCAGGCCCATGACCAACTGAACTTTGACGGTTTTGGTAGCTTCTTTAGTCATCATGTTCACCTTAAGCCAGGATGTCTTCAACCGACTTGCCGCGCTTGGCGGCGATGTCGGAAGCAGTGCTCATTTTCGACAGGCCGTCGAGGGTTGCGCGCACCAGGTTGTAAGGGTTCGACGAGCCCGTGGATTTCGCCACGACATCGGTCACGCCCATTACTTCGAAGATTGCGCGCATGGCGCCACCGGCGATCACGCCGGTACCAGGCTTGGCGGGCATCATCATTACTTTCGATGCGCCGTGACGGCCGGTAACGGTGTGGTGCAGGGTACCGTTCTTCAGAGGCACCTTGATCAGGTTGCGACGGGCTTCTTCCATTGCCTTCTGCACACCGACTGGTACTTCTTTCGACTTGCCCTTGCCCATGCCGATGCGGCCATCGCCGTCACCGACGACGGTCAATGCGGCGAAACCCATGATACGACCACCCTTGACCACTTTGGTCACGCGGTTGATCGCGATCATTTTTTCGCGCATGCCATCATCCGGCTTGTCGCTTTGCATTTTTGCTTGCATTTTTGCCATGATGATATCCTTAGAACTTCAGACCGGCTTCACGCGCGGCTTCTGCCAACGCCTTCACACGGCCGTGGTAACGGAAACCGGAGCGGTCGAACGCAACTTCGGTAATCCCTGCTTTCAAAGCCTTTTCCGCGACGCGCTTGCCGACCAGTGCAGCGGCTGCAGCGTTGCCGCCGCCACCCGTCTTGCCAGCCAGCTCGGCGCGGACTTCGGCTTCGGCGGTCGAGGCCGAAACCAGGATCTTCGCATCCGGGCTGATCAGGTTGGCGTAAATGTGCAGGTTGGTACGATGTACCGACAGGCGATTTACTTTCATCTCCGCAATTTTGATGCGGGTCTGGCGTCCACGACGCAGACGTGATTCTTTCTTGTCCATGGTCAGCCTTCTTATTTCTTCTTGGTTTCTTTAAGCTTAACCACTTCGTTCGCGTAGCGAACGCCCTTGCCTTTGTAAGGCTCAGGGGAGCGGTAAGCACGCACTTCAGCGGCGACTTGGCCAACCTGTTGACGATCGATACCCTTGATCAGGATTTCGGTCGGCGTCGGGGTGGTGGCGGTCACGCCAGCCGGCATCGCGTGAGCGACCGGATGCGAGAAACCCAGCGAAAGGTTCAGCTTGTCACCAGCGGCTTGGGCTTTGTAGCCCACGCCGACCAGGGTCAGCTTCTTCTCGAAGCCCTTGGTTACGCCGGTCACCATATTGTTGACCAGGGCGCGCAAGGTGCCCGACATCGCATTGGACTCGCGGCTGTCATCGACGACGTCGAAGGACAGGCTGCCGTTGTTGTTTTCTACTTTTACCAGGCCATTGAGCTTCTGTACAAGCGTGCCCAATGGACCTTTTACCGTGATCGACTGTGCAGTGATCGCCACTTCGGCGCCAGCTGGGACAGTGATCGGCATCTTAGCTACTCGAGACATCGTCTTCTCCTTATGCCACGTAGCAAATAACTTCGCCGCCGACACCGGTAGCGCGCGCTTTGCGGTCTGTCATGACGCCTTGCGGAGTCGACACGATCGCCACGCCCAAGCCATTCATGACGCTAGGGATTTCATCTTTGCCTTTGTAGACGCGCAGCCCTGGACGGGACACGCGATCGAGGCGCTCGATGACCGGACGGCCAGCGTAATACTTCAAACCGATTTTCAGTTCCGCCTTGCCACCGTCTTCGGTAACCGCGTAATCTTCAATGTAACCCTCGTCCTTGAGGACGTTGGCAATCGCTACTTTAACTTTCGACGATGGCATTGCCACGGTCGTCTTTTGTACGCCTTGGGCGTTGCGAATGCGGGTCAGCATATCGGCGATAGGATCGCTCATACTCATTGCATATTCTCCTATTACCAGCTTGCTTTAGTCATACCCGGAATTTCACCACGCATGGCGAATTCACGGAGCTTGATACGTGCCAGACCGAATTTACGGAATGTGCCACGTGGCCGGCCGGTGATGGCGCAGCGGTTACGCTGGCGGGTCGGGGCCGAATTGCGCGGCAATGCCTGCAACTTCAAACGGGCTTCATAACGTTCTTCTTCCGTCTTCGACTGATCATCGATGATGGCTTTCAGAGCGGCACGCTTCGGGGCGAATTTCTCCACCAGGTCTGCACGCTTCTGTTCGCGGTTAATCAGGGATAGTTTTGCCATGATCTCAGTTTCTGAACGGGAATTTGAAGGCGGCGAGCAGAGCTTTCGCTTCGTCGTCGGTCTTGGCGGTGGTGGTGATGCTGATGTTCATACCACGCAACGCATCGATCTTGTCGTACTCGATCTCAGGGAAAATGATCTGTTCCTTGACACCGATGTTGTAGTTACCACGACCATCGAACGAACGACCGTTGACGCCACGGAAGTCACGCACGCGCGGCAGAGCCACGGTGATGAAACGATCGAGGAATTCATACATACGGGCGCCACGCAGGGTGACCATGGTACCGATCGGATAGCCTTCGCGGATTTTAAAACCAGCGATTGCCTTGCGTGCCTTGGTCGTCACTGGCTTTTGGCCAGCAATTTTCGTCAGGTCGCCAGTGGCGTGCTCGATGATTTTTTTGTCAGCAATCGCTTCGCCCAAGCCCATGTTCAGGGTGATCTTGGTCAGACGCGGCACTTCCATTGCCGATTTGTAGCCAAATTTGGCCACCAGGTCGGCAACGACCTTTTCTTTATAAAAATCTTGAAGACGGGCCATGATTAAACCTTCACTTCTTCGCCGGAAGACATGAAGACGCGGACTTTTTTGTCATCCACAGTCTTGAAGCCAACACGGTCTGCCTTGCCAGTCGCTGCATTGAACAATGCAACGTTGGAAATGTGAATCGGCATAGTCTTATCGACGATACCGCCCTGTACACCGGTCATTGGGTTCGGCTTGGTCGCTTTTTTAGCAACGTTGACGCCTTCAACGATGACGTGTTCAGCATCGATACGCTGCTGCACCACACCACGTTTGCCCTTGTCTTTACCGGTCAGAACGATGACTTCGTCGTTTTTACGAATCTTATCCATTACGACTCCTTACAGAACTTCAGGTGCCAGGGACACGATTTTCATGAACTTCTCAGTACGCAATTCGCGCGTGACAGGTCCAAAAATGCGCGTTCCGATCGGTTCCAGCTTGGCGTTGAGCAGCACGGCGGCATTGCCGTCGAACTTCACCAGGGAGCCGTCTTGGCGGCGCACACCTTTAGCGGTACGCACAACCACAGCGTTATAAATTTCACCTTTTTTGACACGGCCACGTGGCGCAGCAACCTTGATGGTTACCTTGATCACATCGCCAATGCCAGCATAACGGCGCTTGGAACCGCCCAATACCTTGATGCACATCACTTCCTTGGCACCGGTATTGTCGGCTACTTCGAGCCGGCTTTCAGTTTGAATCATAGTATTCTCTTTCCCAACTTAAGCCGAAGAATCCCCACAATGTGGGCCTGCGGTCAGTCTTGGTCCCGCCAGAGGCTCATGCTGGAGCAACTGATTGGGTGATGGACTTTCCAAAAACATTCGTCTCTGGTCCGCTGGCCACTTTGGGGTGACGAATTTTTGCGGCAACACATGAACGAAGCCCACTAGTATCGCATAACACTGGCGGGCCCGCAAGAACTAAATTTTAGAGTGAAAAAGACACCACGGAAAACCGTGTCGCCCTTCCCACCCGGTACTACTTTTTAGATCACCTGTGCAGCTTGTACTACACGGGTCACCGTCCAAGCTTTGGTCTTGGAGATGGGGCGACCTTCCTGGATCTCAACGGTATCACCCGTTTTGACCTGGTTGGTCTCGTCATGCGCGTGATACTTGTTCGAACGCATGATGATTTTGCCGTACAGCGGGTGCTTGACGTGACGCTCGATCAGGACGGTTACCGTCTTGTCCATCTTGTCGGAAACGACCTTGCCGACCAGCGTACGCTTCAGGGCTACTTTAGCGGTATCAGTCATTTGGCTTCCTTCGAGTTCATTACCGTCTTCACACGCGCGATATCGCGGCGTACCTTCTTGAGCTGGGAAGTATTGCTCAGCTGTTGCGTAGCGATTTGCATGCGCATGCCGAACTGTGCCTTCAACAACTCATTCAGCTCTTTCTGGAGAGCGTCCTGGTCTTTGCCGCGGAGTTCTGTTGCTTTCATATCCAACTCCTCTTATTGGCCGACTTGGCGGATGACAAACGTCGTCGCCAGCGGCAGTTTGGCGGCAGCCAGGCGGAATGCTTCGCGCGCCAGTGTTTCGTCAACGCCGTCCATCTCGTACAGGACTTTGCCTGGCTGGATTTCTGCGACGTAGTACTCAGGATTACCTTTACCGTTACCCATACGAACTTCGGCTGGCTTGTTCGAAATTGGTTTGTCCGGGAAAATGCGAATCCAGATACGACCGCCACGTTTGATGTGACGGGTCATGGCACGACGTGCTGCTTCGATCTGACGAGCGGTGATGCGGCCGCGAGCGACTGCCTTCAAACCGAACTCACCGAACGAGACAGCGGTGCCGCGGCTGTGAGAAATGCCGGTGTTACGGCCTTTCTGCTCTTTACGATACTTCCTGCGTGCTGGTTGCAGCATGGTTATTCTCCTGCTTTCTCAGCTGGTTCAGCGGCGGGTGCTGCTGCCGCTGCTGGGGCTGCTGCCACCGGCAATTTCACCGCTGGACGAGCACGCACAACCGGCGCTGTGGATGGACGGGCGCCACCTGGACCGGCTGGACGTGGGCGGCCAGCTGGCTTGCCATCGTCACGGCGCGGGCCGCGGCTCTTCTTGTCATCAGCCGGGGTGTCGATCACGGGTGCGTCGCCGTTTGGCGCGCGGTCACCCTTGTAGACCCAGACCTTGACGCCGATGATGCCGTACGTCGTGGCGGCTTCGCTGGTGCCGTAGTCGATATCGGCGCGCAGGGTGTGCAGAGGCACACGACCTTCGCGATACCACTCTTTACGAGCGATTTCGATACCGTTCAAGCGACCCGACGACATGATCTTGATGCCCAGGGCACCCAGACGCATGGCGTTTTGCATCGCACGCTTCATCGCGCGGCGGAACATGATGCGCTTTTCCAGCTGTTGCGAGATGGAGTCGGCGATCAGTTGCGAGTCGATTTCCGGCTTGCGGATCTCTTCGATATTGACGTGAACGGGCACACCCATGATCTTGGTCAGCGCGGTCTTCAGTACTTCGATGTCCTCGCCTTTTTTACCAATGACCACGCCTGGACGCGAGCTGTAGATCGTGAAGCGCGCGTTCTTGGCAGGACGCTCGATGACGATGCGGCCAACCGAAGCGTTCTTCAGTTTCTTTTTCAGATAAGCACGTGCTGCGAGATCTTCGTTGAGCATTTGGGCAAAGTTACCATTGCCCGCGTACCAACGCGACGCCCAGTTACGGGTTACTGACAGGCGAAAGCCTGTTGGATGAATCTTCTGTCCCATCGTGACCCCTTAGTTACCGACAGTCACGTAGATGTGACAGGATTGTTTCGAGATACGATCGCCACGACCCTTAGCGCGAGCAGTGAAGCGCTTGAGGATCGGACCCTTTTCAACATAGATCTGCACCACTTTCAGCTCGTCGATGTCGGCGCCGTCATTGTGCTCGGCGTTGGCAATTGCCGACTCCAGAACCTTCTTGATGATGGTCGCGCCTTTTTTCGGGCTAAATTGCAGGATGTCGAGAGCTGCGCCGACTTTCTTGCCGCGGATCAGATCTGCAACCAGGCGGCCTTTTTGGTCCGACAGGCGCACACCTTTGAGGATAGCTTTGGTTTCCATTATTTCTTCGCCTTCTTGTCAGCGGCATGGCCCTTGAACGTGCGGGTCAGCGCGAATTCACCGAGCTTGTGACCAACCATGTTCTCGGAGACATACACTGGCACGTGAAGCTTGCCGTTGTGTACAGCGATGGTCAGGCCGATGAAATCCGGCGAGATCGTCGAACGACGCGACCAGGTTTTGACTGGCTTTTTGTCTTTATTCGCTTGCGCGGCTTCGACTTTTTTCACCAGGTGGGCGTCGATGAACGGCCCTTTTTTCAATGAACGTGTCATGTCTTATCCTTATTTCTTGCCGCGGCGCGAGACGATCATGGAAGTCGTACGCTTGTTACGGCGCGTCTTCTTACCCTTCGTCTGTTGGCCCCAAGGCGACACTGGATGACGACCAGCTGCGGTTTTACCTTCACCACCACCGTGCGGGTGATCGACCGGGTTCATGACCACACCGCGAACGGTAGGACGAACACCGCGCCAGCGCATCGCGCCAGCTTTACCGATTTTACGCAGGCTGTGCTCAGCGTTACCCACTTCGCCGACCGTTGCACGGCATTCGATGTGGACGCGGCGCACTTCACCGGAGCGCAGGCGAACCTGTGCGTAGGTGCCTTCGCGGGCCATCAGCACGACGCCGGCGCCGGCGGTACGGGCCATCTGGGCACCCTTACCTGGCAGCATTTCGACGCAATGCATCACGGTACCGACCGGGATGTTGCGGATTGGCAGGCAGTTACCCGACTTGATTGGCGCTTCCGAGCCATTCATGACGGCGTCGCCGACAGCCATACCCTTGGTGGCGATGATGTACTGACGCTCACCGTCGGCGTAGCACAGCAGCGCGATGTTGGCGGTACGGTTTGGATCGTATTCGATCCGCTCGACCTTCGCAGGAATGCCATCCTTCTGACGCTTGAAGTCGATCAGACGGTAATGCTGCTTGTGACCACCACCGATGTGACGGGTGGTGATGTGACCGTTGTTGTTACGGCCAGCGGTCTTCGATTTCTTTTCAACCAGGGCAGCGAACGGACGACCTTTGTACAGGTCGGGGTTCACCACCTTCACCATGCCACGACGGCCTGGTGAGGTTGGTTTCATCTTTACGAGTGCCATTATTTAGCCTCCTCGGAGAAGTTGATTTCCTGGCCAGGCTTCAGGCACACGAAAGCGCGCTTGGTGTGGTTGCGACGACCGTTGAAACGGCCCGAACGCTTTGCCTTACCTTCGCGATTGAGGGTCTGCACCGATTCCACTTCAACCTTGAACAGCAGTTCAACGGCGGCCTTGATTTCAGGCTTGGTGGCGTCAGGCAAGACGCGGAAGACGATCTGCTCGTTCTTTTCCGCGACCATGGTGGCCTTCTCGGAAATGACGGGCGCCTGCAGCACCTTCATCAGGCGCTCTTCGGAAAATTTGATTACGCCGCTCATGCGAACATCTCCTCGATCATGGTCAGTGCTGCTTTGGTGACCACGATTTTTTTGTAGAACACCAGCGACATCGGATCTGCATGACGGGGCTCGACAACCAGCACGTTCGGCAGGTTACGCGAAGCCAACATCAGGTTTTCGTCCGGGGTGTCGGTGATGATCATGACCGATTCCAGGCCCATGCCGCTCAGCTTTTGTGCCAGCAGCTTGGTTTTTGGCGCATCGATGGCAAAGCCTTCGACGACCACCAGGCGCTCTTCACGAGCCAGCTGGGACAGAATCGAGCAGATACCTGCGCGGTACATCTTCTTGTTCACTTTGTGGGTGAAGTTCTCGTCAGGCGAGTTCGGGAAGATGCGTCCGCCGCCGCGCCACAGTGGCGACGACGACATACCGGCACGAGCACGGCCCGTACCTTTTTGGCGCCAAGGCTTCTTGGTCGTGTGGTGAACTTCTTCACGATCCTTCTGCTTGCGGTTACCCGAACGCGCGTTAGCGGCGTAGGCGACGACGATCTGGTGAATCAGGGCTTCGTTGTAGTCACGGCCGAATACGGTATCGGCGGCGGCAACGTTCGAGCCTGCTTGTCCTTGCTCATTCAGAAGCTTGAGTTCCATCGTTTAAGCTCCCTTCTGTGCTTTGGTTTTGATGGCAGGTGACACGACGACCTGGCCATTTTTCGCACCTGGTACGGCACCTTTGACCATCAGCAGCTGACGGTCGGCATCGATACGGGCGATTACGAGATTTTGAACGGTGCGATTGACGTCACCGAGGTGACCGGTCATGCGCTTACCTGGGAACACGCGGCCTGGATCCTGCGCCATACCGATCGAACCTGGTACGTTGTGCGAACGGGAGTTACCGTGCGTTGCGCGACCCGACGAGAAGTGGTAACGCTTGATGACGCCGGCGTAACCCTTACCAATCGTGACGCCCTGGACGTCGATTTTTTGGCCGACTTCGAACAGCGAGGCAGCGACGACGTCGCCAGCTTTCAGTTCGGCAGCTTTAGCGGCATCGACGCGGAATTCTTTCAGCATCGTACCGGCTTCCACACCAGCTTTGGCGTGGTGACCCGCAACAGCTTTGGTCACGCGGGAAGCGCGACGTTGACCGAATGCGACCTGAACGGCGGTGTAACCATCCGTTTCAGGAGTTTTGACTTGCGCAACACGATTGTTCGACACGTCAAGCACGGTAACTGGGATCGAGTCCCCTTCATCCGTGAAGATGCGCATCATTCCAACCTTGCGACCGAGAAGGCCTAGGCTCATTTTTTCTCCATTCCCACCTACGATTGGGCGGGGCTGACTGTTTAACTACCAAGTAAAGATACGGACTCGAGACGGACGAATCCATACCGAAGCCGGCTAGTATAACGTGCAAAAGGGCTTGACGCAACAACTTAGTTGGGGGTATGGCGATGTGTTGTTTGCACCAACACCGCGCCCCGGCAGGGCCGCCGCAGCCCCCCGCGCGAAATGCCCGGCAGGCCCGGGGCTGCTTCATAATATGCTGTTTGTACGGGGCGCCACCGCGCCCTGCCCCCGTTCTCTCACACAAGGTATTCCCCCATGCGCGTCTGGTTCAACAGGACGTTTTCGTCCGTGTCCGCGGCCATCGGCTTGATCCGCCAGGCCGACACGGCCGGCCGTTTTCATATTATTTACAGCAACGCCAACCCGCACGTGGCCGCCGCCCGCGTCGCCCACGCCTTCTTTGTCGAGCCGACCGGCCTGGACGCCGACGCCTACCTCGACTGGTGCCTGGCCTTCTGCCTTGAGCAGCGCGTCGACATCTTTATTCCCGGCAAAGGGGCGACGGCGCTGGCAGGCCAGCACGCGCGCTTCGCCGCCATCGGCACCCGGATCCTGAGTACCGCGCCGCAGGAGCAGCTCACCCTGATTCACGACAAGGCCCGCTTCTACGCCACCACCGACCTGCCCGGCGCGCCCGTGGCCCGCTTCCTGCCGTTCGAGACGCCGGCCCAGTTCGAGGCCGGCTACGCCGCCCTGCGCCCCCACCACGCCACCTTGTGCATCAAGCCGTCGAACTCCGTGTTCGGCCTGGGCTTTGCCATCCTCGACGAGCAACGCAGCAGCGCCGCCCTGCTGCTGGCCGGCGCCGAGTACCGCATCGGCCTGGCCGACTTTCGCCGCGGCCTGGAAGAGCTGGGCGCCTGCCGCACCATGCTGCTGATGGAATACCTCGACGGCGAAGAGTACAGCGTCGACTGCGTGGGCGACGACGGCCGCCTGGTCTGCGCCATCACCCGCCGCAAGCCGGCCAAGGCCGGCCAGGGCCAGCTGATCGACATGCGCCAGGACATCCTCGACGCCACCGCCCAACTGGCCCGCACGCACCGCCTGAACGGCGTGTTCAACGTGCAGTTCCGCGAAGGCGACGGCGCCCTGCGCCTGCTGGAAATCAATCCGCGCATGTCCGGCGGCATCGGCATGGCCTGCGTGGCCGGCCCCAACCTGCCGTGGATCGCCCTGTCCGGTTTCGCCGACGGCTACCAGCACGTCACCGTGCCCCCCGTGCGCAACGGCATTCGCGTGGCCGAACTGGCCACGGCGACGGTACTCGCATGAGCGTGCACGAGGTCACACTACCCACGGGCGCGCTGACGTTGACGATCGACCGCGCCGACTGCCCGCTCGAGGAAGTGATGGGTTTCGCCGCCCGCGACAACGCGCGCCGCGGCTTCCTGTTCCTGTCGAAGGTGCTGGGCAAGCACTGGCCCGTGCGGCCGGCGGCGATGGCCGCCATGCACGAGCGACTGGCGCACGCCGTGCCGGCGCTGCCGGGACCGGTGGTGTTCATCGCCATGGCGGAAACGGCCATCGGCCTGGGCCAGGGCGTGTTCGAAGCGTGGCTGCGCGCCCACCCGGGCCAGCCGGCGCTGTTCCTGCACACCTCGCGCTACCGGGTGGGCGCCTGCCCCATCATCGAGTTCGAGGAAGCCCACAGCCACGCGCCGCGCCAGTTCCTGCACCTGCCGCCGGGCGCGGACGAACGGGCCCTGCTGATGAGCGCGCGCGCCCTGGTGCTGGTCGACGACGAGGCCAGCACCGGCGCCACCTTCCTCAACCTGGCGAACGCCTGCCGCACGCTCAACCCCGCCATTGCCCACGTGCACCTGGCCACCATCACCAATTTCATGGGAGAGAGCGCCACCGCCGGCCTGTCCGCGCGCTTCGGCCTGCCCGTGACGCTGGCGGCGCCGGTGACGGGCCACTACCAGTTCGTGCCCGGCCAGTTCAGCGCCTCGGCCACGCCGGCCCAGCGCTTCGACGGCGACGCTGACCGCGGCGCCAGCGCCGCCTTCGGCCGCTACGGCCTGCGCCACGCGCTGGCGACGCCGGCGGCGCTGGCGGCGCGCCTGGCGGCGACCATCGGTCCCGGCGAGACGGTGCTGGTGCTGGGCACGGGCGAATTCATGCACGCGTCCTTCCTGCTCGGCGCCGTGCTCGAACAACTGGGCGTGGACGTGGTGGTGCAGTCGACCACCCGCTCGCCCATTCTTACCTGGGGCGCCGTCGCGAGCGCCCTCGCCTTCCCCGACAACTACGGCGAAGGGGTGAGCAATTTCATTTACAACGTGCAGCGCGGCCAGTACCGCCACGTCTTCATTTGCCACGAAACGGCGCCCAACGCCGCCCTGCGCCAGCTCGCCGCGCTGCTCGACGCCCGCCTGTTCCACTTTATAAGCGAGACCCAGATTGACGAAGTTGCATAAATTCCTGTTCGCCGATCTCGACGACACCCTGTTCCAGTCGCGCGAAAAATGCGCGCCCGGCGCCGATCTCGTGCCCACCGCCTTTCTGAAGGACGGCAGCCCGATCTCGTATTCCACGGCGGCCCAGCGCGACTTTCTCGCGTTCGCCCAGCAAGGCATGACGGTCATTCCCGCCACCGCCCGCAACATCGACGCCTACCGCCGCGTCAAGCTGGACTTCAGCAGTTACGCCGTGCTCGACTATGGCGGCATCGTGCTGGCGCCCGGCGGCGCCGTCGATCCCGCCTGGCTGGCGCGCATGCAGGTGGCCATGCAGGCGGCCCTGCCCGGCCTGCAAGCGCTCGCCGCGCTGATCGACGCCTGGGCCGTGCGCACGGGCTTTGGCGGGCGCGCCCGCCTGATCGAAGACTGCGCCACGCCGTTCTACCTGGTCGTCAAGGACCCCGACAAGGTGGCTGCGCGCCTGGCCCCCATCGAGCACGAGGTGGTGCAGCCCTGGCTGGACGCGATCGACGGCGGCCGCGACTATTTTATTCACCGCAACGGCAACAACCTGGCGATCCTGCCGAACGCGCTCAACAAGTCGCACGCGGTGGCTTACGTGACGGAACTGCTGCGCGCCGAACACGGCGACATCATCACCTTCGGCATCGGCGACAGCCGCTCCGACGCCCGCTTCATGGCCGCCTGCGACTACGCCATCGTGCCCCGCGCCAGCCAGCTGGCGGCGCTGACGGTGGCGGCCTTATGAGCTTTTCCGGCAGCTACCGCCCCGGCGACGTCGAATTTCTCCTCAAACCGCTGCCCCTGCAGGACTTCGTCGATGTCGCCGAAAAGGAGTACCTGATCCAGTCCGGCCAGCGCCACTACAGCGAGATGCTCTCGCCCGAAGCGCTGCCCTCGGCGCGCTACCTCGAGGTATTCCGCCAGGCCTGCGCGGCCAACAACGAGAGAATGGCGCGCGACTGCCTGACGCTGGCATCGCTGATCGCCGCACGGCGCGGCGGCGCCGTCACGCTGGTGTCGCTGGCGCGCGCCGGCACCCCCGTCGGCGTGGTGCTGGGACACTTGCTGCGCGAGCTGTTCGGCCGCACGGTGCAGCACTATTCCGTCTCGATCATCCGCGACCGCGGCATCGACCAGGTCGCCATGGAGCACATCCTGGCCCAGGGCCACGCGGCTGAGTCGATCGTGTTCATCGACGGCTGGACGGGCAAGGGCGTGATCGCCGGCGAATTGCACAAAACCATCACCGCCTTCAATGCCAGCCACGGCACCGCCATCGACGGCGGCCTGTACGTGCTGTCGGACCTGGCGGGCGCGGCAGCGTGCGCCGCGTCGTGCGACGATTATTTGATACCTTCGAGTATTCTTAACGCCACCGTGTCGGGCCTGGTGAGCCGCTCGATCCTGAACGAGGCGATTGGCCCCGGCGACTTCCACGGTTGTGTATATTACAAGCAGTTCGAGCAGCACGACCAGTCGCAAGCGTTCGCCGACGCGCTGGTGCAGGCGGCGCGCGCGCTGGCCCGCCAGCCGGGTGCGCCGACCGCGGCGCCGTCCGACAAGGCGCGCGCGGCGGCGGTCTCGCGCGACTACATGCGGCAGGCGCTGCGCGAGCACGGCATCGACGACGTCAACATGGTCAAGCCCGGTATCGGCGAAGCCACCCGCGTGTTGCTGCGCCGGACGCCGCGGCTGCTGATCGTGCGCGACGCCGGTGCAGTCGACGTGGCGCACCTGGCCGTGCTGGCACAAGAAAAACATGTACCGATACTGGTGGATGGGGCCCTGCCCTACCACGCGGTTTCCCTGATCAGGAGCGCTCTGGATGGTTAAATCGATGGGAGCGTCGCTGTATGTACCGGCGACGCACAAGCACCTGATGGCAGTAGCCGATGGCGAGCGCCTGCCGCAGGCACGCTCGCTGATCTTCTGCACCGAGGACTCGGTGGCCGACCGCGACCTGAGCTGGGCGCTGTTCAACCTGTCCGTCGTGCTCAACAATATGCGCACACCGGCGCGCGCCGAGCGCTTCGTGCGCGTGCGCAGTCCGGAGGTGATGGCGCGCGTGCTGGCCATGCCGGGGTCCGACAAGCTGACCGGCTTCGTCATCCCGAAAGCGACCAGCGCCAATTTCGACGCGTACTTTCGCCAGGTGCGCGATACCGACCACATGCTCATGCCCACGCTGGAAACGGCCGAAGTGTTCGACGACGCCGAAATGCGCCAGTTCCGCCAGGTGCTCGAAGCGCCGGGGGTGCGCAACCGCATTTTGGCGCTGCGCATCGGCGGCAACGATTTACTGGCCCTGCTGGGCTTGCGCCGCCCCCGCGGCATGACCATCTACCGCACCCCGCTCGGCCCCGTCATCGCGCGCCTGGCGACGACGTTCCGACCGTATGGCTTCGTGCTGACGGCGCCCGTGTTCGAGCACCTGGACCTGCCCGAACTGCTCGACCAGGAGGTGATGGAAGACCTGGCCCACGGCATGATCGGCAAGACCGCCATCCACCCCAGTCAGATCGGCCCCATCGAGCAGCACTACCGGGTCAAGCCGAACGACCTGAGCGCGGCGCGCGCCATTCTCGACATCGACGCCCCGGCGGTGTTCAAGATGCACGACTCGATGTGCGAAGTGGCCACCCACCGCGCCTGGGCGCAGCGCGTGGTCGACCAGTCCGATGTGTTCGGCGCGCACCCGCACGAGGCGCCGCCGCTGTCCTTGCCGGCGGCAGGCCAGATGTAGCGGCAGGGGCGCGCCCGCGCTCCTGCCGTTCCTGCCGCCCATGCAAAAAGGGCCGGCAAGTCACGCATCGCTGCGCATCTTGCCGGCCCTGATCTACTGCTGTTCTGGTGGGCGGTGCAGAATTCGAATCTGCGACCCCTTGGATGTCGACCAAGTATTCTAACCAGCTGAACTAACCGCCCTGAGGGTCCGCATTGTAAATAGCGCAGCGCTATTGTGCAACAGCTATTTGCAAAAATAAATTCGCCCCTAAGGAATCACCTCGAACAGCAGCAGCTGGGTGACCTGGCTTTTGCTGAAATTATCGTCCGAAATGAGCACCAGGCTGGCATGGCCGTTCGGCAGCGTCGGCCCCAGCGCCATCCCTTCCAGGTTGTCGATCTTGGGCAGGCCCACGCTGTCGAGGTCGAGCACGAGGCGCTTGCTGACGGGGCGAAAGGACGCACCGGCCAGCGTGGGCAGCGGCCCCACATCGGTGGCGCCGGCCGTGTCGATCTCGAAGATGCGCACATACACGCGGTAGGCGCCGGCGGCGTCCTGGACGGCGCCCCGTTCCAGCACCAGCAGGCGGGTGGCGCCCACGGCGAGGATTTCCGAGATGCCGTTGTCGGCATACTTGCCCGGCCCCGGCGCGGCCGGGATGGCGCTCAACGGGTACGCGTACTGGCCCAGCAGCGCGCCGTCGCGGCCGAAATGGCTGATGCGGTTGACGGCGCCGGCGGTCGGGCTGGGCACGGGGCCATCCTGGTACAGCGGAGCCTCCAGCGACACCCACAGCGAGTTGCCGTCGGGCGCGAAGCTCAAGCCCTCGATGCTCAGATTGTCGCGCGGCCCCGTACGGTGGGCCACATCGACCTCGAACCGGGCCGGCAGCGGCAGTTCGGCGGCAAAACTGCCGTCGGCGCCAGCGCGCCGCACGAACGGCTTCAGGCCCAGCGCCACGTCGCCTTCGCTGGCATACCAGATGCTGCCATCGCGCGGATCGACGCGCAGCGCCTCGAGGTCGGCGACGACGCCGTGGCGGCGGGCAAACTCGGCCTTGGACGGATAGTCGCTGCCGTCCGGCTGGCGCATGGTGATGGCTGCCGTCAGCGTGACGGCGCGAAAGGCCTGCGCATCGTAGTCGAGCCGGGCCCGGTAGTAGCGGGCCGGGTTGTGTTCGGAGCGGTCGTCCGAGATCATCACCCAGTCGCCGCGCCGGGCATCGTAATCGATGCCGGACAGGCCGCCCACCATGGTGCCGGCGAACTGCTGGCGCCAGGGCAGGCGCTGCTCGCCGATGAAGCGCAGTTGCGCGACGGTGAGCTGCGGCCCCTGGCTCGGTGGCAGGGGCGCGCAAGCGCAAGCGAGCAGCGCACTGGCCAGCGCCAGGATGGCCAGGCGGGCGCGGCTTAGAAAGGTTTCACAGGTCGTCATGGGGTGGGCTGTTCGCATTGATTATCGCGGCCGTATTGTAACGTGCGGCCCAGAGTGCTAGCAGCCTGTCGGCCATACGATCGCCGCCGCCAGCCGCTGCAGTTTGAGTGCGCGCGGGGCGTTGAGCATCGCCACATAGGCCACCTTGCCCGCCAGCCAGGCGCGAAAGTCGGCGCGGCCCTCGCGGTTCTGGCTGGCGGGACCGTGCCGCACGCAGTTGCTCAGGATCGCCTTGAGCCGGTCGTAGTCGGCGCGGGCGATGTTCGGATGACGGTTGACGACCACGCCCGTGACCTGCTGGCGCGTGCCCTGGCGCATCGCCCGCGTCTTGCGGTGGTTGACGCAAAAACCCTCTTCGGCGGCGATGGCGGCGACCTGCACGGCAAAGCGCGCCGCCGCCTGGCCGAACTGCGCGCCACCGGAAAACACCAGGTCATCGGCGTAGCGGCTGTAGCGCGCCTCCAGCGTGCGCGCCAGCGCCGCCAGGCGCAGGTCGAGGCGGTAGGCGCACAGATTGGCCAGCGCGGGCGAGCACGGCGATCCTTGCGGCAGGTGAGCACTGGCCAGCACCTGCCGCTGGGCCCAGCCCGGCCTTGCGCCCGCCTGGCCCGCGCGCAAGACGCCGGGGGGCGTGCGGTTGACGCAGATGCGGGCCAGGACGCCGGCCACGGCGGGCCGATAGCCCAGCTTTTCGAACAGGGCGTGGATGCGCGCGCCGGGAATGCTGGGAAAAAAATCCTGCAAGTCCATCCGCAACACCAGCGCCTGCCCCGTGTGCAGGGCGGCGTGGCTGAGGCAGGAGTGGCTGCGGCGAAATCCATGCGCCGCCGGATGGGGCGGCACCCGGTCGAGGATCTGGCGCAGGATGCGACCCTGGATGCGGCGCAGCCGTGCCTTGGGAATTTCGATCAGGCGCAGGCCGCCACTGCGCTTGGGCACCCAGCGATAGTGGTAATGCTGCAAGGGTGGCGGCTGCGCGCCCGCCAGCCGCCACTGGTCGGCGAACCAGGCCAGCGCGTCCACCGGTTCGTTGAGCCAGCTCGCCAGCGCACCGACCGAGTCCAGCACGGGCAGGGACAGCGCGGTCAGCCAGGCTGGCGCTGGCGGCAACAACGCCGGATCGATGCAATAGCGCCGCACGGGCGGCAGCGTGAACGGCATCAGTGTGCCGTCGTCGGCATCGTCGCCTTCGTCGCCGTCACCGTCATCACTCGGCGCAAGCTGCTGCGCGAGGATCTCGGCCAACTCGTGGCGGCTGAAATAATAAAAATTCTCGCCCGTGCGCGCGAGCACGGCCGCGCACAGCACGAGCGCCCACGGCGCCAGCATGCCGAACACCCGCTCGCAAGCGGCCTCCAGCGCCGCTGGCGTGGCGCTGGAGGCGAGCATGGTGTCGGCCAGCGCCAGTAAGGCAAGTTTGTCGCGATTCATCGGTGGTGTGGGGTGGGCGGAGTGCCTTCAACGAGTCTCGTGATGCGTGAGCCAACTCGCGCGCAAGCGCGACGCCGCTCATGCGGTGAAATGCCCAACACTGCTAGTCCCACGGGGTAACCCCGTAGAGGCTGTCGCTGCACGCGGCAACGACAGGCCGGCTTGAAGGATCCGCCCGCAGCCACAGTAGGACAATTTTGATTAAACGTCAACAAACGCGGTTGCCGGCATTGTCAAAAGACCCCCGTCAATCGTAGCGAGCTAGATACAAAGGACAATTCCCTAATTCAATTAGGTCTGCTATCTTCGTACCCGGCCAATTTTAATTGCCTAAATGCATCAATAATCACCCGCCTCTCATGCGGCAAAAATTTCTCGCGCTGCATGTCCGCATGTCCTATGCAGCGCCAGCCCATCACCCCAGCACAGGAATAGACGCATGACCACCAAGCCAACGCCCCGGCGCAACGACCTCCCCATCCTGACGGCGCCGCCGCGCAGCGAGCCGGCCAGCGCCAGCGCCTTTCACGCCCATGGCATCTGGACGCCCGGCGTGGTCATCATGCGCCGCATCGGCTTTCGTTCGAAGGCCTTGTTGATTTGCGCCCTGTTCCTGCTGCCGATCTTCATGCTCAGCCGCGCCCACCTGGCGCGGGTCGCCGACGACAGCAATTTTTCGCAGCGCGAAATTCTCGGCGTGCAGTACAACCGGGTGCTGGTGCCCTTGATCGAACTGGCCCAGCAATTGCGGCGCGATGCCGCCGCCAATGCCGCCGGCGCCGGCGCAGTGCCGCTCGAGCCCACCCACGCAGCCCTCGACGCCGCCTACGCCAGCCTGGCGACGATCGACCAGGCGCTGGGCGCCACGCTCGACACGGGCAGTGCGCGGGCAGCGGCGCTGGACGCCTATGCCAGGCTCAAGCAGGCCAGCCCTGCCGATGCGGACAGCCTGTTCGCCGCCCACACCAGCCACGTCAAGGCCCTCATTGCCCTGCTGCAGGCCGTCACCGACAATTCCAACCTGACGCTCGACCCCGAGATCGCCACGTTTTATTTGATGGACGCGGCGTTCTTCCGCATCCCTGATATCGTTGAAACGACCGCCCAATTGCGCGCCACCGGCCTGAGCGTGCAGCGCAGCGGCGCCATCACGGCGCCCCAGCAGCGCGCTCTGAGCGAACTGATCGCCGTTGCCGAATTCCAGCAGGCGAACATGGCCAGCGGCCTTGCCAAGATCAAGGACAACGGCGCCGGCTTGCTGCAACGTCTCGACCTGGCGCCGCCCCAGCTGGCCAGCACGGCGTTTTTTGGCATGGTGCGCAAGCACATGATTGAGACCCAGCTGAGCACGCCGGAGGCCCAGCGCGACTATCCGGCGCTGGCCGACCGCGCCGCCAGCGCCCAGTTCGCCCTGGCCAAGCGCTTGATGGACACGCTCGAAACGCTGATCGCGGCGCGCGTGCAGGCCATGCACACCGAGCGCAACATCCTGCTGGGCGTGCTGGCGCTGGCGCTGCTGGGCGCAGCCTATTTCTTCTTCACTTTTTATCTGGTCACCGAAGGGGGCCTGGGCCTGATCCGCAAGCACCTGCAGGAAATGGCCCAGGGCGATTTGCGGCGGGCGCCGTCGCTGCCCTGGGGCAAAGATGAAGCGGCCGCCGTCATCATCGACCTGCGCGTGGCCTACGAATCGCTGCACCAGCTGGTGCACACCGTGCGCAGCTCGGCCAACAGCCTGCATGGCACCAGCGCAAGCATCGCCGCCGACAGCGTCGACCTGTCCGAGCGCACCGCCGCGGCAGCGGCGGCGCTGGAGCAGCAGGCCGCCGCCATGGAAGAAATCGGCGCCACCGTCGGCTCGAATGCGCAACTGGCCAGCGCAGCGGCGACGTTCGCCGCCGACAATGCCACCGACGCCGAAGCGGGCGGCGCCATCATCGCCGGCGTCGTCAGCACCATGCAGGGCATCCAGGACTCCTCGGCCAAGGTCAGCGACATCATCGGGGTCATCGACGGCATCGCCTTCCAGACCAATATCCTGGCGCTCAATGCGGCGGTGGAAGCGGCGCGCGCGGGCGAGGCCGGGCGCGGCTTTGCCGTCGTCGCCAGCGAGGTGCGCACGCTGGCGCAGCGCTGCGCGGGCGCGGCGGCCGAGATCAAGACACTCATTTCGGCCAGCGTCCTGCAAATGCGCAGCGGCGCCGACGTCGTCGCCAAGGCCGGCGCGAGCATGTCGACCATGGTCGACAACGCGCACCGCATCAGCGGCTACCTGAGCGACATTTCAACGGCGTCGAAAGAGCAGGCGACCGGCGTGGCCCAGGTGGCCACGGCGATCACCGAACTCGATCACAACACCCAGCGCAATGCGGCGCTGGTCGAACACACCTCGAGCACCTGCGCCGAGCTGACCGAACAGGCCGACGGCCTGCAGGAGCAGATCAGCAAGTTCCGCGTCAACTAAGACTGATGCAGGCAGCCGTGGCGCCTCGCGTGCGCGCCACGTAAACGACATCGGGGCCAGCCTGTCCGCGATCAATTGCGAACAGGCCGGCCCCGGCTTGCTTCAGTGCGCGCGATCACTCGCGCGCGGATGCCATTATTGCAGCTTGATTTCGACGTCCACGCCAGCTGGCAGGTCCAGCTTCATCAGCGCGTCAACCGTTTTGTCGGTTGGATCGACGATGTCCATCAGGCGCTGGTGGGTACGGATCTCGAACTGGTCGCGCGAGGTCTTGTTGACGTGCGGGGAACGCAGCACGTCAAAACGCTGGATGCGCGTTGGCAGTGGCACTGGGCCCTTGACGACGGCGCCGGTGCGCTTGGCGGTCTCGACGATTTCCAGGGCCGACTGGTCGATCAGCTTGTAGTCGAATGCTTTCAGGCGAATACGGATTTTCTGGTTTGGTGCGGACATGATATTTCCTCTAAAGAGCGAACCGTTCTTAACAAACGGCAATATATGGGATCGACATTATACGATGAAAACAAAGGCAGAGGCCGTGAGGCCCCTGCCTTTTTGCTGCACTGACCGAATTACGACAGCAATTACTTGCTGGCTTCGCTCAGGATTTTTGCAACGACGCCGGCGCCGACGGTACGACCGCCTTCACGGATAGCGAAGCGCAGGCCTTCTTCCATCGCGATCGGGTTGATCAGCTTGACGGTGATCGACACGTTATCGCCTGGCATGACCATTTCTTTGTCCGCTGGCAACTCGATCGAACCGGTCACGTCCGTGGTACGGAAGTAGAACTGAGGACGATAGTTGTTGAAGAACGGGGTGTGACGGCCGCCTTCGTCTTTCGACAGGACGTAGATCTCACCGGTGAAATGGTTGTGCGGCTTGATCGAGTTTGGCTTCGCCAACACTTGACCGCGCTCGACGTCTTCACGCTTGGTGCCGCGCAGCAGCAGACCGACGTTGTCGCCAGCCATGCCCTGGTCCAGCAGCTTGCGGAACATTTCCACGCCGGTGCAGGTGGTTTTGACGGTATCTTTGATGCCGACGATTTCGATCTCTTCGCCGACCTTGATGATGCCGCGCTCGATACGACCGGTAACAACGGTGCCGCGACCGGAGATCGAGAACACGTCTTCCACAGGCATCAGGAAGGCACCATCGACTGCGCGCTCTGGCTCAGGGATGTAGGTGTCGAGGGCATCAGCCAATTGCATGATGGCCTGTTCGCCCATCGGGCCGGTGTCGCCTTCGAGGGCCATACGTGCCGAACCCTTGATGATTGGCAGGTCGTCGCCTGGGAATTCATACTTCGACAGCAACTCACGCACTTCCATTTCAACCAGTTCCAGCAGCTCTTCGTCATCGACGAGGTCGCACTTGTTCAGGAACACGATGATGTAAGGAACGCCAACCTGACGGGCCAGCAGGATGTGCTCGCGGGTCTGTGGCATCGGGCCGTCAGCGGCCGAACATACCAGGATCGCGCCGTCCATCTGGGCAGCACCGGTGATCATGTTTTTGATGTAATCGGCGTGGCCTGGGCAGTCGACGTGCGCATAGTGACGTGCGGCGGTCTCGTACTCGACGTGGGCGGTGTTGATGGTGATGCCGCGCGCTTTTTCTTCTGGTGCTGCATCGATCTGGTCGTATGCTTTTGCTTCGCCGCCGAATTTCTTCGACAGAACGGTCGCGATTGCAGCCGTCAGGGTCGTTTTACCGTGGTCGACGTGACCGATGGTGCCGACGTTGACGTGCGGCTTGGTCCGTTCGAATTTACCTTTTGCCATTTTGCTCTTCCTTTAAGATTTTTGATCAGTTGGTGACGGGGCCGCACCTCGCTGTGCGGGGTCCGGCGCCGTCACCAAGTTGTTTTTACTTGGCTTTAGCCGTGATGATTGCATCGGTAACGTGCTTAGGCGCTTCCGAGTAGTGCTTGAATTCCATCGTGTAGGTCGCACGGCCCTGGGTTGCGGAACGCAACGAGGTCGAGTAACCAAACATTTCCGACAGAGGCACTTCAGCTTTGATGATCTTGCCACCGCCGCCTGGGATTTCGTCCATGCCCTGCACCATGCCGCGACGCGACGACAAGTCGCCCATCACGGTACCGGCGTAGTCTTCCGGCGTTTCCACTTCCACGGCCATCATTGGCTCGAGGATGACTGGCGACGCTTTACGGCAACCGTCTTTGAAGGCCATCGAAGCGGCCATCTGGAACGCGTTCTCGTTCGAGTCGACATCGTGGTACGAACCGAAGAACAGGGTGACTTTGACGTCGACCACTGGATAGCCCGCCAACACGCCCGTGTTCAGGGTGCCGCGCACACCTTTTTCGACTGCAGGGATGTATTCGCGTGGCACGGTGCCGCCCTTGATGGCGTCAATGAACTCGAAACCCTTGCCCGGTTCTTGCGGCTCGATCTTCAGGACCACGTGACCGTACTGACCACGACCACCGGACTGCTTGACGAACTTGCCCTCGGACTCTTCGCATACTTTGCGAATCGTTTCGCGGTACGCAACCTGAGGCTTGCCGACGGTCGCTTCGACGCCGAATTCGCGCTTCATGCGGTCAACGATAATTTCCAGGTGCAGCTCGCCCATACCACCGATGATGGTCTGGCCCGATTCTTCATCGGTCTTGACGCGGAACGACGGATCTTCCTGTGCCAGGCGATTCAATGCCAGACCCATTTTTTCCTGGTCGACCTTGGTCTTTGGCTCGACAGCCTGCTGAATCACCGGCTCAGGGAACACCATTTTTTCCAGGGTGATCACTGCCGATGGATCGCACAGGGTTTCGCCCGTGGTCGCATCTTTCAGGCCGACCGCGGCGGCGATATCGCCGGCGTGGACTTCCTTGATTTCTTCACGCTGGTTGGCGTGCATCTGCAAAATACGGCCAAGACGCTCTTTCTTGTTCTTGATCGGATTGAACACCGTGTCGCCCGACTTGATCGAACCGGAGTAGACGCGGAAGAAGATCAGCTGGCCCACGAACGGGTCGGTCATGATCTTGAATGCCAGCGCAGCGAATTTCTCGTTGTCGTCCGCCTTGCGGGTGACGGGCTGGTCATCTTCATCCATGCCTTGCACTGGCTTGATGTCGATTGGCGATGGCAGGTATTCGATCACGCCGTCGAGCATGGCTTGCACGCCCTTGTTTTTAAAGGCGGTGCCGCACATCATCGGGACGATTTCCGAAGCGAGGGTACGGGCGCGGAGGGCGGCCTTGATCTCTTCTTCCGTCAAGTCGCCTTCTTCGAGGTACTTGTTCATCAGTTCGTCGCTGGACTCGGCAGCTGCCTCGACCATTTTCAGACGCCACTCGTCAGCCTGCTCTTGCAACTCAGCAGGGATGTCGCGGTAGTCGAATTTCATGCCCTGCGACGCGTCGTCCCAGTAGATGGCTTTCATCTTGACCAGATCGACCACGCCCAGGAAGTTCTCTTCGGCGCCGATAGGAATCTGCAGGGGAATCGGGTTCGCCTTCAGGCGAGCACGCATCTGCTCATAGACCTTGAAGAAGTTCGCGCCCGTGCGGTCCATCTTGTTGACGAAGGCCAGACGTGGCACTTTGTACTTGTTGGCCTGACGCCACACGGTTTCCGACTGGGGCTGCACGCCGCCGACTGCACAGTAGACCATGCAAGCGCCGTCGAGCACGCGCATCGAGCGTTCGACTTCAATGGTGAAGTCGACGTGGCCCGGGGTGTCGATGATGTTGATGTGGTGCTCAGGGAAGTTGTTCGCCATGCCCTTCCAGAAGCAGGTCGTCGCTGCCGAGGTAATGGTGATACCGCGTTCCTGCTCTTGCTCCATCCAGTCCATGGTGGCCGCGCCATCATGCACTTCGCCAATCTTGTGGTTCACGCCCGTGTAGAACAGGACGCGCTCGGTCGTGGTGGTCTTGCCAGCATCGATGTGAGCGGAGATACCGATATTGCGGTAGCGCTCAATGGGGGTCTTGCGTGCCATAAATATTCCTAAATCTTTGAATGGACAAAACCGAGCGGCATTTTGAAAACAAAATGAGCCCGGCCTCGAACAACAGATACATGGCCGCCCCCTCGCAAGGGGTTGGCCAATTGATTAGAAGCGGAAGTGCGAGAACGCCTTGTTCGCTTCAGCCATGCGGTGAACTTCGTCACGACGCTTCATCGCACCGCCGCGCATTTCTGCGGCTTCCAGCAACTCACCGCCGAGGCGTTGAGGCATGGATTTTTCGCTACGCTTGTTGGCGGCTTCACGCAACCAGCGCATCGACAGGGCCATACGGCGAACCGGGCGAACTTCCACTGGCACCTGGTAATTGGCACCACCGACGCGGCGCGATTTTACCTCAACCATTGGTTTCGCGTTGTTGATCGCGGCAGCAAACACTTCGAGCGGATCTTTGCCCGATTTTTGCTTGATGTGCTCGAAAGCACCGTAGATGATGTTTTCTGCGACCGATTTTTTACCGGACAACATCAAAACGTTGACGAATTTGGCGACATCCTGGTTACCGAATTTTGGATCCGGCAGGATATCGCGCTTGGGGACTTCACGACGACGTGGCATTTCAATTCCTTTCAGTCTTCAGTTGAGCGCGGGGACGCAGCACTCGCGGCAGGCCATCATAGCCTCCACTTACTCGACCATTACGATCGGTTCAACTATTCAATGTGCAAGTAGTTGGGAGTAACCCCACGGGAAAAAATCCCGATTACTTCTTGCCTGCTTTAGCGCGCTTGGTACCGTATTTCGAGCGAGATTGCTTACGGTCTTTGACGCCCTGGGTATCGAGTGCACCGCGAACCATGTGGTAACGCACACCCGGCAAATCTTTTACACGACCGCCGCGCAGCAGCACGACACTGTGTTCTTGCAGGTTGTGGCCTTCACCGCCGATGTACGAAATGACTTCGAAACCGTTGGTCAAGCGAACTTTGGCGACTTTACGCAGAGCCGAGTTTGGCTTCTTTGGGGTCGTCGTATATACACGGGTGCAAACACCACGTTTTTGCGGGCTGTTTTCCAGCGCCGGCGATTTGCTCTTCACGGTCAAGGCGACACGTGGATTGCGAATCAGTTGATTGATGGTTGGCATCGTTATAAATCCAACAAAGATACAACATGAATAACCCGGGCAAACACCCGGGGACTAAAACCTAGACTTCACCCTGCCATGAGCCCAGAGGCGCCAAAAGCCACTCAGCAAGGAGCGGCTGCGACGGCGGGGGACCCACAAACTAAATCGGGAACTCGCGAGTATAGGCCTGAACAGGTCGCCGGTCAACTTGTTTACTGAGCCAGCGCAAAGCACCACGCGCCCGCGCAACAGGTTTTTATGCACGATCGCGCATAATTTTGCCGCAAGTAAAATCGCATGACCGGCCAGGAAAGCCCGGATAATAGACGGTTTTATCCGAAGCACCTTGTCGATGCGATCCCTGCGCTCCTCCACCGTTTTTCTGCTGCTGAGCTACCTGGCGCTGTCCAGCGTGCCCTTCGCGCCCCTGCTGGTGGGCAAACCCGTCGACGCGCCGCTGCAGCTGCTGGGCGTGGAACTGGTGGCCTGGCTGGCCGTCTGGGCCCTGTTCAAGCGGCCCGCCTGGTTTCACTGGCTGTTGCTGCCCGCCTTCCTGGCCCTGCCCACCGAGCTCTACCTGATTGCCTACTACGGCCAGGGCATCTCCAGCCACCACCTGGGCATCATCGCCGAGACCAGCCCGCAGGAAGCGCTTGAGTTCCTGGGGCACACCCTGTGGCTGCTGCTGATCGTGATGGCGGCCGTGATCGCCTGGTGGATCGCCCTGCTGCGCGCGGCCATGCGCACGAACGAGCTCGACTGGCGCGATGGTTCGCGCTGGCTGGCCGTGGCGGCGCTGGCGCTGGGGGCCGCACTGTGGGCTTACGGCGCCACTTTCGGCATCGCCGCCCGACCCGGAGTGACAGCGAGCGCGCCAGCGAGCGCGGGCGGCGCCATCGCCGCCGGCTTTTTCGGCAACCGCACCAGCGCCGCCGCGCCGGCCGCCAGCGGCGCACCGGTGCTGCCGCCGCTGCCGCCACTGCCGCGCGCGGCGCGCCTTCCCGTCGACCTCGAAGCGTTTGCCCGCTCCTGGCCGTTCGGCCTGGTGATCCGCGCCATCGATTTCTACAAAGAACGCTTGTATCTGGCCGAACTGGGCCAGAAAAGCGCCAGCTTCCAGTTCGGCGCCCGCCAGCGCGACCCGGCGCTGGCCCCCGAGACGGTCGTGCTGGTGCTGGGCGAATCGTCGCGCTACGACCGCTGGAGCCTGAACGGCTACGCGCGCGACACCAATCCCCTGCTGGCGCAGGAAACCAACCTGGTGCCCCTGAAGGACGTCATCACGGCCGTCTCCGCCACGCGCCTGTCGGTGCCCGTGATCATCTCGCGCAAGCGCACGCGCCAGAGCCTCAAAGACGGCTTTTATGAGAAATCGTTTATTACAGCCTATAAAGAAGCGGGCTACAAAACCTTCTGGCTGTCGAACCAGATCTCGTTCGGCAAGTACGACACGCCCGTGTCGGTGTTCGCCAAGGAAGCCGACGTGGTCGATTTTCTCAATTTTGGCGGTTTTACCAACGAGGCCAACTTCGACGAAGTGCTGTTGCCGCCGTTTAGCCGCGCGCTGGCCGACAAGGCGCAAAAGAAATTGATCGTCATTCACTCGCTGGGCAGCCACTGGAACTACAGCCAGCGCTACCCCAAGCGCTTCGACCAGTGGCAGCCGTCGCTGTTCGGCATCGACAAGCCGGCCTACACGGACCAGCAGCTCAAGCCCCAGCTCAATAACAGCTACGACAGCAGCATCTTGTATACGGACTGGTTCCTGGCGCAGCTGATCGCGCGCCTCAAGGGCGGTGCGCAGGCGGCCGCCCTGCTCTACGTGGCCGACCACGGCCAGACCCTGTACGACAAGCGCTGCAAGCTGGCCTTTCACGGCCACAACACCGATTACGAATTCCACGTGCCCGCGTTTGTCTGGTATTCGACGCCCTACCAGGCGCGCTTTCCCACCAAGGTGGCGCAACTGCAGCGCAACCGCGGCGCCAGGCTGGCCACCGAGAACATGTTCCACACCTTGCTCGACCTGGGCGACATCGGCTACCCGGGCGAGACGCTGGAATGGAGCTTCGTCAATCCCGCCTTCAAGACCCACACGCGCTACGTCGACAGCTATGGCTGGACCGATTACGACGATGCGGTCATGAAGGGCGATTGCCGCGAGGTGATCGCCCGGGGCAAGCCGCTCCGGCGCGATTGACCGGACCTGGTGGGGACCTCAGTACTAGAAACGCGTACTGACGAACAGGACGGGAATGTGCTTCTGGTGCATGCGCCGCAGCGCATAGACCGAATAGGCCAGCAAGCTCGCCGAGAGCAGGTGCGGATTGCCGCCGGCCATCTCGTAACTATCGATATCGTTGCCCCGGTAGCCGTTTCTTCCCCGCACCTTCGTGTAATAAGTGACGACATGGGCGACGTTCGAATACAGGTTCGTCGCCATCAAACCCTGGCCAAAGCCCGAGCGCGCAGCGCTGTCGTGGCGCAGCAGTCCTTCCGCCGCCAGGTTGCTGGCAACAAAACCGGCAACGCTGATGCGCCTGAGCGCCGCCGCCCCCGGCGCCACCGGCCATGTGACATCGGTCTGGCCGCACAGCAGACGGCACTGGGGCCCCGGCACCCGGATCCGGATCTGTTCAGCGCCGGCGAGCTCGAACGCCGCCGCGTGCCCCAGTTCGTGGACATAAATACCAGCAACAATGCCGGCCGCCGCGCCCACGCCCCGGCCAATGTCATGGCCGTCGGCGCAGGCGACCTGGCTCAAGGCCAGTCCCGTCAGCAGGGCCAGGGAAGAGAGAACATTAATGTTCGCCGGGGCGGACGGGATCTGAAAGGACCAATGCATGATGGCGCGATGTCGGTGGTGGCTGAAACGGCAATCATACACATAAGACATGGTGAGATTGCAGGCCGCCGCCGCGCACGCTTGCCCGGCGCGTCGTTTTGCGATCAATGCGACAATCAATGTTATCAAGCAATTAAGTGATGCCTAAGCGCCCGCCGCCGTCGCATTGCCGTCCCCGTTCCTCCTTTAAAAAGCGCCCACCCCATGCAAACCTCCCGCTGTTTCACCGTCGCCCGGTTCTAAGCGATGCCCTCGCCCACGCCGCGCCGCGGTTCCCTGCTGCTGTTATTGCCGATCGGCCTGATCCTGGCCGCCGCCGCCGCCCTGTTCGCCTGGATGGGCGGCTGGCTGGGCCACCGGGGACTGACGCCACAAACAATGATGGACACCGCCCAGGCGTCCGGCACCCAGCAAGCGGGGTTCCGCCGCGCGCACAGCAAGGGCATCTGTTTCATGGGCACGTTCGCGCCCACGCCCACGGCGGCGCGCTGGTCGACGGCGCGCGCGTTCGCGCAGCCGTCGGTGTCCGTGCTGGGGCGGTTTTCCGCACCCTCGAACAACCCGTACGCACCGGACAATGCGGCGCCCGTGCGCGGCATGGCCCTGCAGCTGAAAACCGACGACGGCCAGGAGTGGCGCCTGGCCATGAACAGCTTTCCCTTTTTTACCGTGTCGACGCCGCAAGGTTTTCAGGCGCTCAACGAGGTCATGCGGCCCGATCCGGCAACCGGCAAGCCCGACCCGGTCAGGCTCAAGGCCCTGCTGGCGCAGCATCCTGAAATACTGAAGTTTCAGCAATGGGCCAAAACGGCGCCCCAGTCCGACAGCCTGGGCAACACCCGTTTTAATGGCGCCAACGCCTTTGCGCTCACCGATGCCCAGGGCGCCGCGCGCATGGTGCGCTGGTCGATGCGGCCGCGCGCCCTGTTCGTCGCGCTCAGCGCCGAACAATTGCGCAGCAGCACGCGCGATTTCCTGGCGGAGGACCTGGACCGGCGCCTCGCCGCCGGCCCCCTGGTATGGGACCTGGTTCTGCAATTTGCCGAGCCCGGCGACCCCATCACCGATTCCTCCCAGGCCTGGCCGGACAACCGGCCCGAAGCGACCGTGGGCACCCTGACGCTGGTGCGCGCGCAGCCGCAAGCGGACGGCCCCTGCCGCGACATCAACTTCGACCCGCTGATTCTGCCCAAGGGCATCGCCGGCAGCGCCGACCCGATCCTGCACGCCCGCTCGGCCGCCTACTCGGTGTCGTTCAACCGGCGCGAACGCGAAACCAGCGCCAGCGCCATGGGCCAGAACGGGAGCGCCCCATGAACCGCCCCCGCCACTTCAACCTGCTGGCCCGCCTGCTGCACTGGTCGATGGCCATTGCCATCGTCGCCATGCTGTTCATCGGCGCCACCATGGTCGTCTCGCTGCAACACCGCGTGCAACTGCTCGACCTGCACCGTCCGCTGGGCATCGCCATCCTGCTACTGGCGATCTTGCGCCTGGCCAATCGCCTGAGCCGGCCGACGCCGCCCCTGCCGGCCGACCTGCCGCCCTTCCAGGCGTTCGCCGCGCATGCCTCGCACTGGATGTTGTATGGCCTGATGCTGGCGATGCCGCTGATCGGCTGGGCCATGCTGTCGGCCGGCGCCTATCCCATCGTCATGGTCGGCGGCGTCCACCTGCCCGCCATCATGCCCCATAGTCCCGTCCTTTACGGCATCCTGCGTCCCCTCCATGGCGTGCTCGCCTACGTGCTGTTCTTCACGGTGCTGGGCCACGTGGGCGCGGCCCTGTACCACGCCTGGGTGCGGCGCGACGCCGTGTTCGGGCAAATGGCCAGGGGCGAGCGGCGCTGACCGGGGCGCACTGGCCGTGCGGGCGGACACTGTCCGCCCGCACGGCCAGTGCGGACAGCGGACGCAAACCAATATGATCAACAATATCAATCACTTAAGGGCTGGCACACTTCCTGCATAACTTTGAGCATTTGCTAACATTGATACTCACATGATCCGCGACACATCTTCCCAGGACGCCATCGTCACCGCCCCACCCGCGGCCAGGTTCAAGCGCCGCGTGGTCTACGCCAGCGCCGCCGTGGTCCTCGTCGGCGCCGCCATCGTCCTGCTCGGCGCCTGGCGCAGCACCAATCACTCCGTCAGCGCCAGCCGCCTGCGCATTGCCGACGTCAGCCGCGGCACCCTGGTGCGCGACGCCGCCGTCAATGGCCGCATCGTCGCCGCCATCAGCCCCACCTTGTATGCCACCGCGCAGTCGACCGTCACCCTGAAAACCAATGCGGGCGACACCGTCCACAAGGGCGACATCCTGGCCGTGCTGGAGTCGCCCGACCTGAGCGATGCCTTGAAACGCGAGCAATCGAGCTACAACCAGCTCGAGGCCGAAGTGGCGCGCCAGCAGATCCTGGCAAAAAAACAGAAACTGCTGGCCCAGCGCGAGGCCGACACGGCCGAAATCGACCGCCTGTCGGCGCAGCGCACGCTCGAGCGCTACCAGAGCGTGGCCAATGTCGACGTCATCGCAAAAATCGATTTTCAGCGGGCCAAGGACAACCTGACCTCCGCCCAGATCCGCGCCAGCCATGCCGGCAAGGCGGCCGCCCTGGAAGGCGAAGACGTCACGCTGGCCCTGAAAACCAAGGTCAACGAACTCGATCGCCAGCGCCTGTCGCTGGCCAACGCCCAGCGCCGCTTCGATGAATTGACGGTGCGCGCGCCCGTCGACGGCTTCATTGGCACCCTGAACGTGCAAAACCGCAGCGTGGTGGCGGCCAATACACCGCTCATGACGCTGGTCGACCTGTCGAAACTGGAGGTCGAACTGGAGGTGCCGGAAACATATGTCGCCGACATGGGCATCGGCATGCGCGCCGAAATTACCCTGGGCGATGCCACCGCCATGGGCAAGCTGTCGGCCCTGTCTCCGGAAGTGGTGAAAAACCAGGTGCTGGCGCGGGTACGCTTCGACGGCGCCCAGCCGAAAGGCCTGCGCCAGAACCAGCGCGTCAACGCGCGCCTGCTGATTGAAGAAAAACCGAACGTGCTGCTGCTGCCGCGCGGCCCCTTCGTGGAAAACGAAGGCGGACGCTTCGCCTACGTCATGCACGACGGCGTCGCCGTGAGGACGCCCATCCGGCTGGGCGCGACGAGCGTGTCGGCCGTCGAAATCCTCGACGGCGTCAAGGTGGGCGACAAGGTCGTCATCGCCGGCACCGACGCGTTTGCCAATGCCGCCCGCGTCTCGATCAATCAATAACACCCAACTCACAAGGATATCCCATGCTGCGCATGACCAATCTCTCGAAGGTGTACCGCACCCACATGATCGAAACGCACGCCCTGCGCGGCTTTGAAATCCAGGTCAAGCAGGGTGAATTCGTCACCGTCACGGGCCCGTCCGGCTCCGGCAAGACCAGCTTTCTCAACATCGCCGGCCTGCTCGAGGAATTCACCGACGGCGATTACATTCTGGATGGCGTCAACGTCAAGGGCATGGACGACAACGCCCGCTCGCGCCTGCGCAACGAAAAACTGGGCTTCATTTTCCAGGGTTTCAATTTGATCCCGGACCTGTCCCTGTTCGACAACGTCGACGTGCCGCTGCGCTACCGGGGCTTCAATGCGAAAGAGCGCAAGGAGCGCATCGAGGACGCGCTGGCCAAGGTCGGCCTGGCCTCGCGCATGAAGCACTACCCGGCCGAGCTGTCGGGCGGCCAGCAGCAGCGGGTGGCGATCGCGCGCGCGCTGGCCGGTTCGCCCAAGCTGCTGCTGGCCGATGAACCGACCGGCAATCTCGACACGCAGATGGCGCGCGGGGTGATGGAACTGTTAGAGGACATCAACGCCCAGGGCACCACCATCCTGATGGTCACCCACGATCCCGAGCTGGCGGTGCGCTCGCAAAGGAACGTCCACATCATCGACGGCCAGGTCTCGGACCTGGTGCGCAAGGGGCCGTCGCTGGTGGCCACCGAAGCCGTTCACGGCGCCTGAGGAAGACCATGTTCTCCTACTACTTCACACTGGGCCTGCGCAGCCTGCGCCGCAACCCCGCCCTCACCGCCCTGATGGTGCTGACGCTGGCGATCGGCGTCGCCGCCAGCGTATCGACGGTGACGATTCTGCACGTCATGTCGAGTAACCCGATCCCGCAAAAAAGCGCGCGCCTGTTCGTGCCCCTGATCGACAATGGCCCCCTGCAGGGCTACAACCGGGCCGACCCGCTCACCAGCGACGAGGGCAACGCGCAATCGACCTATATCGACACCATCAATATGCTCAAGAGCGGCTACGGCGAACGGCGCGCGGCCATGTACGGCATCGGCGTGGCCATCGAACCGGCGCGCAAGGACCTGGCCGTCATCACCACCCAGGGCATGGCGGCCACGCGCGACTTCTTCGCCATGTTCGACGCGCCCTTCCTGTACGGCCAGCCGTGGAGCGAGCGCGATGACAAGGCCGGCGCCGACGTCGTCGTGCTCAGCCGCGATCTGGCCGAAAAACTGTTCGGCCAGGTCAATCCGGTGGGCCAGCGCATCCGCATGCGCGGCCAGGACTTCCAGATCGTCGGCGTATTGAACCAGTTCCAGCCGCGGCCGAAGTTTTTCCGCCTGGTGGGCGGCCCCGGCGCCTTCGCCAAGGAAGAAGATGTGCTGATGCCGTTTGCCAGCGCCGTGCGCCACGAGTTCGGCGTCAACGGCAGCATGGCCTGCCGCGGCAAGCGCGACGCCGGCTGGCAGGGGCTGCTGAACTCCGAATGCACGTGGATCCAGTTCTTCTTCGAGACCAGCACGGGCGCCCAGCGGGGCGAACTGCAAAGCTGGCTCGATGGCTACACCGACGAGCAGCGCAAGCTGGGCCGCCTGATGCGCCACGCGCCCAACCGCCTGTTCGACGTCATGGAGTGGCTGGCCTACCGCAAGGTGGTCGACAACGACAGCAAGCTGTCGGCCTGGCTGGCCTTCGGTTTCCTGGCCCTGTGCCTGGTCAACACGGTGGGCCTGCTGCTGGCGAAGTTCTCCGTGCGCGCCGCCGAAGTGGGCATCCGGCGCGCGCTGGGCGCCTCGCGCCGCGCCATCTTCCAGCAGTTCCTCACCGAGACGGCGGTGGTGGGGCTGGCCGGCGGCCTGCTCGGCCTGCTGCTGGCCTTCGGCGCACTGGCCATCATCGCCATGCAGTCCAGGCAGATGCAGGTGATCGCCCAGCTCGATCTGCCGATGCTGGCGCTGACGTTCGTGCTGGCGCTGCTGTCGGCGCTGCTGGCCGGCCTGATTCCCACCTGGCGCGCCTGCACCATCACGCCGGCCATCCAACTTAAATCGCAATAAAGCCCAGGACCTCATCATGGAAATCCGACCCATCCTCTCGGCGCTGCTGCGCAGTAAAACCGGCGCCATCCTGGTGGCGCTGCAGGTGGCGATCAGCCTGGCCATCCTCGCCAACGCCCTGCACATCGTCAACCTGCGCCAGGCGGTGGCGGCCCGTTCGAGCGGCGTCGCCGACGAGAGCACCCTGCTCTACACGGAATTGCGCCACCTGCGCGACGTCGACCACAACGCCCAACTGGCCCAGCAACAAGCAGAAGCGGCCGCGCTGCGGGCGATCGCCGGCGTCACCTCGGTGGCCATGGTCAACCAGTTGCCGCTCACGCAAAGCGGCTACAACACGGGGGTGGCGGCCGATCCCCGGCAGGAGAAAATCAGCGCCTCGACCTCGCACTATTTCACGCCCGATTCGATGGTGCGCACGCTGGGTCTGAAGCTGATCGAAGGGCGCGACTTCCGCCCCGACGAGGTCAAGGAAGTCGACAGCGACAAGGACGACGACGCATCCTCGTCGCCGCGCGCGTTGATCGTCTCGCGCGCGCTGGCGCAGAAAGTGTGGCCGAACCAGAGCAGCTACCTGGGCAAGACGCTCTATTACGGCACCGGCGCCGACGCCCAGGGCGGCCCGGTGGTGGGCGTGGTCGAGACCTTGCAGAGCCAGAGCGCGCAAGTAAGTGAGGAGGGTGAATTTTCCGCCATCATGCCCATGCGGATGACCAATGCCGGTGGCGTGATCTACGCCATCCGGGTCGAGGCCGGCCAGGTCGAGCGCCTGATGAAGGAGGTCGAGGCGGCGCTGCTGCGCACCAGCACCGACCGCATGATCGTGCGCGTCAAAAAAATGAGCGACACCCGCGCGGACCGCTACCGCGCCGACATCGCGCTGTCGTGGATGCTGGTGACGGTGAGCACCCTGCTGCTGCTCATTACCGCCAGCGGCATCGTCGGCATCTCCAGCCTGTGGGTGACCCAGCGCCGCAAGCAGATCGGCGTGCGGCGCGCGCTGGGGGCGCGCCGCGTCGACATCCTGCGCTACTTTTTGCTCGAGAACTTCATGATCACCAGCGTGGGCGTGGCCAGCGGCGTGCTGCTGGCGATCGGCCTCAATCAACTGCTGGTGTCGAACCTGGAAATGGCGAAACTGCCGCTCGACTACCTGCTCACGGGCGCCGTCGTGTTCTGGCTGCTGGGCGCGCTGGCGGTCTACGGGCCGGCCTGGCGCGCCGCCAGCATCTCGCCCGCCACCGCCACCCGCAGCACCTGATGGCGCGCCGCCGCCAGGCCCCGGCAATGACGCCACCGATGCTATGCTAGCGCCCATGCCCACCGTCCTGATCATCGACGACAACGCCGCCATCGCCATTGCGCTCGAGGTGCTGTTGTCCCTGCACGACATCAGCGCCATCAGCGCCGCCTCGCCCGAGGCGGGCCTGGCGCTGCTGGCGCGCCACCCCATCGACCTGGTCATCCAGGACATGAACTTTTCGCTCGAGACCACCTCGGGCGAAGAGGGCATCGCCCTGTTCCGCCAGATCCGCGCGCGCCACCCGGATTTGCCTGTCATCCTGCTGACCGCCTGGACCCACCTCGATGTCGCCGTCGACCTGGTCAAGTCCGGCGCCGCCGACTACCTGGCCAAGCCGTGGGTCGACGCGCGCCTGATCGCCAGCGTCACCAACCTGCTCGAACTGGGCCAGGCCAACCGCGCCCTGCACGAGCGCGTGCAGCGCGAGCGGCGCCACAAGCGCGAGCTCGAGAGCAGCTTCGATTTGCGCGGCCTGGTGTGGCGGGACGCCGCCATGGAAACCGTGCTCAATCTGGCCTGCCAGGTGGCGCGCGCCGACGTGCCCGTGTTGATCAGCGGCGCCAACGGCACCGGCAAGGAACGCATCGCCGAGATCATCCAGGCCAACTCGCCGGTGGCGCAAGGCCCGTTCGTGGTGCTCAATTGCGGCGCCCTGCCGGCCGAACTGATCGAGGCGGAGCTGTTCGGCGCCGACGCCGGCGCCTACACGGGCGCGGCCCGGGCGCGCGAGGGCAAATTCGAGGCGGCCGATGGCGGCACCCTGTTTTTGGATGAAATCGGCAACCTGCCGCTGGCCGGCCAAATGAAGCTGCTGCGGGTGCTCGAGACGGGCCGCTTCGAACGCCTCGGCTCGAACCGCGAGCGCCAGGTCAAGGTGCGCGTGATCAGCGCCACCAACGCCGACCTGGCGGCGATGATCCGCGCCGGTACCTTTCGCGAAGACCTGTTTTACCGTCTCAACCTGATCGAGCTGCGCCTGCCGCCCCTGTGCGAACGCAGCGACGACATCGTGCCGCTCGCGCACAGTTTTCTCAGTGGCGGCAAAATGCTCACGCCCGGCGCCGAGGCGGCGCTGCTCGCGCATGGCTGGCCGGGCAATGTGCGCGAGCTGAAAAACGTCATCGCCCGCGCCTGCCTGCTGGCCGCGGGAGAACGCATCGGCGCGGCCGACCTGGGCCTGCCGGCGCCGCCGCTGGCGCCGTCGGCGGCGGGCGTCAGCACGGCCGACGACGAGCCGGACCGCGCCCTGATCAGCGCCGCGCTGGCGCGCGCCAACGGCGTCGTCGCCCAGGCGGCGGCCGAACTGGGGCTGTCGCGCCAGGCCCTGTACCGGCGCATGGAGCGCCTCGGCATCGCCCGCCCCGCATGAGCGGAACAGCCGCCGCCAGGGGGCCGCGCCTGTCCCTGATCACGCGCTGGTCGGCGCTGGTGGCCACCCTGTCGGCGCTGGGCATCGTCATCGCCCTGGGCCTGGCGCAGCTGCTGCCAGGTCGTCCGGTGCTGGTGGCGGTGCTGTCAATGGCCTGCGTGGTGCCGCTTGCCGTCATCACCATCGGCGCCCAGCTGCAAGCGATGCTGTCGCTGTTTCGCGCCCTCGAGGGCACCGTCAGCAGCTACCGTGACGGCGACTTTTCCTTCAGCCTGCGCTGGCCGCACAACGATGAACTGGCCGACCTGGTGGCGGCCCATAACGCGCTGGGACAGGTGCTGCGCGAACAGCGGCTCGACCTGGCCCAGCGCGAACTGCTGCTCGACACCATGGTCCAAAACACCCCGGTGGCGATGCTGCTGGTGGCCGACGGCGGCGCCGGCCCCGCGCGACGGGCCATCGTGTATGCCAACCTGGCGGCGAGACAATTGCTCAACCGCGGCCACAAGCTCGAAGGCTTGTCGATGGAGGCCCTGCTAGCCCAGTCCAGCGCGGCCCTGCGCGAAGCGCTGGCGCGCAGCGGCGACGGCCTGTTCAGCACCGGCGACGGCGAATTCGAAGAGGTGTATCACCTGGCGCGCCGCCATTTTCAGCTCAACGGGCGGCGTCACGAACTGCTGCTGCTGCGCCAGCTGACGGTGGAATTGCGCCGGCAGGAAGTGCAGACGTGGAAAAAAGTCATCCGCGTGATCAGCCATGAATTGAACAATTCGCTGGCGCCGATGGCCTCGCTGGCCCACTCCGGCGCCGAACTGGTGCGGCGCGGCCAGGTCGAGCGTTTGCCGCAAATTCTCGCCACCATCGAGGAACGCACCCGCCACCTCGAGAGTTTCATCCTCGGTTACGCCAGCTTTGCCAAGCTGCCCACGCCGCGCCTGGACCAGGTCGACTGGTCCGCCTTCATCGCCCACCTGGCCACGCAGGTGCCGTTCACGCTGATCGCGCCGGCGCCGCCCGAGGCGGCCAACGTCGACGCGGCGCAGTTGCAGCAGGCCCTGCTCAACCTGCTCAAAAACGCCCACGAATCGGGCTCGCCCGCCGACCAGGTGGGCCTGCGCATCAGCCGCGTGCAGGACCTGGTGCGCCTCGAGGTGAGCGACCGCGGCGCCGGCATGAGCGAAGCGGTGCTCACGCACGCGTTGCTGCCGTTTTATTCGACCAAGCGCAGCGGCACCGGCCTGGGGCTGGCGCTGGCGCGCGAAATCGCCGAAGCGCATGGCGGGCGCATCACGCTGGGCAACCGCGACGGCGGCGGCCTGACGGTGACGCTGATCCTGCCTGCATAAGCGCACGCGCGCTCTGGTAAGATAGGCCTGCGCAGCTTCCCCTTCCTGTCATGTCCTCCAACGATTACCTCGCCGACGGCCGCTTCGAGCAGCCCGGCCATCCGCCCGCCACCGTCACCGAATTTCGCGGCGTGCGCTTTCTGCACCTGGGCACCTCGTGGGTGCAGGGCGCCATGCGCCTGAACAAGCCGGACGCCATCGAGCTCGAGTACATCCAGATGATGATGCTGTGGCTGCTGTTCACGGACGCGCCGCGCCACGTGGTGCAACTGGGCCTGGGCAGCGCGGCGCTGACCAAGTTCTGCTACCACCGGCTGCCGGGCGCGCGCGTGACCGCCGTCGAACTCAACCCCAACGTGATCGCCATCTGCCGCGCCCTGTTCGCCCTGCCGCCGGACGACGCGCGCCTGACGGTGCGCGAAATGGACGCCCTCGACTTCGTGCTCGACGGGGCCAACCACGGCAAGGTCGACGTGCTGCAGGTCGACCTGTACGACGAAGACGCGCGCGGTCCCGTGCTCGACACCGTCGAGTTCTACCAGGGCTGCCACGACTGCCTCACCGACGACGGCGTCATGACCATCAACGTCTTCGGCGAATTCGCCAACTACGACATCAACCTGCGCGCGATGGAAGACGTGTTCGACGCCGTCGTGTGGCTGCCCGAAGTGAGCGACGCCAACATCGTCGTGGTGGCGTTCAAAAAGGCGCCGCAGATCGACTTCAGCGTGCTGTTCGAACGGGCCGGCGCCATCAAGCGCAGCATGAACCTGCCCGCCAAGCGCTGGGTCGAAGGCTTGAAGGAGTGGATGCACGACCAGGCCGACTGATTGCCAACGCCGCCGCCGCCCACGCACAAGCGGGCATCGCGCGCGCCTCGCAGTTCTGCCAGCTAGCAACGGCGCGCGGCGCTCGCGTAGCCTGATCCGATCCCCCTATCGGAGAACGCCATGCGCAAGCGGACCGCCAGCACCATCATTTATCCGACCCTGATGGCGCTGGCCGTCTTGGCGGCGTGCGGCGCCGCCGCGGCACAGTCGGGCACGCCGGCCGGCACGGAAGCGCCGGCCACGGTGGTCGTGCTGGGCTCGCGCACCAGCGCCAAGAGCGCCCTCGACACCGCCGTCCCGGTGGGCCTGATCAACAGCCGCGAGCTGCAAACGGCGGGCCCCGTCGAACTGGGCAAGCTGCTGCAAACGCTCGACCCGTCCGTCAACTTCACCACCACCTTCATCAGCGACGGCACCGACATCATCCGCCCCGCCACCCTGCGCGGCCTGGGCCCGGACCAGCTGCTGGTGCTGATCAACGGCAAACGGCGCCACCAGCAGGCGCTGGTCAATGTGCAGCAAACCATCGGGCGCGGCTCGGCCGGCACCGACATCAACGCCATTCCGCTGGCGGCCATCCACCACATCGAAGTGCTGCGGGACGGCGCCAGCGCCCAGTACGGCTCCGACGCCATCGCCGGCGTCATCAACATCGTCCTCAAGCAGCAGTCGAACCAGACCCAGATGAGCGGCACGGTCGGCACCACCAAGGTGGGCGACGGCGACCTGGTCTCGGCCAGCGTCAACCAGGGCTTCGCGCTGGGCGACCGGGGCGGCTACCTGAACCTGACGGTGGAGGCGCGCCGGCGCGGCGAAACCAACCGCGCCGGGGTCGACACCCTGCGCGTCGATCCGCCGCGCGTGACCCAGCGCATCGGCGACAGCCTGGCCAAGGATGGCTACCTGTGGTGGAACGCCGCCGTGCCCACCGCCGCCACCAGCGAACTGTATGTGTTCGGCGGCATCTCCAGGCGGACCGGCGACGCCGCCGGCTTCTTCCGCTCGAAGGGCGACGGCCGCACCGTGCCGGCGGTCTACCCGGAAGGCTTCCTGCCCAATATCCTCACCACCGTCACCGATGCATCGCTGGCGCTGGGCTACCGGCGCGACCTGGAACAGGGCTGGAAGATGGACACGTCGGTCAATCTGGGTCGCAGCGAACTGGCCTTCCATGAACGCAATTCGATCAATGTCAGCTACTGGTATGAGCCCATCAACACCTGCGGCTGCACCATCTACGCCGCCTCGCCGCTGGAGGCCGACACGGGCACGCTGCGCTTCACGCAGGCCACCGTCAACCTCGACGTGCACGGGCCGCTGGGACCATGGCAGGCGGCGGCCGGCATCGAATACCGCCACGACAATTACCAGATCGAGGCGGGCGAGCCGGTGTCGTACCAGTATGGCCGCACCAACAATCCGGCCATCCGCATCCTCGACCAGACGGGCCAGCCGGCCGCCTCGGGGATGCAGGGCTTTCCCGGCTATACGCCCTCGAACGCGGTCGATGAAGGGCGCCACAACCTGGCCCTGTACCTGGACCTGGAGCGGCGCTTTAGCGAACGCTTCAGCGCGGGTGCGGCCCTGCGCACGGAAAAATACTCGGACTTCGGCACCACCACCACGGGCAAACTGAGCGCGCGCTTCGATCCCACCAGCGCCATCGGCCTGCGCGCCAGCGCCTCGACGGGCTTTCGGGCGCCCGGCGTGCAGCAGAAATTCTACAGCTCCGTGTCGACCAATCTGAACGCTGCCGGCGTGCTCACGGAAACGCTGACGGCCCGGGAAGGCAGCGCCGTCACCCGCGCCTTCGGCATCGCCCCCCTGAAAGAGGAGCGCTCGAAAAGCGCCAGCGTCGGCCTGGTGCTGCGGCCCGCGCCCAGCCTGTCGCTGACGGCGGACCTGTACCGCACCGACATCGACGACCGCATCGTTTTCTCGAGCAGCATCGCGCCCGAAGCGGGGCCGTGCGCAAGCGCCGCCGCCTGCCCCATCAAGGCCATCCTGGCGCCCCTGAAAGTGGGCCAGGCGCAGTTCTTCACCAACGCCATCGGCACCAGCACCAAGGGGCTCGACCTGGTCGCCGAACACACCAGCCGCGTTCAGGGCGCTCGCCTGGTGCTGACCGGCCAGCTGGGTTTCAATCGCACCGAAGTGACGGGCCGCCATTCGCAGTCGCCCGTGCTGACGGGCGCGCAGTTGTTCGACGACGCCCAGGTCACCCTGATCGAACGGGGCCAGCCGCGCAAGCACCACGTGGTGGCCGCCGACTACGGCGTGGGACCGTGGAACCTGAACGCCCGCGCCAATTATTATGGCGAAGTCCAGGGCCAGGGTTTCACGGCGCCGTTCATCCAGACCTGGGACGCCAAGTGGCTGGTCGACGCGTCCCTGCGCTACGCCATTTCGCCGCGCGTGAGCATCAGCGCGGGCGCCATCAATCTGTTCAACACCTATCCCACCGAGTGGGACAAGGTGCGCGCGGCGCCGTTTCCGCAACTGGGCTTTACCCGCTGCTGGGAGACCTGCCCGATCGGCCTGAATGGCCGATCGGTGTACCTCAAGCTCGATGTGACCTTGTAGGGGAGCGGCGGGGCGGCGCGCGCACGCTTCGCTTGACCTGGTCGCGCGCTTGACCGATGATCGTCCGCTGGGGGGCGCATGCCCTCCCCTCACCCCTCACCGGAGACACCATGAAACAACTGATCCTGGCCGCCATGCTGGCCGTCGGACTGTGCGGCGGCGCCCACGCCGCCGACGACGTCGCCCTCAAGGCCGCCGTTGCCGCGCCCACCCGCACACCAGCCAACGTGGCCCGCGACGGCGCCCGTCATCCTTACGAAACGCTGGCCTTTTTCGGCATCAAGCCCACCATGACGGTGGTCGAACTGTCGCCGTCGGGCGGCTGGTACACCGAGATCCTGGCGCCCTACCTGCGCGAAAACGGTGTGCTGATCGGCGCCAGCGAGGAAGTCGTCGAAGGCAAGCGCGCCGGCACCCAGTTCCGCGCCAAGGTCAACTCCAACCCCATCTACAGCAAGGTGCGGCTGGCGGTGTTCGAGCCCCCTGCCAAATATGCGATCGCTCCGGCCAACAGCGTCGACATGGTGCTGACCTTCCGTAACCTGCACAACTGGATCGAACTCGGTCCCGACAAGCTGGCCGAACTGCTCAAGAACGTGCACACCGTGCTCAAGCCGGGCGGCGTGTTCGGCATCGTCGATCACCGCCTGCCGGCGTCGATGACGCAGGACGCGACCGCGTCGACCGGCTACCTGCACCAGGCCTGGGTCATCAAGACGGTACAGGCGGCCGGCTTCAAACTGGCCGCCAGCGCGGAAATCAACGCCAACCCGAAAGACACGGCCGACCATCCGAAAGGCGTATGGGCGCTGCCGCCCGTACTGGCCAACAAGGATGACAAGCGCAGCGACTACCTCGCCATCGGCGAAAGCGACCGCATGACGCTCAAATTCGTCAAGCAATAAGTCGTTACGGCGGCGTTACAGGCGCCCTGCCCGCCGCCAAAACGGGCGTCCACGCAACGGTGGACGCCCGTTTCCAATAATCACTTGTGTAAAGGCAATTCCTGCAGCCATTGGTGCTATTCTGAGAAGGAACAGTATTGAGGATCTGCGTGGTGAAGCTCGTTTTAGTGGTCAATTCCGCGCCTGTCCGGCGCGTAGCAAGCGCGCTTGCGGTGGCGGCCCTGTGCCTGCTGGCCGCCTGCAAGCCCGCGCCCCAGGCGGCGGGAGAAGCCGAGGCGGGCGCGATCGCCGTTAGCGCGCCGGTCACCATCACGGCGCTGATCTGGGCCCCCGACTGGCCGCAGGAGATGCAGCGCATCGCCGCCGAATTTAGCCGCCTCAATCCGGACATCAAGGTCGACCTGCAGTTCATGATCGGTAACTCGGTCGAAGAGAACCTCAAGCCGAAGGTCGCCTCGCGCAAGCTGCCCGACCTGATGTCGGTCAATCCGAATCCGTATGCGGCCGAACTGGCCGACCAGGGCGTGCTGGCCGATGTCGGCGATGCGCCCGCCTGGCAGCGCCTGCGCCCCGGTCTGAAGGCGGACTGGATCTCGCCCAACGGTAAGCACTTCGGCGTCGCCGGCGGTGTCGCCGCCACCCTCATCTACTACAACAAGCGCATGTTCCGCGAGGCCGGCATCGCGACGCTGCCGACCGATTTCGCGCAGTTCCTCGACGTCTGCGAGCGCCTCAAGCGCGCCGGCTTCACGCCCCTGTACTGGAGCGGCGGCTTTCCCAATCTGATCGCCAACGGCGCCTTCAGCTTCGGCTTTGCCAACAACATCGTGCGCACCACGCCGGACTGGAAGGCGCGCATCGCCGACGGCACCCTGGCGCTCGACAACCCGGCCGGCGCCGACATCTTCGCCAAGCTGCACACGCTGGCCCAGCGCGGCTACACCCAGCCAGACATGATGCGCTCGGGGTACGCCGAAGGCATCAGCAGCTTCGTCGAAGGCAGGACGGCGATGGCGTTCCAGGGCACCTGGGCGGCCGGCAGCCTGCTCCATCCGGCCGGGTTCGACGTGGGCGTGTTCGTGCCGCCCTGGCACGCGCGCGGGGTGGCCAGCGTGCCCGTGATCGGCAGCGAGACCGGCTTCGCCGTGGGCGAAACGGTCAACAAGGCGCAAGCGCTGCGCTTTCTCGAATACATCAGCGGCGCCGGCTTCGCCATCCAGCAGAAAAAGCGCCAGAACATCACGCCGTTCACGACCGCCACCGGCGAGCAGCAGGGCGACCCGCAGATCCTCGCCTACCTGGCGCAGATCGAGCGGGCGCCCGTCACCGGCAGCCCGTATTACTCGATGCTGCCGGCCAACACCATCGACCTGCTGCACCAGCTGATCCAGGACGTGCTGTCGAACAGGCTGACGGCGCGGCAGGCGGCGCGCCGGCTCGAAGGGTCGATTCGTGACGAAGCGCACCGCAACAACAAATAACCAGGCAAGCCCGATAGCCCGATAGTGCAGAAACGAACCACCGCCGTGATCCAACGCCTCGCCGATTACCTGTCTTTGCATCTGCTGCGCCGGATTGGCATCCGCCGGCGGCTGTTGCTGGTGTTCGTGCTGCTGGCCTTGATGCCGCTGTTGATTTCGGGCGCCATCTGGTATGCCGATTCGACGGCGGCGATCGCCGAGCGCACGCGGGTGCTGTCGACCGAAGTGGTCAAGCAGGTGGCCAAGAACATCGGCGTCGCCATGGCCACGATCGAATCGGACAGCGAGGCGCTGGCGCTGTCCGAGCCCGTGCAGGAGAGCCTGCGCCAGTACGGCGGCGGCGACGAGGCGGCGATGACGACGGCGCGCCGGGTGCTCATGCGCGGCCTGCTCGAGCGCTATGGCTCGTCCGGCTTCGTCAGCCAGAAATACCTGCTCGACCGCGACAACCGCATCATCGACACCCAGGTGTTTTCCAGCCTGGGACGGGGCGTGCTGCAACTGGTCGAGCGTTCCCCCCGGATGCTCGGCCGGCCTTACTGGACGACCTTCGACACCAGCACGCCCGAACTGGTGCTGCTGCGCGACATCCACAGCACGTCGAACAACCGCCTGCTGGGCCACTTGTTCCTGGCCATCCGCCCCTCGTACTTCGCCGCCATCTTCGAAGACGTCGACCTGGGCCGGCGCAGCGATATCGCCGTAGTCGATGCCGACAGCGGCCGCGTGCTGGCGGGCGGTGGCGCGCCGGCAGCCCCACCGGCGCTCGCCGGGCAGCTGCGCCACGCCATCGACAGCGGCCGGCGCAGCGGCTTTCTGGCACACGGCGCCCAGCTGAGCGCCTACGCCCGCATCGCCGACACCAACTGGTTCGTCACCGGCACCATTGCCCGCAGCCGGGTCACCGACGAAGCGCGCGCCATGCTGGCCAACGGCGTGATCATCGGCCTGGCCGGCCTGGCCTTGTCGCTGGCGCTGTCGCTGCTGCTGGCGCGCAGCGTCGCCACCCCGCTGGCCGAGCTGATGGAGCGCATGCGCGCCAGCGCCGCCGGCGTGGCCGCGGCGCCGCTGGCGGCCGACGGCAAGGACGAACTGACGGTGCTGGCGCAGCAGTTCAACAGCATGGCGACGAGCCTGCAGCGCCACCAGGAACAGCTCGAACAGCGCGTCGCCGAACGCACGCGCGACCTGGCCGCCGTCAACGAGCAGCTCGCAGCGCTGTCGCGCACCGACGCCCTCACCAGCATCGCCAACCGCCGCCATTTCGACGACGTGCTCGAGCAGGAATTGCAGCGCGCCATCCGCGCCGGGCTGCCGCTGGCGCTGCTGATGATCGACGTCGATTTTTTCAAGAGCTACAACGACCACTATGGCCACCAGCAGGGCGACGACTGCCTGTGCCAGGTGGCGGCGCTGCTGCACGCGCATGCGCGCCGCGCCAGCGACCTGGCGGCGCGCTACGGCGGCGAAGAATTTACCCTGATCGCCGCCGCCACCGACGGCGCCACCGCCTTCGCCCTGGCCGAGGCCATCCGCGCCGCCATCGCGGCCTTGCAGATGCCGCACCAGGGCTCGCCCACGGGCGTGCTGACGGTCAGCATCGGCGCCGTATCGCTGCTGCCGACGGCTGCCACCAGTGCGGCGCAGTTGCTCAGCCTGGCCGATCAGGCCATGTACCGCGCCAAGGAACAGGGCCGCAACCAGGCGGTGCTGTCGACGACGCGGCTGCGTCCATGAATGGCGTACCGGTCGATGCCATCGCCCCTTCTTGCCAGGCGCAGGTCCGTGTATATTTGCTGCTGCCGCCATGTGGCGGCTTGATTAATCCGACGAGAACATCGACCATGCTTCGACTTGTAGCTGTACTGATCATGGCAGGCGCCAGCTTCGGCGCCGCCGCCCAGTTGCCCGCGCCCACGGCGCTGCCCGTAGCGGCCACGCCGGCGCCCACCGCCAGCGCCAGCGAAGTGGCCGCGCCGATCGCGCCGAACATCGAAAACGCCGTCGTCAAGGTGTTCTCCACCCTGCGTGCGCCCGATCCTGGCAAACCGTGGAGCAAGGCGGCACCGCAGGATGTGACGGGGTCGGGCGTGGTCATCGAGGGCAAGCGCATCCTCACCAACGCCCACGTGGTCGGCTACGCCAGCCAGGTGCAGATCCAGGCCAGCCAGTCGGGCGACAAGATCCCGGCGACGGTGGTGGCGATCGGCCGCGGCATCGACCTGGCGATCTTGAAGCTGGACGATGAATCGTTCTTCGACACCCACCCGCCCGTCAAGCGCGCCAGCCTGCTGCCGGACGTGCGCGAAGCGGTGTTCGCCTACGGTTACCCGACCGGCGGCAGCTCGCTGTCGATCACCAAGGGCATCGTCTCGCGCATCGAATTCGTGCCCTACAACTTCGGCAATTCGGGCCTGCGCATCCAGATCGACGCGGCCATCAATCCCGGCAACAGCGGCGGCCCCGTGATCGCCGGCGACCAGATGGTGGGGCTGGCCTTCGCCGGCGCCAACGGCGCGCAGAACATCGGCTACATCATCCCCAACGAAGAAGTCGAACTGTTCCTGCGCGACGCGAAGGACGGCAAGTACGACGGCAAGGTGGGCATGTTCGACGACATCCAGACGCTGGAAAACCCGGCCCTGCGCGCCTTTCTGAAACTTGACCGCACGGTCGAGGGGGTGGTGGTGCACCGGCCTTATTCGAGCGATCCGGCGTATCCGCTCAAGGAATGGGACGTCATCACCAGGATCGGCAACGACGCCATCGACAATCAGGGCATGGTCAAGCTGGGTCCCAGCCTGCGCGTGCGCTTTCAATACCGCGTGCAGCAACTGGCGCGCGATGGCAAGGTGGCGCTGACGGTGGTGCGCGGCGGCCAGGTCGTGGCCGTGCAGTTGCCGGTCGGGCGCGCGCGCAAACTGCTGATCAGCGATCTGGGCGGCGGCTATCCCTCGTATTTCATTTATGGCCCCATCGTGTTTTCGCGCGCCTCGGCCGAGTTCCTCGGTGGCGTCGCCAGCAATGCCAACGTCATGCAGGCGCTGGCCTACAACGCCAGCCCGCTGGTGACGCGCCGTGGCGAAGAGCCTGACGCCCTGCGCGAAGAACTGGTGATCGTCACTGCACCGTTCTTCCCCCACAAACTGGTGACGGGCTACAGCAACCGTTTCGGCTCGGTCATCTATTCGATCAACAAGGTGCCCGTCAAAAGCCTGCGCCACCTGGTGGCCCTGCTGCGCGACGCGAAGGACGAACTGATCGTCATCCACTTCGACCAGCGATCCGGCGAAACCATGGTCTTGCCGCGCCAGGCGATGCTCGAGGCGACCGAGGCGATCCTGACCGACAACGGCATTCGCCAGCAAGGCTCGGCCGACCTGATGGAGGTATGGACGGGCAAGGCGAAGCTGTAAGCAGGCCCGCTCAGGCGCCCGCTGACAGCGCGCGCAGCACGGCCGCGCTGGCGTGCAGCGCCGTCGTGTCGTACAGCGGCACGGGGCTGTCCTGCTGCCCCACCAGCAGCATGATTTCGGTGCAGCCCAGCAGGATCGCCTCGGCGCCGCGCGCGACCAGGCGTTCGATCACCTGGCGATACGCCTGGCGCGAGGCGTCGACGACGCGCCCCTGTACCAATTCGTCATAAATAATCCGGTGCACCGTCGCCCGGTCCGCCGGCGCCGGCACGATGACATCGAGTCCGTGCTGGCGCGCCATCCGTCCCGTATAAAAATCCCCCTCCATGGTGAAGGCGGTGCCCAGCAGCCCGACCCGGCGCAGTCCGGCCGCCTTGATGGGCGCGGCGGCCGTATCGGCGATGTGCAGCAGCGGCAAGTCCACCGCCGCCTCGATGTGCGGCGCGGTGATGTGCATGGTGTTGGTGGCGATGACGAGGAAGTCGGCGCCGCCCCGTTGCAAGCGCTGCGCCGCATCGACCATCAAGTGGGCCGCCTCGTCCCAGCGGTCAGTACGCTGCAGCACTTCAATGTCCGCGAAATCGAAGGACCACATCAGGCAGCGCGCCGAGTGCATGCCACCGCGCCGGCGCACCACCTCTTCATTGATCAGGCGATAGTACTCCGCCGAGCTTTTCCAGCTCAAGCCGCCGATCAGGCCGATCACTTGCGTGGCGGGGGTGGGTGCGATCAAGGGTGACATCGGCGCGCCTTCGTCCAGATTGGTGACAGAGCCTGAGTGTATGTTAGTCAAGATAGCGTGGCAATTGGCCCTGCATAAAACGGATCGCGCCGCTGGCCTCATTCGGCCTTCTTCACCTTCACCGGCACCAGGTTCAGGTCGGCGAAGTCAAAGCTGAAATCGGTCTCCGTCGAAATCGGCGCCATCTTGATACGCTCGATGCTGCCGTCCGGGTTCAGCGCAAATGTGACGTAGGCGTCGGCGTTGAAATTGCGCTCTTTCCAGCGCACGATGAAGGTGTCGTGCTGGAAGTGCTCGAGCGGGCCGCTCAGGTCCGGCGTGCGCGAAAAGCGCAGCATGTGCTTGCCGCCCTCAGGCGTGATCGACACCTTGCCGTACCAGGCGTCCACGTAGTCGCCGTCGTAGGCCGCCAGCGGCAGCGAGGGCTGCGACTTGCCCACCCGCCGGCCCGCTTCCTTGGCAATCCTGGCCAGTTCCTTGTCGTGCGCTTCTTGCGTGACGGCGCCGAAGCGGCCGATCCAGTCGGTCGGGGCGATCGCCAGGAACTGGTCGAGAATGCGGTACTGCAGAGAGGCCATGGCCGGGCCGCTTTCGGCGTTGGTCAGGATGGCGATGCCCAGCTTCGCCTCCGGCACCAGCGTCACCTGCGAATAAAATCCCTGCAGCGCGCCGCCGTGGGTGGCCAGCTTCATGCCCTTGTAGTCCTTGAGCTCGAAGCCCAGGCCATAGGCGCGAAAGTTCGGCCGCGTTGCCGCCAGCGCCGGCTTCGGTTCGGCGATGCGGATCGGCGTTTGCGCGGACCACATTTCACGGCTGCGCGCCTCGCTGAACAGGCGCACGTCCTTGCCCTGCGCGTCCTTGCCGGCGTTGGCCAGCTTGCCGGCGTCGAGCAGCACCATCATCCAGCGGGCGATGTCCTCGGCGTTGGTGTTGATGCCGACCGCGCCGGCGCCGTTCGGCACCGGCATCGACTTGACGGCGGCGATGCGGTCGTCGATCCTGGCGTGGGCATTCGACTGGTTCAGCACGCCGGCGCTTTCGGCCAGGCTGGTCGTCGTCGTGCGCATGCCGACCGGGGTCAGGATGCGCTCGCGCACCGTCTCGCCCCAGCTCTTGCCGGACTTGCTGGCGATGATCTTGCCGGCGGCGATATACAGCAGGTTGTCGTAGGCGTAGCTGTTGCGAAAGCTGGTGGCCGGGCGGATGTAGCGCAGCTTTTCGATGATCTCGTCGGCGGTGAACGTGGTGGTGGGCCACCACAGCAAGTCACCGGCGCCCAGGCCCAGGCCGCTGCGGTGGGTCAGCAGGTCGCGCACCGTCATTGCGTGGGTGACGTAGGCGTCGAACATCTGGAAATCGGGCAGGTGGCGGGTGACCGGGTCGTCCCACGCCAGCTTGCCCTCGTCGACCAGCATGGCCAGCGCCACCGCCGTGAAGGCCTTCGAGTTCGACGCCACCTCGAACAGGGTCTGGCCGTCCACCGGCGCCGGCTGGCCCAGCTTGCGCACGCCGAAGCCGCGCGCGGCGACGACCTTGCCGTCCTTGACGATGGCGATTGCCATGCCGGGCACGTCGAAAGTTTTCATCGAGCGCAGCACGTCCGCCTCGAGGTTGAAGGCGGGCGCTTCGGCGGTGGCGGCGGCCGGCGCGGCAGGCACGCCCTGGGCGAGCACGCCGGTGGCGGTAAAGGCCAGCAGCAGCGCTGCGGCGAGACGGTTCATGGATGGCACGGGCGGGTTCCTCGATTCGGGTCGGTGGCGCTGCGCCGCTGGCACACATGCGGCGGCCCAGCGGGCGCGAGCAGAATAGCATTTTCGGCAGCGCCGCGAAAGACGCTGCCGCAGTCGGTCATGCTGGCCGCCTCGCCCTGCCCGCGCTTAATTTGACGGCCGCACCAGCCCGTGGTTGACGACGTAATCGGCCACCCGCCTGCCGGTGGCGCTGCCCTCGGTTTTGTCAAAGGCCCAGTGCACGCCCAGGTAAATGCGGCTCTGGCCGTTTTCTTCTTCCGCCTGCGACAGCGAACTGAAACTGCGCGGCAGCAGCGGGCGCACGTGCCCACGGTTGTCGCGGGTGATGCCGTTGAACTCGTCGGAGACGAACGTGAACGCGGTGTTCTCGCCATACAGGCGGCGCAGCACCTGGAAGGTGGCGCTGCCCAGTCCCGCGTGGCCGGAGGTGTAGGCGGGGAACGGCGGCGTAAAATTTGGCCCCATCAAATTGCTGGCGGGCGCGCCCAGCGGGGTCCAGCCGGGGTCGCCCACGGTGGCCGGGTTGCCGTCGCCCAGGCCGCTGGGGCCGCTGCCGGGACCGGCCTCGCGCACGGCGGTGACGGGGCGCCAAAAATCGGCGGCGTACTTGGTGTCCCAGACGGCGATGGTGGCGTCGGCGATGGCCACGTTCACCAGCGCCAGCGCGCGCGCCAGTTCGAGCGGATCGCCCGTGCGCCGCAAGGCCAGTTGCAGGGCAATCTGGCTGTACAGGCGGGGCGGCGTGCCGATCCAGGCAGTGCCGTCATAGGCCCAGTAGATGCCGATGCGGGTTTGTTCGGCGGTGCGCACGGTGGGCGTATGGATGCCGTCGCCGCCCAGTTGCCGCACTTCGTTGAAGGCGCGCGTGTAGGCCTCGCTGGTCAGCGGCGGCGGCGGCGGCGCGCGCAGCGGCGCCACCGAGGCCAGCACGAACGGGCGCACCCGACCCCAGTAGGCGCCCAGTGCGATGCCGATGCGGCTGACCGGGTCGGGCCGCCACTGGCCGGGCGCGGTGCCGGGGAAATAGCCCTGGCCGACCACCGGATCGTCGTCGTAGGCGCCGTCGTTGGCGCGCAGGGCGAGGATGGCGGCGGCGGCGCGGCGCCCCACATCGATGCCATTGAGGGTGGCGCGCCCGGCCGGCAGGCGCGCCAGGTCGGCGCTCAGCCAGGCATCGATGCGCGCCGCCTGGCGCGGGTACAGGCCGACCAGGGCGTCGTGCGCGGCGCTGGCGATGGCGGCGTCTTTCGAACTGTCGGCGAAGGCGGGCAACGCGCCGCTGTAGCCGGGGTAGCGACGGCAGATGGCGTTGACGGCATCGTAGATGGCGAGGTGGACGATGGCCAGCGCGCGGCTGGAACGGGTGGGCCCCAGCTGCTCGGCGTCGCGCTCGAGGCCGGCCTGCGCGGGCGCCGTGTGATCGTAGGCCACCACCTGCCAGGCCAGGTTGGTCCAGTAGGCAAAGCGTGCGGCGGCGGCGGCCCCGGGCGGCGCCTGGTAGCGCAGCGGCAGTTCGGCCGTACCCGGCTGGGTGAGGTACTGGGGATCGACGTCGCGCGGCCCGGGCGGACGGTGCTTGCCGGCCGTGGCGCTGGTGACGGATGGCAGCAAGATGCAAAACAGTACAGCGCGAAACACGGTGCTGGCAGTGGCCTTCATGGTGACGCTCCTGTCGAAAGTCGAAAGTCGATGGCGTGGCGGCGTAGCCGACAAGTGCGGCAGCTAACACCTTGTCAACGAGCGTACGGAATCCGGCGGTGCATGCGCAAGGCGAACCGGGCGTGGGTTTGATCACGCCCAGACGAGATGCTGTTCAGTATCTAAACGGGGCCTGCCATTAGTCAGCGGCAAGTGCCGTCTGCTGCACCCAGATCGGCGCCGACCACAGCAGATTGCCGTCCGCCTGGGTCACCCGGGCATAATAAAAATGCGCGCCGATCGATGGCACGATGGTCAGCCCGGCCTGCGTCGCCAGCGTGGTGACGCTGCCGTTGCGGCCCGGCACGCCCTCGATGATCGCCACGGACGCCGGGCGCTGGCCGGCGCTGCTGGTGTAGCTGGCCAGCAGCTGCAAGGGGCCGCTGTTGGTGATGCGTTCGCCCATGATGTGACCATTGGCGGTGAACAGCAGGGCGGCCCCCTTGTCCATGGTGGCAAATACCCGGCGCGCGCGCAGGGCGTCGAGGAAGGTGGCCTGCGTGAGGGTGTCGCCGACGCGCAGCAGCACGCCGGTGCGGTTGGTGTAGGACATGCCCCAGTTGGCGCAATGGTTGTCCTGGTTGCTGCTCAAGGCCACGTGATAGCCCGCCTCGAGCAGACCGTTGCAGGCATTTTCATAATTGCTGCGGCGGCTTTCAGTCTCGTCCTCGCTGACGGAAAAGGCGTGCGTGTTGACCACTTCGCACAGCACCATGACGGCGTCGCCATCCTCGGTGTAGGCGAGCGGCTTGCCGTCGATGACGAACTGGCCGCTGCTGGCGGGGTGATTGAACTGGCCGATCCAGCCCCGTTGGCGCATGGTGGCGTACAGGGCGCCGTAATCGCCTTTCGGGGTGGCGACATCGGCCAGCAGTTCGCCGGCGCCGTTGCGCTCCCAGCCGGGCAAGCCGTCGGCATTGAAAATGTTCAGGTGGCCGCCCTTGTCGATCACCCCCCACTCGGTGGCGTAGATGCCGAGAAAGCCGGGGTGGGCGCGGTTGTAGTCGGCGGCGGCGGCCAGGCCGGCCTGGTACAGATCGCGCACGCTGGCCGGCGTGGCACCGGCATTGGTGCCGGTGCCACCGTCGTACAGGTGATTGTGCTCGGAGGCGACGAGGACGTCGAGGCCGTGACGGTCGGCGTAGGCGAACGCCTGGGCGGGACCGAGGGGCGAACTTTGCGGCGCCTGCGCGCCCTGGCAGCTGGTCAAAGGCCCGCCACCGTCGCTGTGGCCGGTCTGGCTGTGCAGGTTGCCCAGCACGATCTGCCAGGGCGACGGCGCCATGCCCAGCGGCGGCGGCATGGCCGGCGCGGCGACGGCGCCCACGGCGATCTGCCAGCTTTGCACGACGGTGTCGGCGACCAGGGTGGCGCGGTAGTGGCCGGCGGGAGCGGCGGCGCGGGGGTCGGCGAGCCGGCCATCCCAGGCCACCTCGATCGTCACCGGGGGACCGGACAGCAACTGCGCGCCGCGCCAGGTCTTGACGACGCGCCCGTCTGCGGCGGCCAGCTCGAAACGCCAGTCGACCGTCAATGGCTGCATCAGCGGCTGCGTGAACGGATGCTCGAGGACGATGGTGAACGTGCGCGCGTCGCTGCCGGGCACGCCCCGGTAGGGCGCCCGCAGGGTGGCGTCGAGTTCATCATGGTCGGCGGCGGCGCTGGTGGCCGCGGCCAGCAACAGCACGAGAAAAGAAACGGGGCGCATGCCTGGCTCGCGTGGGAGGGGATCGAATTTTCATGATCCCGACTTGGCAAGTGGACAAGTTGACGCGGCAGGGGCGACGCTGCCATCTTGACAATTAAAGATTGCGATTGCTTAATTTATTGGCAAGCAATGGCCCCGCCACGCCCAAAAAAATGGCGCTTTCACCGTTACCGTGAAAGCCCATTAGCGTAAGCACGCACCATCCAAGCCCACCCCGCGATGGGTTCGAGGCGAGCGCCGGATCCGACCCCTCGTTTCGGCGCTTGTATCAGGCGTTAGCCGGTGGCGCGCTCTGTCCGGGCCACTGACCGATCACTTTGAGTTGCCGGATCCAGCGCGGTGCATTTTTCCTGGCACTCAT